>JAEZYN010000048.1 GCA_023419095.1 Bacteroidota bacterium | reverse complement strand
CCTCTTTCAACTGACGTTAAAGTCTGAAATGGGATATCGATTCTTTTTGCTATTTCTTTCACTGTGTAATCTTTTAACGTAGGTTCTTCTTGTAATTTTTGTCTTAAAAATTTAATTCTTTCTCCTAAACTACTTGCTTTTAAAATATTGAATTCAATGGAATTTATAGTCTGCATGATACGCCTCCTCAGTACTAATCTCTTTACAAAATTATACCATCTTGGTAGTATAAATACAATTTAAAAATAAGTATTATTTAAAAATACTTAAATATAAATTAGGTGGTCAATATGAAACATATAATCTCAGATAAGCAATTTATTGTACAAACTAAACTTTTTTCAAAAGTATCTCTTGGATTTCCAGATGAAAACATCTTTAAAGTGTATCTGTATCTTTGCAGAAATTACGATTGGAAATACGAAACTATGCATACAGCAAAGTCAGTAATCCAAAGGGAACTAAACATTAATACTAGAGCATTAACGAGAGCATTGGATTGGTTAGAGAATAATTATTTCATACAAAGAACTAATGCTAATATCCATCAAATGTATCAAGCCAAAATATTGATTGCTCCAGATTTCGATGAAAGAACTAATAGATATATAGGGTACTCAGAATCGATTAATACATCCAAATTGAAAAAGCTTCAAGAAGGATATGCCTCTATTCCCAACGATGTTTTATCAAATACTTGCTTATCTGTTACAACTAAAGGTATTGGATGGAAGGAAGCCAAAATTCGAACACTTGTAATGCTGTACAGTCATTGTTGGATGGAGTATTTTGGTGGAGTTAATCCAGATGTTATATCTATGAATTCATTAGGTAAGGTTACTAAGATCAATCCATCCTTTTATTATTCGTTAGCGATGACAGAAACAGAAGCAATCAGAAATATTAATTCTTTGATTAACGATGGTTTATTTGAACCTGTGAAAGTTTGGTTTGAACAAAAGTATCATCAACATACTTATTTGGGAGATGATGGCTATGTTAATCCTTTTGGGAATTCTAATGCAATGCTTGTATTGCGACCAAAATATATATCTAAGTTTAAGGTGGAAAAGATTGATGGACTAATTAGAGAAGGGAAGATGAGCTTTGATAAATACTAAAGTTGTTGTTGATTCAGGTACTTACTCATTAATTCATAATGTAAGCAATAAGTTTAAAATAGTTGGGGAGCCATTAAGTTATACCCATGTGACTAAAAAAGGGACAAAACAGCTACAGCCAATTGATATGATGCAATTTCAAAATAAAATACAATCCATATTTCGTGCCGATTTATTATCAAGAATGCAAAGCCTCCCTATTAATCTGAATATGATTGAGGTTCAAATTGAGGTGATGTCATCACGCTCAGTTGATGAGCTGCCACTATTAATGATAATGAAATCTATCTTGGATGGGCTGAATCGTAATATCTTACGAGACGATTCGGTGGTTTATCGGTGTAGTATTAATTACACGTTTAAGAAACGGCTAGCTCGTCAATCAATACGCCATCCTTCCGATTGGGTCTCTATTTCAATTATTGATTTAAATACTTTTAATATCGTAGCGGCATTGAATGACATCAATATTTACTTGGTGCCAAAAAAAGAACCACTTGTGCTAGATTTTGATAAAGACTATGCAATCTATAATCTGCATGAAGATGATTATCTGGATTGTATTTACAACGGCCTGTCGACAACGAATTTTGCTGTGCCTAATCAATCATGTTATGAAGTTACAATGAAATTCTCTGGAGCGCTTAAATCTGTAGATATAGATAACTTAGCTCTTGTATATTATAGATTGATTGAAGAAACGAACTATATGAATCTTAATGGAGTAACCTCTATTTCATTAGAGAAGACTTATAACAGCAAAGTTAAATATACAGAAATAAGCATCTTCTAATAAATTGTTGAGCACGAGTTCAAGCTATGATATATAAGGGTTTAAGCTCTATTTTAGTTACTCGAAGTGTAAAACATATACAATAGGATATAAAACTTTTTTCTTTTCCAATGTTACAATTAGCGTTTTTCGTGTGTATATAAATATAAGCAGCTAAAATAGGACGAGTATTATAATTATAGTGATAATGAGAAACGTTGATTTATCGCTCTTTTGAGTGGTACTGAGAAAGAAAACATCCAAAATATCAAAATTACGCCCATTAATGAAATTGAAGAAAAAGAGGCACGCCTAAATGAATAGACGTACCTTGAAATAGTTAGAAGTATCCTTTTTCTTTCATCGACAGATACTTATTTGAGCCGACGATGATATGGTCGACGATTTCGATACCGATGATTCGTCCAGCTTCTACTAATCTTTCAGTTACTTGAATATCTTCAGGAGATGGTGTTGTGTCACCCGAAGGATGATTGTGGCTTAGAATTGCACAGGCGCAAGAACGTTTTACTAATTCCTTCATGATTTCACGTGGATGACAGATAGATGCGTTTAATGAACCAACAAAGACTGTTTTACGGAATGTTACCTCGTTTTTAGTGTTTAACCCTAGTACAACGAAATGCTCTTGTTGTAGATGCTGTAAATCTTGTAGATACGTGTATGCATCTTGTGGGCTACGAATTTTGAAGCGTTGCTCTGTTGTTACTGGATTCATACGAGCTAATTGAAGCGCGGCAATGATTTGTTGTGCTTTTGTTTTACCAATGCCTTTAATGTTTAACAACTCTTCTTCTGTTACATCTAACAACTCCTGAATAGATGGATAGCGAGTGAATATTTCTGAAAGGATATAGCCATCTTCCTTTTCACGTAATGTCGTTGCGATTAATGATTTAAATGTATTTTCGTTAATTGTAGTCATAATTAATTCCTCCGATTTGTATAATTTTTTTAAATACAAAAGGAGCAGCGTCGACGCCACTCCCTTGTGTGTGATAAAATTGAATTACGTTAATAAAGCATGTAGATGCATCTGCGAAATGTATCTACACATAACAAAGCCCATCTACTGCTTATGCAATGGATGGGTTTTATTATTGCTGAATATGGTCGATAACAGCATCGTTACCATGTTTTTGAGCGTACTGTAGTAATAGTAGTTCTTGCGTAAATTCATGTGCTTGTCGCTTCGTCAACAAGATGCTTTTGTCGACGTCGTATTTTATCTTCATCATCTCCTTTGCTACACCGTTAGACATATCCATTTGCTTAACGATACGAAATAGTGTTTTTAATTGCTGCTCTGTTGCTGGGGCATCACCTCCTTTACGGTCTGGTTTAGGAAAGTCCTCAATATCTTGTGTAAATAATCCTGAAGCTCTTGTAGCGGATAATACAGCGTCAATCAATGCACGTTTCTTTGCCATCTTCAGTAGTGTGTTGACGATTGTGAATGGGTCTTGATAACGGAAAGAAGCTTCTTTGCTATTACATGAGCCAATTCCCTCAGCTTCTATAACACCTGTTTTCTTATTTAATAATGTTACTTTTACTTCATAAGAAAAAATTCCTACCTCCCATTGTTCAGTACGGTTGATGACGTCGACCGTTTTGGAAAAACCGAATGCATCACATAACTTTTCAGCACCTGGCTTTAACAATGTAGGTTTTGAGAAACCATCGATTGAGCCGTAATCAACACCGCGCACCATCGACGTCTTTACGAATTCCTGGAGCTTGTCGATACGCTCCTTTGCTTCTGTCGACGTAATGATTAAATCAGGTAGTGTTGATGTCGATGTAGGATTTGTTGTCCCTTCCTTTTGTAAATGAACGATGTTGTTTGCGGTTTCTTGTTTGGATTGTTTCATTTGTTTTTTCGCTCCTTTGTTTGTTGGATGACTTGCTCAGATAATTGAGATAGACGTGTTGATGATTGTTGAAGAGAATGCTGCATTTTTTCACTAAGTTGAGAACTATACGCTAAACC
>JAEZYN010000064.1 GCA_023419095.1 Bacteroidota bacterium | reverse complement strand
GTGTTCCCACAAAGAATTATGAAAAGTGCTTTTCAAACGCTACGCTCACGCCGCACATCTCGCCCTGCATCGGCGGGTTGGTCTTGGTGATTTTAATTGTGATTTGGCGTACTTGGGGGAATTCGCGCTCAATTCTGTCCATTATTCTGCCCGCAACGTGTTCGAGGAGTTGAGAAGGTATTTTCATTTCTTCGTGCAGAATGTCATTGATGTCAGCATAATTCACCGTGTCTTTCAGGTCATCAGTGGCTGATGCTTTCCACAGATCTGCATACAGCGTAAGATTAACGATAAAGTAGGTCCCGATGATTTTCTCTTCCGGCAGCACGCCATGAAAGGCATGGATCTTCACGTTCTCGAGCAGTATTTTTGAAATCATTATTTAATAATTTAGTATAAATCAAACATTGTTCAGGGCAAAAAACATTGTCACTGTGAGGGCCGGCCAGCAGGGGCTTTGCGGGTGGTCCGTATCTTTTGCAAAAAACGTCCGTATCTTTTGCAAAAAACGTCCGTATGTTTTTGATAAAACGTCCGTATGTTTTTAATGAGACGTCCTGATGTTTTTTAGATAAAGCATCAGGATGTCATTTAAAGAGGTAAAATATTAAAGGAAAAAGAGCGGCACTGTATTCAGCCTGAATGCTACTTGATCGTTTTACTCATATCCAGCATTGCCTCGATGGGTTTCAGTGCCCGAAGCCTAAGCTCCTCGTCCATCGTGATTTCGGGTAGCTCATATTTCATGCAGAGATAAAGCTTTTCCATCGTGTTTCGCTTCATGTAGAAACATTCAGAGCAGTTGCAGCTTTCATCAAATACCAGCGCAGGAATGAGTTGCTTGTGATGTGCGCGCTTGCGCATTTCGTGCAAGATGCCTTCTTCTGTAGCCACGATGAACACATTGGCCTCGTCTTTTTCGACATAATTAAGCAAAGCCGACGTAGAACCTACGAAGTGTGCGAGATCGAGCACCGCAGACTCACTTTCGGGGTGCGCGATAAGTTTAGCCTCCGGAACTGACGCCATTTGCTGCGCGATCCTTTCCATAGAAAACGCTTCGTGTACGATGCAGCTGCCATCCCAGAAGATCATGTCGCGACCGGTCTTCTTCGCCAAATAGCGGCCGAGGTTTTTATCTGGAGCAAATATGATGGGTCTGTCTTTCGGCAGCGATTCTATGATGGTTTCCGCGTTGGAACTCGTCACGATGATGTCAGATTCTGCTTTGGTTTCCGCGTTACAGTTGATGTACGTAGCGATGATGGCGTTCGGATGTTTCGCACGCATGGCACGCAAACCTTCGCCGCTGCAGCCGTCGGCCAGTGAACAGCCGGCCTGCGTATCAGGCAAAACTACCTTTTTTGTAGGGTTGAGAATTTTCGCCGCTTCGGCCATAAAGTGTACACCACAGAAGGCGATCATGTCAGCATCCGTATCTTTGGCCTGTCTCGCCAGCTGCAGCGAATCGCCCAGAAAGTCCGCGATGTCCTGAATAGCGGGTGGCTGATAGTAGTGTGCGAGTATGACCGCGTTTTTTTCTTTTTTGAGGTCGAGGATGGCCTGCACCAGTTCTTCGCCCTGGGGAATGATGAGGTCGTCTATTTTTAAGAATCCTCTTACCGGAAGGTTTGATTTTGCTTTATCTAATGTCTCTGTGCTCATCGGCTGAAATATTGTGGGTTTGGATGGATAAATTTATAATTAAAATTCTGAATGAACTTTTCTGCGGAGATTATTCGGGCGCTCTTTCCGGTATTATCGCCGGAAATGTTCAGGATTTGGGCAATCGTAGGATGCTTTGGAGCTACTATGTTAAAAGTTTCCGCCTGAACATCTGACTGTAAAATCAAATGGACAGCGTGCACGATATCTTCGTAGTGGATGTGGTTCACGGCTTTGCCCGGATCACCGGGCGCGCGGTTTTTGAAAAAGTTTGTGAGGTTCCGTTCATCGCCCATCAGTCCGGCCAGACGGAGAATATTGGTTTGCGGAAATTTTGTGCGGATGATTTCTTCTGAGATGGCGAGATCTTCACGCAGATTCTCATGCTGTTCTTCCGAAAAAATGCCTGCGCTTTGCGGATAAATCCCGGTAGAGCTGAAGAAAAGTGTTTTAGGAAAACTGAGATCAAGTGTTTGTAGTTCTGCGTGCCAGTTGTCTTTCGCAGCCGGCATGCTGAATATTGCCGCATCACAATAATTTAAAAAAGTAAAATCTGCCGTTTTCCCGAATTCGAGGAGGTGTGCTTCAGCACCGGTTGCTGAAATCTGTTTGAACTTTTCAGGTGAAGTGGTGGTGGCGATAATCTGTTCGCCCTGTTTTACGAGGTATGCTGCAAGCCGTTCACCCAGCCAGCCGCAGCCTACGATCGCGACTTTCATGACGCTAAAAAGTTTTTAATCAGTTTTTTTATTTCAAGTTTGGCTTGTTCAAGGTTGTCATTGACAACAATTTCGTCAAACTCAGACTGAAAGACAATTTCTTCCCCTGCTTTTGCCACACGCGTTCTAATGGTTTCCGCATCATCGGTCGCGCGCGAAACGAGTCGGCGCTCCAGTTCGGCAACGGAGGGCGGCATGATGAATATGGAGAGCGCTTTTTCGGCAAAATATTTCTTCAGGGAGATCCCGCCTTTTACGTCCACGTCGAAAATGACAACACTGCCGCGGCTCCAGATATCCGCCACTTCATCTTTCAGTGTGCCGTAATATTTATCGGTATAGACTTCCTCAAATTCCACAAATGCCTCTTCAGCAATCCTCGCGCGGAACTGATCGGGCGTTAGGAAATGGTAGTCGATTCCGTCTTTTTCGCTTCCGCGCGGCGCACGCGTAGTGCACGAAACCGAAAAAGCCAGTTGTGGAAAGGTTTCGAGGCAGTATTTTACGAGGGTAGTTTTGCCGCTGCCCGAGGGCGCTGAGAATATGATGACTTTATCCATTAATTATTATTAATATGTATCCGCTACGGGTTATCCACATGCAGCCCTTCGGGGCTTTTTAAATTTTCAAATTTTTCATCTTGCACAGTCTGCACTCGCCGTTTTCCTTTTCCTTTTTCCCTGGCTCGTTACAGAACATTCAGCGTCTGCTCTTTGATTTTTTCGAGGTCGTCTTTCATCATCACCACCAGTTTCTGTACCTCGGCGTGGTTGGCTTTTGAACCCAGTGTATTGATCTCGCGGCCGATTTCCTGCGAGATAAAACCGAGTTTCTTGCCGTTGTTGTTTTCATTTTTCATCACTTCGGTGTAATATTTCAGATGCTGCGCAAGGCGGACCTTCTCTTCTGAAATATCGAGTTTTTCGGTGTAATATGCCATTTCCTGATAGAAACGGGTCTCATCGATCTGCGCAAATTCTTTCAGCGTGTTTTGATAGCGTTCTTTCACAGCTTCAAGGCGCACACCTTCGTACGGCACCACCATCGAGAGGTAAGTTTCGATATTGTGAATATTGCGTTTCAGCTCTTCATGCAGAATGTCGCCTTCGGTTTTTCGGAAGCTCTCGAATTTCTGCAGAGCCTGTTTTACAAGACCGGCAAGAAAATTCCATTCGTCCTCATTTAAATCGTCCTGTTTGGTAGCGACAGCATCGGGCATTCTCACGGCCATTTTCAGGTATTCAAAATCAGGTCCGTCCGCTGCTACTTTTTTCAGTTCGGTGATGTACGCGCTGATGAGGTTATGATTGATGCTTACATCGCCGCCTTCCTGCAGGTTTTCGAGGTTGATATAGCAATCTACCTTCCCGCGAAGGATGCCGTCGTTGAGGATTTTGCGTATTTCAAATTCTTTTTCCTTGTAGCGCACCGGCATTTTTATGTTGAGGTCGAACGATTTGCTGTTGAGCGATTTCAGGTCGATCGTAATCTTTTTACCTTCGAATACGCCTTCGCTTCTGCCGAAGCCGGTCATGGATAGAATCATGCTTAAACTTTAAGCTACAAAGATAACGATTTCGGCCGCTATTATAAAGGTTTTAAACCTGGCTGGGGCGCTGTGTACATGATCTGTCTTAAATTTTCACATGAAACAGAGTGAAATTTAAACTGATTCTCAGCAGACTTTAATCATCACAATGCTTCTGAAACCGTTTCAGCCTTCTACGCAAGTTTACGCGCTCCGAAAAGATTATTTTATATATTTGCAAGTCTATATTTTAAAGATTTAAAAATATGCTTAAATCGCTTTTCCACTGGAAAGTACTTCTGAATATTCTGTTGGCCGCCGCAGTGTTCACCGGTTTGGTCTGGCTGACTTTCCGCTGGTTAGAGCTGCATACCAATCACGGTAAGGAAATTCCGGTGCCGAATGTGATGAATAAATCGGTGCATGATGCCATCCGTATTCTTGATGATTCCGGTCTCGAT
>JAEZYN010000138.1 GCA_023419095.1 Bacteroidota bacterium | reverse complement strand
TTTCTAAAGCCAAGATTATTGCGGGCAAGCCACAGGATCATTTCAATTATAAAACCGATATCCTGAAAGACGAATTCGACGGAGATTATGTACTGTCTACCGTGCAGGAAAAATACGCAGACAAGATGATCGGCGATGTGCTGATGGAGCAGGATCTTTTCACGGGTGTAGGGAATATCATACGTGTGGAAGCACTCTACCGCGCAAAGATTCATCCCGAAACCATTGTAAAGAATATTCCGGAAAAGAAAATTATGTTCCTTATTGAATCAGTTGTCAATTATGCCTACGAATTTTTAGAACAGTCAAAAAAAGATGAGGTGAAGGAGAAAACTTTGATTTACGGCAAGAAAATCTGCCCGAAAGATAAGCGGGAACTGATCATTGAGGAAATGGGCAAAGTGAAACGCAAAACCTACGTCTGTCCGAAGTGCCAGAAAAAATATGAATAAAAAAATCCTGCCGTTTTAGGCAGGATCTGATTTTAATAAGTGAACTCATTTTCTTCATAAAGCCCATCCACAGACCAATATCTTTCACCGGTGTCATAGTTGAAAGTAAGGATTTTCGATCCGTCCGGGATTTCAGCTAACTTTTTATTAATAGCCGCTAGTGACGCTCCGGTCGAAATTCCGGCCAGGATTCCTTCGTTCTGTGCGAGTTTTTTGGTAAACTCAAATGCTTCCTCTTTTTCAACCTGAATGGTTCCGTCGAGGATATCGGTGTTCAGCACTTTCGGAATAAATCCGGCACCAATTCCCTGCAGCGGGTGCGGGCCGGGGTTTCCGCCGGAAATCACCGGTGAATCTTTGGGTTCTACAGCGAAACTTTGCAGTGCCGGGAATTTCTGTTTTAGAATTTCGCTCACGCCGGTGATATGTCCGCCAGTTCCTACGCCGGTAATCAGGTAATCAAAACCCTCAGGGAAATCGTTGAGAATTTCCTGCGCCGTCGTATTTCGGTGGATTTCGAGATTGGCTTCATTCTCAAACTGCTGCGGAATCCACACGTTTTCAAGTTCTTCGGCCATTTCCAGCGCTTTTTTCACCGCGCCCGATGTTCCGAGCTCACGCGGTGTCAGCACGAATTTAGCGCCATAAGACGACATCAGTTTCCGTCTTTCCACACTCATACTTTCGGGCATTACCAATACCAGCTGGTATCTTTTCACGGCACAAACCATGGCGAGGCCCACGCCCGTGTTGCCTGAAGTAGGTTCTACGATCAGTGTGTCTTTTGTGATTTTACCTTCGCGCTCGGCTTTTTCTATCATAGACAAAGCGATTCGGTCTTTGATGCTTCCGCCGGGATTTTGCCGTTCAAGTTTCATCCAAACTTCAAAATTTCGGTCGAAAAGGTTATTAATTTTTACTGTGGGCGTATTGCCAATGACTTCTAATACGGTATTCAGCTTCATATTTTAGTATTTGTAATGTTTAATTTTTTATTAGTTGCTTTCGAGGTAAATTTTAAATAATAAAGTTAATCGGTTCCTGCCCCGGAAATTTGTTTTTCACAGTGACCTGCCCTTTGTGAAAAACCACCGAATCAGCCGCAACACTTTCAGTAATCCAAACGTTTCCGCCAATAAGCGCATCATCGCCGATCACTGTTTCGCCACCGAGTATCGTAGCGTTTGCGTAAATCACCACATTGTCTTTGATGGTTGGATGCCTTTTTTTATGCTGCAATTCTTTGGCCACAGACAGCGCACCCAGCGTAACGCCCTGGTAAAGGCGAACGTAGTTGCCGATGACGGTGGTTTCGCCGATCACGATTCCCGTGCCGTGATCGATAAAAAATGGTGAGCCGATCTGTGCGCCCGGATGGATGTCTATACCCGTTCTGCTGTGTGCAAATTCTGTCCAAATCCTTGGTATAAGCGGGATTTTCTTTTTCTCGAGCTCATGTGCGAGGCGATAAACAGCAATTGCGAAAAATCCAGGGTAAGAAAATATGATTTCTTCTACATTTTTAGCGGCAGGATCATTCTCAAACATATAGCGTGCATCCGCTTCAAGTGTGTTGTAAACTTTCGGAAATTCGGTAAAAAAATATTCTGCATGAGCCTCTGCGCTGTCTCTGCTTACAGAATTTAAGATTTCGTTAAATTCATCTTTAAACTGGTGCAGACGTGTTTCTATATCTGGCAGTTTGGTGCATCGCTGTACTTCGAGAAAAAACACAAACCTGAAAAAACGGTCGATAAAATCTTCTGTTTTTTTTCTGTCGATATCTATCGAGCGGTGGGTGTAGCCGTGGGTAAGCTGCTGTGCAAAATTCATATTAAAAATAATTTGAGTAACAAATTTAGTTAAGATAAAGTTCTGAATTATTGATGCATGGTAAGTTTAATTTGGCTGTACGGTGCGCTGAATTAAGTTAAAAATCACTTGGCAATCAGTTGGTCAACGGTTCATATTTGCTTAAATTTGTGCTGCAGACAGGCAAACAGGTGGCAGCGTTGCATTTGATTATTAAGTATATTTAAATATGACCTCTGCAGAATTTGACCGAAGAAAGATTTAACAAATAAACCATATGGAAGCGCAGTTGCCATATGACTAATAAATATAAATAATTAAAACATTATGAAAGTTACCGTAGTAGGAGCAGGTGCAGTAGGCGCGAGTTGCGCAGAGTATATTGCAATGAAAAATTTTGCCTCAGAAGTAGTTTTAGTAGACATCAAGGAGGGTTTTGCAGAAGGTAAGGCC
>JAEZYN010000073.1 GCA_023419095.1 Bacteroidota bacterium | reverse complement strand
CGTAACCTCGAACGCTGTTCGTGGCCCACGCGCCTACGACACACACACACACACACACACGGATCCACCCATCGCCACCGACTCCGAAGGAGTCGAACGTACGTAACCTCGAACGCAGTTCGTGGCCCACGCCTACGACACACACACGCATCCACCCATCGCCACGGACTCCGAAGGAGTCGAACGTACGTAACCTCAAACGCAGTTCGTGGCCCACGCGCCTACGACACACACACACACGCCTCCACCATCGCCACCGACTCCGAAGGAGTCGAACGTACGTAACCTCGAACGCAGTGCGGGGCCCACGCGTCCGGGGGCTACGCACTCAGCTATCCACCCAAAACCATTTGATGTCATCCTCGATTTCCGCGTTCTTCCACAAACGGTGAATCTCTTCCTGGAAACTTTCGTTTCTGTGGTGGGCCTGTTGATTTTTGATATAGTTGATCAGCATATCTTTCTCCCTGATAGAGTAGGTGAACGCACAATATTTTATGCCCCATCCGTGGAATTCGGGGAAAAGGCCCGACTGCTTCATCCATTTTGAAGAGGCTACTTTAATATCTTTCACCAGATCAGCCAGGGCGACAGACGGATGCAGATCAAAAAGGATGTGCAGGTGTTCCTCCATCCCGTTAATGCGGTAAAGAACACAGTTTTTAGTTTTAAGGATACCCCAGATGTAGCGGTACAGCTCCGGGGCGTGTTGTAGGGGAATTGTCTTCCCGCTCGCTTTCGTGCGGAAAACCAGATGGTACAGAATTCGGGTGTAGGCCATGGCGAAAATTGTGCTGATGGTGTAGAGAAGGATCTTGAAAAGAAGGCACCGATACCGAATTCGCCCTGTCAGGGCTTCAGACACTGACAGGGCTGTTCAGGATTTTTATAGAAGGTCGCCCTCTCTTTTTACGATAATGCCCAGCTTTTCCAATGTTTGGTCGTCGGGGAAGAGCGCCTTGGCAAAAGCGATGAGCTGCGTATATTTCGGGTAAAGCAGATCCAGCGCGGCATCGCGGGTATCGGTCGCCCTCTGCGCTTCGCCGAGTTCTTTTTTCTGAGATTCCTTCAGGGCAGAAATCTCTTCTAAAGCTGTTTGCTGCGCGGCGATGGCGGCATCATCAATGTTTACCGTGGCGGCTTTGGTTTTAAAATCAGGGTTGGCCACAATTTGCGCATAAAAATTTCTTACCTGCTGATACCATGCGGGGTAGGCCTGTTGCGACCGGCGGTTATTCCCATTGTCGAATTTGCCTGGCGGTCTTCTTTGAAGACGATTTTTGCAAGGTTCCGGTGGCGGGCATAGATTTGGTCGATTTCCGCTTTCTTTAGATTGAATTTATCGGTCTCGGCATACTGCTCACCATACTCCTGAATCTGTTGCTGGCTCAGCTGCTCCAGGTTGGCGATGTCCGAAAGATAGCCGTCCAGTTGGGCTTCGGTAATCCCCACGGTAGTGAGTTCGGCTAAGATTTCGGGCTGTTTGGCGTTTGAGAATGCAATTTTCATTTTTGCAATCAGTTGCTCTGCGGAAACATATTGGTTTCGCGACGAAGTTTTACCGCTTAGCGGATTTTGTTTTTCTGAATTTTCCATCTTTGTTTGTGTTTTATTGTAAAATTAATAAATAAAATGGCAAATAAACAAATAATCAATGCAGGAAATGAATGCGCAATATTGTTTTACCATTTCCTGCACTTGCGGAGCCATTTCCTGCACTTGCGGAACCATTTCTAACACTTGCGGAACCATTTCTTGCAGTTGCGAAATGATTTCTAACACTTGCGGAGCCATTTCTAACACTTGCGGAACCATTTCTTGCAGTTGCGGAATGATTTCCTGCAGTTGCGGAATGATTTTTTGGGGTTGCGGAAGGATTTCTGAAGGTTGCGGAAGGATTTGTCAGCGCAAAAAGAAACCTCCGAAGTGGGAGCTTCGGAGGTTGGGGTTATTGAAGGTAGTTTTCTTTTAGTAGGCTTAAAGTCTGGAGACACTGTGCAGCGGGGACTTCGGTGAGTGGGGACTTATTCAATTAGTGTCGGTGGATTGACAATAGCATCTTTAACAACCTTTGCTACTGTTTCTGAAGTAATGTTTTTGTTCTTACAGTAATTTCCCTCTAACCACATTGGCAAAAGTTTCGCCCCTTTACTAGCGTTGCAGGCCATACAACAAAGAGCAATATTATCAGTTCCATTTATTCGGATATCATTGACAATATGTTCCCAAGAAGCTTTTGTTTTCCGAGTGTCATTGGAAAATTCTATACCACAATAGACACAAGTAGAATCTCGTTCTAAAACGTATTTTTCAACTTTTATTGGAATGCCCCATCTATTTGCCATAAGTCACTGAATTTATCTTAATCCTCCACAAAGAAATCCATATCAAGCTCCTTAACTTCATAAGTTGCTTTTATTTGTAAACCAACATTATATTGATGCATCAGGTCCACCAATTTTATTCCATCGATTAGAATTATAGTGTGATGGGCATCACTAGCCTTTTTTATTGCGCCACTATCAAAAGACGAAGTGGTTACAAAAACACCTTTTTGAGTGTCTCCACTCATAGCCCCAATAAAATTTCGAATTTCTTTTTCTCTTACTTTATTTTCACCGTATCGCTTGGCTTGAATATAAATCTTATCCAAACCTAATTTGTCTTCATTTATTATTCCGTCAATTCCGCCATCACCAGTTTTAGAGGTTTCAATGAAATCTCCATATCCCATTTTCTTCAATAGAATAAGAATTACTTTTTCGAAATAAAAGGGATCAATTGATTTTAATTTATCAAGTAATTCATCCTTTACTTGTTTTTCAATTTGATCGAAACCTTCATCAATTAAATCCTGTGGTGAAGAGTTAACAATCTTGTTTAGAGTGCGATCTACATTGTTGTTTCCCTCATTATAGAATTCGAAAAAACCACTTGAGTTCTCAATGTCACTTAATGAGAGTGATTTATTAATGTTGGCCAAGCCTTTTGCAGTAATACGCACCGATCCGCGCTTTGGAAATTCTATAAAACCACCTTTTTTCAGATAAGATTTACCCCAAGCAATTCGGTTAATAATTAATGTATCTCCGCTCTTTGTCTTTTGTTCTCGTTGATCTTGAGATAAGCTGGAATAAAAATTATTAATTACTAGTTGGTATAATTCACGTGTATTCAATGTTTCTCCATTTTCGAGAACTTTTAGTATTGGTATAAATGTTTCGTGAAACTTTGGTATTTCTATCATCTTTAAGTGTTTCTGAAATTATGCGTAATGCTTAAGGTACTATTTGGCTCAATAATGTGATTATAGTAAGCAATCAAATATAAGCAAGTTTCCTAAATGGTTTTTTAGACACAAAATTGTTTCGCAAATTATGGGAATTCGCTTAATAATTTAGATCTTTCGGCACTTAAAGAATTAAAAAAACAAAATGCTCCTCACCCAACTCAAAACCTCCCCCGAAACCATCAATTTCAAAGACGTCATCGCCTACATCGACCAACATTACCATTTCACACCCACAAAATTCACGAGCGGAAAAACGGAGAATGAAGCGGGCGAAAATAACGGTTCGTGCAAGATATTCTCTTTTGCGAAGCTGAAAGGGCTTGACGAAGAGGAAACGCTGGCGCTGTTCGGGAATTTCTACCGGACAGATGTGCTGGGAAATCCTGAGGGTAGAGACCACCAGAACATCCGCAACTTTATGCAATCGGGCTGGGACGGGATCGCTTTTGAAGGTGAGGCGCTGGCGGAAAAGGGGTAGGCCCGAAAGCGTGTTTGGCTTAATTCTTGAAAACTTACCGGAAAATAAAACATTATGAACCCTACACTTTTAAGAAAAGTCCTGGTTTGGGTGGCACCCATCGCTATTGGCTACGTAATGAAGAAATACGAAGCGAAGAAAGCGAAGAAAGCTCAGGATAAAGCGCTGGCGCAGAACGCGCACGCATAAATAGAAATTCCGTCTCAGTTATTGGGACGGAATTTCTTTTTAAATATCGAAGCTTGTGGCTTCGCGGTATTCTTTCAGCAGATTCTCAAAGACTTTTTCTACCGGCAATATTTCGTCAATTAAAGCCGAAACCTGCCCAATCTCGAGTTCGCCTTCCTCCAGATCACCTTCAAACATGCCACGTTTTGCGCGTGCACGGCCGAGCGTTTGTTTTAGAGCTTCGGCATCGCGACCCGTTTCGTACAGCCGCTCAAGGTCGTAGAAAAACTTGTTCTTAACGAGGCGTACGGGTGCGAGTTCCTTTAAAGTCAACTGCGTGTCGCCTTCGTTGAGGGAGACGACTTTATTCTTCCAGTCGGTGTGTGAACTTGCTTCTTCGGTGGCTGCGAAACGCGAACCGATCTGGACACCGTCGGCGCCCAAAATCATGGCGGCTTTCATCTGCGAACCGAGTGCGATTCCGCCTGCGGCGATCAATGGTTTTGCAATATGTTTTTTTACGTTTGGGATCAGGCAGAAAGTCGTGGTTTCGTCACGGCCGTTGTGTCCGCCAGCTTCAAAGCCTTCCGCCACGATCGCGTCTACGCCGGCCTCTTCACATTTCATCGCAAATTTGGTAGAGGAGACCACATGCGCGACCTTAAGCCCTTCTTTCTGGAACATTTCGGTGTAGGTCTTTGGATTTCCGGCGGAGGTGAAAACGATCTTCACACCTTCTTCAAGAATAATTTTTATTACTTCATCGAGGTTTGGATAGAGCATCGGAATGTTCACACCAAAGGGCTTGTCGGTCGCGGCTTTGCACTTGCGGATGTTTTCACGCAAAATATCGGGATACATGCTGCCGGCGCCGATAAGTCCGAGGCCGCCGTTGTTGGAAACCGCCGAGGCGAGCCGCCAGCCGGAATGCCAGATCATGCCGCCCTGGATGATGGGATATTTAATTTTGAAAAGTTGGGTGATTGGGTTTTGAGTCATGAGGGTAAAGATAAGGAGGAATGAGCAAAGAGCAAAGAGGAAAGAGGAAAGGGTGAGAGTCAAGAGCCAAGAGCCAAGAGTCAAGAGTAAAGAGCCAAGAATAAAGAGTCAAGAGTCAAGAGCCAAGAGTCAAGAGGGAAATGGAAAGTACGGGCGCTTATAACATAGGGTTGCTTCGCCGCCGCGGTGGATCGCAATGACTCTTTTTAACGGCGGATTGCAATGACGCAAAAAAAATCTCCGCGGGGCGGAGACTTTGTTTTATTTCGAAGCGGTGGTTTTACGCCAGTCGGTTTTGAAAGTACAGGACTTGTAACGGTCATTGATCGAGATAAAAATGTTCGGGAGTCTTTCTTTGACCCATTGTTCGAGCGTTTCGTTCTTCTTTTTATTGAGCGCCATCTGCTTAATACGGTCGTAATCTGTCGTGATGTCGAGTTGGTGTGCAGCGATGACATCGTCGATCTTGATAATGGAAACCACTTTACGGTCCTGCACATTGTCCTGGAAAACATCGGTGATGTCACCTTTGTTTAGACCTGCGATCTGGTAAGAAACAGTAGGCGGAAGATTAAGTTTTTCAATACGGTCTGAGCCGTCCTGTGAAGTGATGATACCTGCGTTGAACTTGGTCTGCTTGTCATCGGAAAAACGGAAAGCGGCTTCTTTAAAGGTAAGTTTGCCATCCATTATGAGTGTTCTGATGCTATCCAGCTCTTTGCGTGCCGTAGCTATTTCGTCGGCATTGGGTTCTGCTTTTAGAAGAATGTGGCGTGCATCGTACATACGTCCGCTCCTCTTCACGAGCTGGATGAGGTGGTAGCCAAACTCGGATTCCACGGGTTCGGAAAGTTCGCCTTCCTGCAGATTGAGTGCTGCCGCTTCAAAAGGTTTTACCATCTTGCCGCGCGCAACGTTTGTGTAAAGTCCGCCGTTTGCGGCTGAACCGGGATCGTCGGAGTAGATTCTGGCCTGGCTTTCGAAGGATTCGCCGGCTTCGATGTCCTGTTTGATCTTATTCAGACGTGCGATGATCTCATTTTTGTGTGCATCTGTAAGTTTTGGATACATGGTGATCTGCGAAAGACTTACTTCATCCTTTACTTCCGGAAGCTGAAATTTGTACATATTGAAGAAATCTGTCACTTCATTCGGCGTTACATCCGCTTTGCTGGTGATTCGCTGAAACTTCATCTGTCCGTAATAGTTGTCCGTATCTATCTTTTCGATGGCATTTTTCATTTCGTAAGACGTGCGGAATTTGTAGGTTGCCAACATGGTTTTTTCATCCGGAAACTGACCGAGAATCTGCGTGTACTTCATGTTTGCCTGTTCCTTGAGTTCTGATGAACGGTTTTCGATCAGGGTATCACGTTTAGCCTCATAAATAAGGAGTTTGTTACTGATAATGCTTTCCACAAATTCACATTTGTCTGCAACCTGTGCGCCCTGTTGCTTGGCGAAATTTGCCTGATCTTCAATGTCTGATTCCAGAATAATTTCGTCTCCCACTACCACCGCGATGCCGTCTACGAGGTCGCCGGACTTCAGCTGCGCATTGAGGCTGCCGCTGAAAAAGCTGAGAATGAATGTGGTGAGAAGAACGAATTGTATGTGTCTGTTCATTATCTGTTTATTTTTACGATTTGCAAAATTATCAATCTGGCCGACATAACCTGCATGTTTTGTTATAATTATTTCTTAAAGTTCTTTTCAAGGTCGGCTCTGAAAGCGGGTTCTATTACGATTTTGGTTTTTGCCTTCTGGGTGGCAATTATCTCGCGAAGTTTTTCTTCGGTCACGGCATCTTTCAGCATTTCGGCAGCTTCAGCCTCGGTCATCTGCGTCGGCGGCAAAATTTTATCGATGGCAATCACCAGGTCGCGTTCAGCCATTTTAGTCTGGTGGATACCAGTCTTGAACGGAACTTTATATTTGGTGAAAACATCAGCTTCTTCAGACATTTCGCCTTTCTCGAAGTGTACCAGAATTTGCTTTTTGTCATTCAGTTTGCCGTAATATTTCTCGTTCAGCGCCTCCCAATTCTTTGGTATCTTAATTTCTTTTGCAATCTCTTTTGTAAGTTTCGGATCTGCGATGATTGCCACCCGGCCTTCAGCACGGTTGCCCCACATGTATCGGGATTTGTTGCGGTTGTAGTTCGCGGTGAGCCACTCGGGATGTTTTTTTATTTCTTCGCTGATGTATTTTGAAAAAACATAATCTGAATAAAGTCCACGCTTGTAGTCGTCAAGTTCAGCTTTAATGTTTTTCTGCGCTGCAAAATTTTCGCTGTAGAAGCTCAGCAGATGGCCGCGGTTTACACTTTCAAGCGCTTCGCTCCAAATGGCAGGCGTCATCTTTTCAGCTTCAGCTTTTTGATCGCCGATCAGCGTTCTAAGGTCTCCAACGGTAATTTTTCTGTTGCCTGAAGAATACAGCAAAGTATTGTCTTTGGCAGCAGAAAACGCCTGATACGATTTTTTAACTTGTTGATACTCCGGAAATTCTTTATAGGAAGAGTCTGTTTTCAGGTACGCGATCATTGCGTCCTGCAGTTTCTCGCCGTACAAAGTCGCGTTCATGTCTTTGATGAAAAATTCGCGGTTTTTCTCGGTGAGGGTGTATGGCTCGACATTATAAATATTAAAAACAAAATATTTGTCGCTAAAAAGAACAGGTTCCGGCGTGTAATAGCCTGATTTCTGACCTTTAAATAAATTGTAGATTTCCGCCGGGAGCGTCGGCGAACCCATCACCACACCGCCGCTTTCTTTTTCATGGTCTGACGAGCCGTAAAGTTTTGCCACTTCACGGAAAGATTTTCCGGCTTTCAGGTCGGCATAAATCTTATTTTTTGTCGCTTCGTAATTTTCATCTTTCGGGATAGAAAGTGTGCCGAAAATCATGTAACCGAGGCTCGGACGTGAGTTCAGGACTTTCGCGAAAGCCACATATCCGGGCGTGTCGATCAATTTCGTATAAGTGTTATTTGGCAAATTTTTAAGCTCATCATACAGACCAACGTCTACGCTACCGGGTTTGATGTAGATGGCCTGTGAATTTCCTTTGGTGTAGTTTTTCACCGCGTCCTCCATGGTCATTTTGCCCGCTTTCACATCGCTGTATATCTGCTGATAATTGTTTTTATCTCCTTCGGTCTTCTGTACAATGAAGATCTGCACTTCTTTTTCTGTAAGAAGATCTTTCATGTAAGCATTCAGCACAGGATCTATGACCTGTTTCGGATAAAAAAACTTTTCACGCAGTTCACCTTCCTTCTCCATCATCTTTTCACGGAAGGCCATCGTGGTATCCGCTTTTTTTTCAGCCGCAAACTGCTGAAGCAATATGAAGTCTTCGGTAGACGCGATCGTTTTTTCCACGCCTGTGTTCTGCAAACCGTATTGATATTCTTTTTTAAAGTTCGCCAGCGAAATACTGTCTTTACCAATAATCATGTACTGGGCCTGCATTGCAAGTCCTAAAAGTAAGGTGAAACCAAGTGAAACTGTTTTTTTCATGCTTTGTTTATCTTCCTGCTAAAGATTTGTGTAAATATTTTGAAATAATGAAATTTAAACTTCTACTTCAAATGATGTCAGGTCCTTGAATTCCTGAATTCGGCGGTTCATTTCAGCCTCCGTAACTTCCTGAAGTTTTTCGGTACCGAATTTTTCGACGGTGAACGACGCCATGGCAGAACCCACGATCAGCGCAGATTTCATGGTCTCGAAACTGAAATCGCCTTTTTTGGCTAGGTAAGAGGCAAAACCGCCAGCAAAAGTGTCTCCCGCACCGGTAGGATCGAAAACCTCTTCAAGCAAGAGTGCCGGAATCGCAAAAACTTTACCTGCGTGGAAAAGCAATGCGCCGTGCTCGCCTTTTTTGATGATGACGAACTCCGGGCCCATCGCATGGATTTTTTTAGCGGCTTTTATTAAAGAATATTCGCCGGAAAGTTGGCACGCTTCTTCGTCGTTGATGGTGATGACATCGGTTTTTGCGATCATCTGCATCAGAACATCCCACGCTGTGTCCATCCAGAAATTCATGGTGTCGAGGATAACCAGTTTTGGCTTTTTGTCCATCTTTTCGAGAACTGAAAGCTGAACACCAGGATGAAGATTACCCAGCATCAGAATCTCTGCATCCTGCATGGAATCCGGAACTTTTGGTTCAAAGTTCTCAAGTACGTTTACTTCAGTTACCAAAGTGTCTCGCGAATTCAGGTCATTGTGGTATTTTCCGCTCCAAAAGAAGGTTTTACCGTCTTTTACGATTTCGATTCCTTCGATGTTCACGCCACGGTCTGTCAGCATATCGAGATCCGACTGAGGAAAATCGCCGCCAACTACAGATACAATTCCGGATTTCACGTTCAGAATTGAGGCTGCAATGCCGATATAAGTTGCGGCTCCACCGAGAATTTTATCAGTTTTTCCAAATGGAGTTTCTATGGCGTCAAAAGCGACGGATCCTACGACTAAAAGTTTCATATATATATTTATTGTTTTAAAACGAATTTCACGAATTACTTCGAATTTCACGAATTACTTCCATTCAAATGTATCGATTAAATGAAGCAAATCTTTCTTAATATAGTCAATTGCCGGTGCGAGTGAATCGGGTTTTGGCCTTGAGTTAAAATAAAGGTTTGCAGTAACGTAATGCCGCGTAGAATCTGTCACGAAGAACTGAACATTCGAGGCCGTGGGACCTTTAAGTTCGTAAAAATTGCCAAAAACGCGGCGCTCTGGATAGCTGAACGACTTGGTGTCAATAGAGCTTGCTTTGATGGTGTGTTCATAAACCATTTTTTCCGATTCTTTGATGTGAAGACCGAAATCGTTCTTTATCGGGAAGTAGGTGATGAAAACTCTGGCCTTCATTTCAGGATATGCAATGTAATACCAACATTGGTTTTTAGCATTTTCTATTTTCGTAAAGGAAGAATGTTCGAATGAAAAACCGCACGGCGAGGTATAGCGTGTGTATTTTGCGGCGGGATATTCTAACCGGAGTTCACCGCTGGGTTTCGGCAGCGCGTCTTCTGCGCATGAAATGACTGAAAGTCCCAGTAAAGTGATCATTAGGTTTCTAAACATCGCGCAAAAGTACGAATTTGGTTTGAGATTTCCTTGTGTTGACGGACGGTGTAAAAGTCTGACGCAAAGCTGTTTTAAAAAGCAGAATTTAGGAACCCTCTTTTGGTGTTTATCAATCATTTAATTCTGAGAATCCCTAAATTCCATTTTAAAAGAAAGTCAGTTTGGGAAATAACTTCTTTGACGTTAGAGTAAAATATAAGTTGTTGGTTAAATGGCTGCAAGATAATTTTCAAGCGGTTTCGGAAACGGTTTTCCGTGCGAATCTTCATGTGAAATAATTTCATAATCACCCTCAGAGGCGAAATCAAGAAACAGTTTTTTGCTTTCAGGTGATACCTTGTAGATATGTATTGTCAGATTCTTATGTGTGAGCTGATGCGAAACGGTTGTCTGACGGGTAATATTAAGCATTAAACCCTCGCTGATTTTTGTCGGAAATTCGTAAAGCTTTTTCCAGATAAAATCTTCGCCGCGCTGCCGGATCAAAAATTTGCCGTCAAATTCAACAAAATAATAGGTAAGTTCCAAATCGCTGACTTTGGTTTTTTTGCTTTTCACAGGAAACTTTGAAATCAAACCCAAATTAAACGCCACACAATCTGCCTGCAGCGGACATTCATCACATTTCGGATTTCTGGGGCGGCAGATTTCTGAACCTAAATCCATCATCGCTTCATTGAAATGCCCCGGTTCAGTTTTTGGCATCATCATCAGCGACAATTCCGAGAAATAGCCAAATGCTTTTGACGATGAAATGTCAAAATCATCGGCAAAAACACGGGACAGAACCCTGTAAAAATTGCCGTCTACCGCAGGCAAAGCCGCCCCGAAGCAGATGCTGGAAATAGCGGCAGCCGTGTACTTGCCGATGCCACTCAGTTTCAGTATATCTTCATATTTTGAAGGAAAGTCACCGTCAAACTTATTCATGATCTGCTGTGCAGCCTTATGAATATTGATGGCGCGCGAGTAGTAGCCAAGACCTTTCCAATAAAGTATGACTTCGTCACTTGCCGCATTGGCTAAAGTCTGTACATCGGGAAAGCGGCGGATGAAATTATTGTAATGATTTATGCCTTGCGAAATGCGTGTTTGCTGGAAGACGATTTCGCAAATCCAGATCTTGTAAGGGTCGCGTGTATTTCGAAACGGCAAATCTCTGCCGTGGGTGCGGTACCATGCCAGGAGTTTCTCACCAACGTGAAGAAAATCAGCATTTTGTTTTTTACTTGTCAAAAAATGTTGTTATATTTGCACACCAAAAATATAAATAAATAAAGGAAATGACAAAGGCAGAATTGGTGAGCACCATCTCGAATAAATTGGGTACTGAAAAGAATGAAACTCAGAAAGTTGTGGAAGCATTCATGCAGGAAATCAGAACTTCAATGTACAATGGTGACAATGTTTATTTAAGAGGATTCGGTTCATTCGTTATTAAGACCAGAGCAGCAAAAACGGGAAGAAATATTTCAAAAAATACAGCAATCGAGATCCCGGCTCATAATATTCCGGCTTTTAAACCTTCGAAAACTTTTGTTGAAAAAGTGAAAACTAAAGTAGCAGTGAAATAATAAACTATATAATATAAGTTACAAATTAAAAATTTTTAAATTATGCCAAGCGGAAAGAAAAGAAAGAGACACAAGGTTGCTACTCACAAAAGAAAGAAAAGAAGAAGAGCGAACAGACACAAGAAAAAGTAATCAATTCGCGATCTACCATATAACAATATAGTTGGTGTTTTTATTTTTATAAAATTTCACCGACTATATTTTTGTTTAAGCCAAAACTTTCCGCCGTGGAAAAAATAACAGGAATAGGAGCAAAACGCTCTGTTTTTTGTTTTTGAAACACTTTGTAAATCCCGGAAATTTGTGGCTTAAAGCTGGCAAAAAAAATCGTACGGTTTTAAAACTAAAATAGGTCCGCCGAAATCCTGGCCGGCGCTTCGGAATCTTAATTATTCCCCGGTATTACAATGAAGAAAGAATTAATCATATCGCATGAAGATGAAAAATCAAAGATAGCCCTCCTCGAAGACGGGAGGCTGTTTGAACTGCATGAGCAGGAAGATAAAAGCGACTTTGTGGTGGGCGACCTGTTCATTGGCAGAGTAAAAAAACTTGCACCCAATCTGAACGCCGCTTTCGTAAGCATTGGCTACGAAAAAGATGCGTTTCTGCACTATCAGGATCTCGGACCGCAGTTCCTGACGTATAAAAAATTTCTGAAAGACACTGTTTCAAAAAAACAGTCAACTTCATCTCTTAAGAATTTCGACATACAGCTCGAAATCCATAAAAACGGCCTGATAGACAAAGTTGTCGCCAAAGATGACAGCGTACTTCTCCAGATCACAAAAGAGCCCATTTCTACCAAAGGGCCGCGAATTTCTACGCAGATTTCGCTTACCGGACGTTTTCTGGTCTTGATTCCATTCGACAAAAGTGTCTCGATCTCAAAGAAAATAGCTAGCGCGGAAGAACGTGAGCGTCTCAGAACTTTGATCGAAAGCATTAAACCTGAAGGTTTTGGTGTCATTATACGCACAGTGGCTGAGGGCAAAAAAGTGGCTGAGCTGCACAATGACATGAATCAGCTTGTGCAAAAATGGGAAACCGCCTTTAAAAACCTTCAGAAAAACAAAGTGCCGAGCCGTGTTCTGAGTGAAGAAGATAAAGCATCGGCCATTCTGCGCGATAATTTTAATGCTGATTTCGTTTCCATTATTTGCGACGATGAGCAGATGGTGAACGATATGCGCTCGTATCTGGAAGTGATCGCGCCTGAACGGAAAAACATCGTGCAGTTCTACGATAAACCGATTCCGCTGATGGAATATTATAACGTAGAAAAGCAACTTAAACAAAGTTTTGGCAAGCACGTCAATATCCCAAGTTCGAAAGGTGCA
This sequence comes from Bacteroidota bacterium, assembly GCA_023419095.1. Lineage (GTDB taxonomy): Bacteria > Bacteroidota > Bacteroidia > Flavobacteriales > Weeksellaceae > Kaistella. The sequence continues at coordinate 11,114 of JAEZYN010000073.1, read as the reverse complement.
TACCTCGTAATTGAGCATACTGAGGCACTTCATGTGGTAGACGTAAACTCCGGCAACAATATTTCATCCGGCAATTCTGCGAGTAAAGAACATGCTTTGAATGTGAACAAAATGGCAGCAACCGAGATTGCCCGACAGCTTCGTTTGCGCGATATGGGCGGAATCATTGTGATCGATTTTATCGACATGATAAATGCCGATCACCGCCGTGAACTTTACGAGCACCTGAAAAACGAGATGAGCCGCGACAAGGCACGACACAAGATTCTGCCGCCAAGCAAATTCGGGCTTATACAGCTTACCAGACAGCGCACAAGACCTGAAAATATCATCGAAACCAAAGAAGAAAATCCGAATGCGGCCGGTGAAATATTAGCGCCGATCGTCGTAGTAGAAAGAATGGAGGAAATGATCCGGAACATCATTCAAAAAGAAAAAGGCAAGATCTTCCTTCATGTGCATCCGTTCGTGGAAGCTTATCTTACCAAAGGCATCATGAGCATCCAGACAAAATGGTACATGAAATACAAAAAGTGGGTGACGATTATTCCGCGTGATTCATTTAAATATTTGGAATATAAAATCATCAATGCTCAAAAACAGGAGCTGGTGAGCTATTCAAATTAAGGAAGAGCCAAGAGAAAAGAGCCAGAAGCTATTATAAGATGTTCAAATAAATTTTAACTTTCATTTAAAACACTTTCAGGAAAGGGTTTGCTAAATTTGGAGTATGAAAATTTTTGGACGTGATCTTGTAAAAAAGATTCAGGACGCAGAACTTCCGGGCGAAAACGCACACGCTGTGTATTCGCCGCCCTACAGGCCACTGTTTTCGAATGCGGAAATCCTCACAAAAGACCCGAAATTTGCGGCCGTCAACATTCTGCTTTATTTAAAAGATGAGCGGTGGTATTTTCCGCTCATCGTACGTACCGAAAATGAACGCGACAGACACAGCGGTCAGATTTCGCTGCCGGGTGGAAAAAAAGAGAGTGACGATCCGGATTTTGCGCATACCGCGAAACGCGAAACTTCGGAAGAAGTCGGCATTGATCTGCATTATATCCGCATTATCCGCGAGATGTCGCCAATCTACATTCCGCCCAGCAATTTTTATGTGAAACCTTACGTGTCATACACTAAACGGAATCCGGAGTTTTTTCTGCAGACAAGTGAAGCCACGGAACTTATCGAATTTCCGGTAGATTCCCTCCTGAATATGGCAGCAAAACCACAGATGGAAGTTCTTCTCGGTTCGCGCGGCGCAGCAGTTCCGGTAATCGAATTTAACGGCTACCGTATTTGGGGAGCTACCTCAATGATCCTGAGCGAATTCAGCAATCTGATGAAAAATTTGTAAATTCGCACACTGTTTTTAAACTGATAATGGCGAAGAAAAATATTTTCACTGACGCATTCGGAACCCTATATTTTCTCAAGAGGTTAATCATTTTTATCCTGGGACTGGTTTCTTACCGACGCTTCAATGGCTTCAACAAGCTAAAGATTTCCGGTGCAGAAAACCTTGTGGATCTTCCCGATGCCAACGTTCTTTTCGTTTCCAATCATCAGACCTATTTTGCGGACGTTGCGGCGATGTATCATGCCTTTTGTGCAGTAAACAATGGTTATCTGAATACTATTAAGAATCCGGTTTACCTCTTAAATCCGAAAGTAGATTTTTACTATGTGGCAGCAGAAGAGACCATGAACAAAGGTCTGATGACTAAGATATTTAAACTTGCCGGCGCGGTCACGGTGAAAAGAACGTGGCGCTCAGAAGGTGCCAACGTAAACCGCATGGTAGACCTCACGGAAGTAGAAAACATCATGAAAGCGCTGGATAATGGTTGGGTAATCACCTTTCCGCAGGGAACCACATCAGCTTTTGCGCAGGGCCGGAAGGGTACGGCAAAACTTGTGAAAAATCAGAGACCAATCGTTATTCCGATAAAAATCAACGGTTTTCGCCGAGCGTTTGACAAGAAAGGTCTGCGCGTGAAAGTGACCGGCGTAAAACCGACAATGGAGTTCAAGAAGCCGCTCGATATAGATTACGATAATGACGATGCGCAAACTATTTTAAACAAAATTATGGTCGCCATAGAGCAAACCGAGGATTTTAACATCCTGCATGGCTATGATCAGGAGCTAAAAGCCCAAAAATCTGGAGAGACTTTACCCTAACTAAAATCAGTTTACATGAAAAAATTCATCGCAGTATTTGTGCTTGTCTTCCTTGCCGCGTGTACTTCCCACAAAAAATATTCAGATTTTGATTACAGCTATTCACGCAGCGGCGGTCTCGTGCCTGTGTACGAAAATCTGTGGATCAAAGGTAATGCTGCACATTATTCTTATGAAACTCAGGGTAAAAAAATTAAAAAAGATTTTAAACTGACGCCGGATGACCTTCAGCAGATTGAAACTACACTTGCAGACAGCCGTTTCCGAATGATTGGGGAAGATTACAACAAAATTTACGATCGCATTGCCACGGCCATTAATGTAAAAAAAGGTCCGAATTCGGGCAGTAAATCAGATGCTTCGCTGATCCGCAAACCTGATCAGGAACGTTGGAATAATGTGGTGGCGGTTTTTGAGAATATTATTAAAGCCAACGTATCGGACGAATCCCGTTAAGTTATGACGTATTTTTCTGGTGAAGACGGTGCGAACTTCCGGACGCGTGTGGTGATTTTAAGTTCTTCAGAACAACTGTCAGGTCTTGCGCAGCAAATTTTCAGGTCGAATGATGTCAGTGCCGGCTGGATTCAAGATGATGCAGAGAACAATGGCGATTTCATCATTCTTTCCACGGATGACGTCGCCGAGGCTGCAGATTTTAATCCTACCATTGTTTTAATCTCTTCCCGATTCTCAGATCAGAACTGCCAATTCCTCTTGCAGAACATCACACCTGGCGGGATTTTAATCTATCCACAGGTCTCTGAAAATCTGTCCGCTGAAACATCGGTATTTTTCCGCAAGCTGCCTTACGAATCAGCGCAGTACGAAGTTCAAAACAACGAAATAAGCCTTACAACAGAGTTCGGTAAAGTGACTTTTCAGAATTTGGATGAAAATGTTGCGGAAGATATTTTCGGTCTTCAGCTTTTCTGCGCACAGTTTGGCATTATGGAAGAAGATTTTTTCGCTACACTTGCCGAAATTTTTTAGAAAATTTAAAATTTAAAGAAAAAAAAAGCAATCCACTTCGGATTGCTTTACTTTTTTTAGTGCGAAAGATTACTTTCTCAAGCCTAATTCAGCGATAATCGCACGGTATCTGTTGATGTCTTTTTTCTTCAGATAATCAAGCAATGCTTTTCTTTTACCTACCAACGCTACCAGTGAACGCTCAGTCGCGTAATCTTTGTGGTTTGCTTTAAGGTGCTGGGATAAATGGTTGATTCTGTACGTGAAAAGAGCCACTTGCCCTTCCGCGCTGCCGGTGTCTGCATCAGACTTACCGTGTTTTGCGAAGATTTCTTTCTTCTTGTCAGTTGTTAAGTACATTCCAATATTATTTAATGATTATTATGTAACGGGTGCAAAAGTACAACTATTCAAAGTAACTCACAATTTATATTTAGATATTATCTCAAATGCCAGTGAAAAAACGTTAAATAAATCTTAAAAAATTAATAATATTTTCAGGTATTGGCTGTATTTTTGCAACAACACACATGATGAAACATTTGTACCTAATTTCCCTGTCTCTTGGTGTTTTCGCCATTTTTACCGCCTGCCAGGTACAGGCGCAGGACAGCAATCCTGCAAAATCTTCGAAAATAAAAACAGTTCTTTATTTTAATCCTACCGTTTACCCGGAAATTGAGGAGGTGAAAGAGCCTACCTATGCCGCGTTTTTCGAGGCGGTAGACGAAAGGATAATGCGAAACCGCAATTACAAAATGATGCGCGTGGACACACCGATGGATTTTGATTCCGTTCAGATTCCGGATCTTATTCAATACTGTGAAATGAATACCGCTGCGTATGCTGTAGTACCAAAAGTAAAATTTTTTAAAGTCGGATTCGGTAAATATGTTTTTTCAAATCAGGTGATTGTAAGCCTTAAACTTTATGATGCTGCCGGCAGACTTGTAGCTGAAAGCGATTATGATACGTACCGGAAAAAAGCACGCCTGCTTGGCTCCGCTGAAAATTCCATTAAAATCGGTACCGAAGGCGCGCTGAAACTCATTGGGCAGCACCTTCGCAAGGGAAAAAACAGCTCTATTTCATTTTCCGATAACTAGTCTGCAGCACTAAGCTTAAACCGCCGCTTCTGTTTACGTCAGAAATTTGGCTATTTTTGCATGTTCAGAAAATAGAAACTTTGGATACACAAGAACTTATTTTCAATCCTGCCGATATTGCTGAAACCCTCAGCGAACTTCCCGTAAAAGAACGGGTTTTGGCGTTTCTGAAAGTTCCGAAACAATACAAAGCCGATGTTTTCTCGCATCTGGAGCCTGATTTTCAGGAAGAAACCATCCGCAGCATCGGCAGCGAAGATGTTTCCGAAATCCTGAACGCGATGACGCCAGACGACAGAACGGCACTGTTCGAGGATTTTCCGGACGAACTCATCAAATATTCCATCAACCATCTTAATCCGCAGGAAAGAAGGATCGCGCTGAAACTGCTCGGCTATGACGCAGACTCTATCGCGAGGCTAATGACGCCGTACTATATCCAGATCCGCAAAGAATGGACGGTGAAACGTTGCCTTCAACAGATAAAAAAAGTGGGAAAAAGGATGGAAACCATGAACCATCTTTACGTGGTGGACGAGAGAAATCAGTTGATTGACGACATCGCGATTGGGTCGCTGCTTTTAGCTGAAGAAGATACGCTGATTTCTGACCTTACTGATAACCATTTTGTGGCGATTACTACCACGACTTCGAAGGAAGATGCCGTGCAGTATTTCGAAAAGTACGACCGCACAGCGCTTCCGATTGTCACTGAAGCAGGCGTGTTAGTGGGAATTGTAACAATCGATGACATTTTAGACCAGATCGAGCAGCAAAACACCGAAGATATCCAGAAATTCGGAGGTATGGAAGCGCTGGACGAGCCGTATCGGCAGACGCACTGGTTCGAGATGATTCGCAAGCGTGGGTTTTGGCTGATTTTGCTTTTTTTCTTCCAGCTTCTTACGGCTTCGGCGATGAGTTTTTTTGAGGATGAAATTCAAAAAGCTGTCGTACTGACGCTATTCGTTCCTTTAATTATTTCAAGTGGCGGAAATACCGGTTCGCAGGCAGCCACACTGATTATCCGCGCGATGGCACTGCAGGAAATCACCGTGAAAGACTGGTGGATCGTCATTAAAAAAGAACTGGTGACCGGACTTTTTCTGGGTGGCGTTTTAGGAATTCTAGGCTTCGGGCGTATCATGCTTTGGCAGTTTATGGGCTGGTTCGACTATGGTGATTACTGGTCTTTCATTGGTGTAAGTGTTGGCCTTTCCCTAATGATGATCGTGATCTGGGGTACACTTTCGGGATCCATGGTGCCATTTGTTCTAAAAAAATTAAACCTTGACCCTGCTACGTCATCGGCGCCTTTTGTGGCCACGCTGGTAGATGTTACCGGACTAGTTATTTATTTCTCTCTCGCGGGCCTGTTGCTGAGCGGCAGATTGTTGTAAATTGCTTTCATGAAAATTATTTCGCTTGTTCCGAGTATTACTGAGGCTCTTTTCGATCTTGGTTTAAATAGTTCTAAAGTCATCGGACGTACCAAATTCTGTATTCATCCGAAAGAAATGGTGCGCGATGTCGAAATTATAGGAGGCACAAAAAATCTGAATACCGATAAGATCAAAGCTTTAAATCCGGATTTGATCGTCGCGAACAAAGAAGAAAATGAGCAGGCTCAGGTGGAGGCGCTGCAGCAGGATTTTAAAGTGTTAGTAACTAATATTTCTACGCTCGAAGACAATTATTACCTCTTGAAAACACTTGGGAATATCCTTGATGAAGCGCAACGTGCGCAGCAATTTAACTCAAAAATAAACGAAATATTCAGTTCTATTGGTACCGGCACCGGGAAATCGTGCGCTTATCTAATCTGGCAAAATCCTTATATGACGGTGGGTGGCGACACATTTATCAACGAAATTCTGCAGCGGCTTGGCTTTAAAAATATTTTTGCGGACCGGAAGCGTTATCCTATTATAAATACTGAAGACCTTCGGGAAGCGGATTTTATTTTTCTGTCATCCGAACCTTTTCCGTTTAAGCAAAAACATGCAGAAGAGTTGCAGCGGCAATTTACACATACTCAGGTTCTTATTGTAGATGGTGAAGCGTTTTCGTGGTATGGGACCCATTTAGCCAAATGCGAAAATTATTTTAAGGACTTGCTGAATAAATGCAAATAAAAAGGCTTCTTACGAAACCTTTTTTTCTTTTAAATGCTTGCCATTTCGGCTTTTATTTTATCCTGAAGTGCGTCGGAAGCGGCGACCAGCGGTAGTCTGAGGTAATTTTTTATAATTCCTTTTTCTGCTAAAACTGTTTTAATGCCGGCCGGATTTCCTTCCGCGAAAATGAGTCTTGTAATCTCCACCAGTTTATTGTGAATCTCGTATGCTTCTTTCACTTTATGATCGAATGCCAGCTGCACCATTGTAGAAAACTCTTTCGGATAGCCCTGTCCGATCACGGAAATCACGCCGTTTCCACCTGCCAGTGTAACAGGCAAAGTGAATTCGTCGTCACCCGAAACCAATTCGAAATTATCTGGTTTTTGTCTTAAAATATCGAAATACTGCAGAATATTAGGAGCCGCTTCTTTGATCATGATCAGGTTCGGAAATTCTTTTGCAAGTCTTAGAGTCGTGGACGCTTCAATGTTTTGCCCGGTTCTTCCCGGCACATTATAAATGATGATCTTCTTGCCCGTAGCCGCCAACGTCTTGTAGTGCTGGTAAAGTCCTTCCTGATTGGGTTTGTTGTAGTACGGCGACACAGAAAGTACGGCTTCGAAAGCCGAAAGATCGGCTGCTTCGATCTGTTTTTTCACTTGCATCGTATTGTTGCCACCAATACCTAAAACGAGCGGGACGCGGCCGTTATTGGTTTTGATGATGTGCGAGATAACCTGCTGTTTTTCGTCATCGGAGAGTGTAGCAGCTTCGGCAGTGGTGCCTAAAACTACCAAATAATTGGTTCCATTTTCAATATTATAATCCACCAGTTTCGTTAGCGAATCGAAATCGATAGTTAAATCTTCGTTAAACGGTGTAACCAGTGCGACACCAACTCCTTTTAATATGCTCATTTTTTTGTAATTAGTTCTTCAAAAATACAAAATTTAAAACGAGAATTTCTGGAATTGCGGTAAGGTTTGTATTCATATCTTTATATTTGCAAAAACAGATTTCTAGCTGATGAAACATAAAATTCTGCTTCTCATTTCCGCGTTTACGCTCGTGGCTGCCTGCAAAGCGCCGCTGAATATAAGCCAGGTGGAAACACAGAAAAATATCGCGCTGACGGCGGATCTTCCCGAAAACGAAAGCTTTAAAAAGGTGATTGAACCCTACAAGCGCGAAGTGGAAGGAAAGATGAATACCAAAATATCCCACACTTCGGTCGAGCTGAACAAACAGGGTGATAACAGCAACCTGGGAAATCTGCTGGCAGATTATACGCTGCAGGGCGCTGACGCTTGGGCGAAAAGCAACGGAATTCCTGGCGGTGTTGACGCGGCGGTGATCAACATTGGCGGCATTCGCTCGACGATCGGTGCCGGCGATATTCTTACGAAACACGTCTACGAGGTGATGCCGTTTGAAAATGAAGTGGTTATCATAAAAATGAAAGGTGCTGATCTGGAAGGTTTGTTCGATTATTATTTAAAAACGCAAAAAAACAATCCGGTTGCACAGATTTATATTGAGACAGACAAAGACGCAGTCGCAAAGAAGCTGATCAACGGTAAAGAAATTGTGCCTACAAGAGATTACTATATCGCAACATCCGATTATTTGGCGCTTGGGGGTGACAACATGAATTTTTTCAGCAAAGGAGAAATGATTTCCACCGGAATTCGCCTGCGTGAGCTTTTTCTGGAAAAATTCCAGGCCAATCCCGAAATCGTTCCGCCAACTGATATCCGCCTAAATTTTAAAAACAAAAAAAACAGAACTGATGGATAGAAAGAAATTTCTTACAACAATCGGTGGAGGTTCACTCGCACTCGCTTTGACACCCAATCTTCTGTTCGGACAAAGCCTGAACGTACTTTCAGACAAATCAGATTATAAACTGACGATTCTGCATACCAATGACCAGCACAGTCGCATTGAGCCATTCGATGCAAGCTACAGCCGAAACCCAAACCAGGGCGGTTTTGCTCGGCGTGCATCGCTGATTCAGAAAATTAGGCAGGAAGAGGCTAATGTGTTGCTTTTGGATTCTGGTGATATTTTTCAGGGAACTCCTTATTTTAATTTTTTTGCCGGTGAGCTTGAATTTAAACTGATGTCGATGATGGGCTACGATGCAGCCACGATGGGAAACCATGATTTCGATAACGGTTTGGAAGGTTTCAAAAAAGTGCGTTCGCATGCGAAGTTTCCGTTCATATGTTCAAACTACGATTTTTCGGATACGATTCTTGAAGGAGAGACCGTGCCGTACAGAATATTCAATAAGGACGGCATCAGAGTTGGAATTTTTGGGCTGGGAATAGAACTCGCGGGCCTTGTTGGAAAAAAAAGTTATGGCGAAACCAAATATTTAGACCCGATAGAAACCGCGCAACAGTATTCCGAACTTCTTCGGAAGGAGAAAAAGTGTGACCTGGTCGTCTGCTTATCGCATTTGGGATACGATTATGGCGAAAATTCTACGAAGGTTTCTGACAAAGTTTTAGCTTCACGTACTTCAGGTATCGATTTGATTTTAGGCGGTCATACGCATACTTTTTTGCCGGAACCACAACGTTTTATGAATAGTTCACAGAAAGAAGTGATCGTAAACCAAGTGGGTTGGGCAGGCTTACTTTTGGGCAGAATTGATTTTTATTTAGATAAAAATAAAGCCATCAAAAATATTTCGTGGCGAAACCAAGTTATAGATGATAAGATTTTAGTTTAATAAAGACAAAACATTTTCAGCTTTAATAAATACTGTAAAACCACTGATGAAAAAAATACTACCGTTTCTGCTACTGATTGTTTCAACTCAATTTTCAGCGCAGGTCATTTCTTCAAGCCGATGGACCGATCTGTTTTCCTACGGAAATGTTCTCGCCGTGCGTGAAGACAACGGAAAACTGATTGCCGCAACAGAAAACGGAATCTTTTTTTATACCCCAACGAGCGGTGAAATAACCAAACTTTCGAAAGCTAACGGTTTACACGAAGTGAAAATTTCTGCGTTTGACTACAATGCTGAAACTAAAATAGGACTCGTAGGTTACCGCAACGGTTCGCTGGACGTGATCACGCCGGACGGAATCACGTACGTCGTAGATATTCCGTTGGCGACCGGGTATAATGGTGATAAAAAAATCAATCACATATCGATCACCGGTAATCTTGCGGTGGTTTCTGTGGGTTATGGCGTTTCGGTTTTCAGACTGGACCGAAAAGAGTTCGGAGATTCAGCCTTTTTCACGAACAGCAGCGGTGTTTACGAAGCTTCCCGTGAAGCCGTCATTAAAGACAATTTCGTATATGCCGCGACTGCTACTGGCCTGAAATCACATGAGATCAATACCACTTTCGCCATTTATTCTACGTGGACTAATTTGGCGCCCGGCAATATGACACAGGCTGCGGGAGGAAGTGTTATCGCGTTTTCTGATGCCAATTCGGTGAGATATGGCTCAGGAACTACTTTCAGTACGATTCCACAGAGTTTTACGGGCATCCGTGATATCACAGTGACGGCACAAAATATCATTGTGACAGACAATTCAGCAGTTTCGGTTTTTGGTACCAATGGCGCATTCACCAAAACTTATCAGGCTGGTGAAGTGCTGAACACAGGCTTTTACTCGCAAGGAAAAATATTTGCCGGCACACAGATTTCAGGTATAAAAACTGAAAGTGGCGACCTTATAAAACCCGACGGACCGTACAACAATACTGCTTATAAAATCAATTTGCAGAACGACAAAATCTGGCTTTCTACGGGAAACCGAACCAACCGTTTTAATGACGCTGCACCACATCCGTTAAATTTAGGTTTTTATCATTACACCGGCTCCGAATGGATTTATCCGTCATTTTTCAAAACAAGCGGTTTTGCTTTTAATGTGATGGATGTGGTGGCCAATCCTTCAGACAACAGCGAAGTGTTTTTCACCAACTTCATACCTTCGGGCAGTCAGGGGGTCTACAGGATGAAATATGATGCGTCAGCTAAAGATTACGAATTTGTAAAAGTTTACAAGACAGGTCAGGATGTTTTTATGAACAGACCGATGGGGCTGGCATTTGATGATAAAAATAACCTTTTTGGATCCATTGCTTTTTTAAATATGGAAAATCCGGCCGGTTCTGCGGGTTTAATGGTTTATGACCGCCCAGCCGATACTTTCAGATACAGAAGTTTCAAAATCAGTGCTGCTGTGCAAAAGCCTGTAATTGCAGAGGGTTTGATCTGGATTCCTCTGCCACGTGTAAACGGACTTACAGCCACAGATTACAAAGGCACCACGTCGGTAAATGACGATGAGGTTTTCGTGGTAGGAGTAAATAATGGTTTGCCTTCCAATTCTGAAGGTGTCTTATCCGTAGCGATTGACAAAACGGGTGATGCATGGATTGGTACTGATAATGGCTTGCGCGTACTTTCATCGGCAACTTCAAACATCAGAAACAGTCCGGGTGTGGAACCGGTAATCATCGAAGAAAACGGGGTAGGTGAAGAATTATTCCGTGACAGTGGCGTGCTGCAGATTGAGGTAGATTCAGGTAATCAAAAATGGGTTTCAATAAATGGTGGTGGGGTTTTTTACCTAAGTTCTACTGGCGAACAGACCATCAAACATTTCACCAAAGAAAATTCTCCATTACCGAATAACAGCGTTACCGATATTAAAGTTGACAACAAAACCGGGAAGGTATATTTCGTAAC
>JAEZYN010000068.1 GCA_023419095.1 Bacteroidota bacterium | reverse complement strand
CCATCAAAGTAGCATCGATGAAATCCGACGCGTTTTCTTTTGCTTTTTCTTCAATTATACGTTTTACTTCCTCATCATTGGACCCCGAAATAACGGGAATTCCGGGTTTTATGATGCCGGCTTTCTCCCGCGCAATTTCCGCTAATGTTTCGCCTAAAATATCTTGGTGATCCAGAGCGACGTTTGTGATCGCAGAAACGAGCGGCGTAATGATATTAGTAGAATCAAGTCTTCCACCTAAACCGACTTCGATGAGCGCAATATCTACGTTTCTGGAGCGGAAATACTCAAATGCCATTACTGTAGTGAATTCAAAGAAAGACGGTTGGATATCCGCGGACAAATGTTTGAGTTTTTGGATGAAATCTAATACAAATTCCCGGTCGCAGTTCTGGCCGTCAATCTTTATTCGTTCAGTAAAATCGATTAGGTGAGGCGAGTTGTAAAGTCCGGTTTTGTACCCGGCTTCCTGCAATATGGAAGAAAGCATATTGCTTGTGGATCCTTTGCCGTTGGTCCCGCCGATGTGCACCATTTTCAGGTTTTGCTGCGGATTTCCGAAGAATTCGCACAGTTTCGTGATGTTTTCGAGGCCCGGTTTGTAGGCTTTTTTTCCGTCTATCTGATAGTTTGGCGCCTGCTCAAACAGCCACGCGACCGCGTTGTCATATTCCTGATTTGTCATGCTGCAAAATTCTCAAAAGTTTTTGGAATTCTGCTTCAAATTTCGAAAAAGGGGGTGTATAAGTCGCGGTCCGCGCTCCGGCCTGAATGGAGCTCTTTTTTGTGGCGTGAGGCAACGAACGCCACGAAAAAAGCGGGAATGGAGGACGGAAAAAGCGCCCGAAAAAAAATCAGAAAGTTATCCGGTAAGTTCCGGTGGACGAAGTGTTCGACCGTTCGGCTTTTACGTACTGCTTCACCCACTGCACCGAGGTTGATACAACGCAAGGATCCGAAGTTCCGCCCGATCTGCGCGCAGAAATCACGTTACCGGCTTTGTCCACGGTGTATGAGATGTTGATGGTTCCGCTCGCCGAGCAACTGTGGGCAGGCTGTGCGCCGCCACGGCCCATGGTTCCGGGGATGAAGCCGATCAGATTACGGTCTACACCGATTTTGCTGTCTCCGTTCCCGTCTCCGCCGAGCGGATCGCCCTGGTTTCCGGTAGTTCCGTTGGTGCCCTGAGTGCCGGGTTTGGTGCCGCGGCCTTTGATCAGATTACCGATCGCCGCGGTTCCTTTGCCGTCTCCGCTACCGGTTTTAGCGTTCGAGGTGCTGTTTTTTGCAGGTGCGGATTTTGGTGTAGAAGCGGTTTTTGGTGTTACATTTTTCGGCGCAGATGCTTTGGTATTTGAACCGGTGATGACTTTTTCCTTAATTACAGGTTTCGGCGCCTCCACTTTGGGTTCGGGCTTGGTTTCAGCAATGGTATTTTCAATCGGTTGAGGTTCCGAAATTTCAGTATTTGCTGCCAAACTGCCTTGCTGATCTGCAGGTTCATCCGCACTTTCACCGTTCTGATTGTCTCCGAAATTAATGAGCATCGTGGTCATCTCGTCCGGTTTTACGGTGATTTTGGTGAATTTATAAAAGAATATTCCCAAAAAAACCAGCGCGGATATCAGAAGAGTGATTATCGCACTGTTCCGTCGGTCGCGTTGTTCTGCGTTTTTATGTTGAATACTGTAATTCATTAATTTTCCTGAATGGTCGCAATTGCCAGGTTAAATTTGTGCGTTTCCGCGATTCCCATCACGAAAACTACATCTTTGTGACGGGTATTCTCGTCTGCGCGGATGGTAAATGTAGGATTGGCTTCATCCTTCAAAGCGTTTACCAAAACATTTTCAAGCTGTTCTTTGGGAACTTCCTTATCGTTGACGAAATATTTGCCTTCCGGATTGATCGTTACGGTGGACGGATCTTGCGCACTCACGTTGGCAGCGTCTGCTTTCGGCAGTTTCACATCGATTGCGCTCTGGCTGATGGCTGAACTCGTAATCATGAAAAATATCAACAGCAGGAAGATAATATCCGTCATCGATGCCATGCTGAACTCTGCGTTTACGCGGTTTCTTCGTTTCAGTTCCATTTACAGCGGTTTATTTAGCGCATCGAGAAATTCGTTGACATGCGTCTGGATTTTGAGGACTAACCGGTCTACATTCGTCACCAGAATGTTATAGAAAAAGTATGCCGGAATGCCGACAAACAAGCCGACTGCGGTAGTTGCCATCGCGGTGTAGATTCCCGAGGCCAACAGCTTCGGACTTACCGCACCGGTTACATTTGAAATTTCAAAAAATGCCATGATCATACCCACCACGGTTCCAAGAAATCCGAGCATTGGTGCTGCACCGGAAGCGGAAGCCAGGATATTAAGGTTTTTTTCGAGTTTTGAGACTTCAAGTTGTCCCTGATTCTGCATCGCGTTTGAGATATCCGAAATCGGGCGGCCAATTCTCGCCAATCCTTTCTCGATCATTCTCGCTTCGGGAGAATCGATCGTTTTGCAATAATCTACAGCGGTTTGAATCTTGCCTTCCTGCACGAAATCTTTGATGTTTTCGAGGAAATTGGGTGTAGCTTTTGAAGCACGTTTAATGAAAAAGTAGCGCTCAAAGAAAATATACAGGGCCAGAATACCGAGCAAAAAGATTAAAATCATGATGATATTTCCAAGCAGGCCTCCACTGAACAGGATTTCCCAAAGAGAAAAAACGTGTTCTTCTGTGGTTGTATTGATTACTTGAGTAGGAGTCTGTAAAAACATACGGTGGTTTAATTTTAGATTTGGAACGGCAAATGTAGCGCAATATTGCGGGAATGTGCATCAATAAGGACAAAGCCCATCAGGCCTGTCATTAAAATAAGAAAAAATCGGAGGACAGTTCGGGTTTAATCCTCGTCAATCTTTATCTCATCTGGCAGGAAATTGCATTTCAGCTTGAAAGGTATCGGCTCATCAGAACCGGTATAGAAATCGCTGATTTCGCCCTGCCAGTAAAGATGCAGTCCTTTTTCGGCTTCGTTGCAGAAATTGAGTTTATTGTTGAAAACGTAAGCATCTTCATCATCAAACAGGTCAACTTCAGTGAAGAAATTTTCGTCAGAATCTTCCACTTCAAAGGTTTTACCTTCTAACACGTCATCTTCTATAGGGAAATCGCTTACAGAGAGGCGAAGTTGCGGGAAATTGTACTGCAGAGAATCATCATCCACATGCTCCACCGAATCATCGGTAAGGATCTCGACTTCCAAAAAATGTTGTTTGTTGAGATAAACCGCTTTGCAGTAGGTTCGGTCCAGGTTATACTTAAGGGTTTCTTCAGGATGGTAGATTTTTAATATCCCTTTCATTTCTTAGAACAAAAATGCGTTAACTGATTGATGATTAAACTTGTGAAGCAAAGATAAAAAATTGATTGAATGTGCAAAGTTTTTTAAGAAGACATCAGGCGCCAGGCGCACATTCTTTTAAATCAAAGCAATATTGAGAGATGTGTTTAAAAAACTATAATTTAGCATAACAATAATTTTTATGAAAGTAAATCTTTTTCACACTTTATTTCTGGCGGTGACCGCAGCAGCCGTCATGAGTTGTAAAAAAACCGACTATCCGCTTACCCGCGAGACACCTGCGGAAATAGATTCCATTGCAGCCAACTATTACGAGAATTACCTGAAACTTTATCCGCTGGAAGCTACTGCACAGGGCGATTTGAGGTATAATGACCAGTTGCCGGTGAACATCGATAAAGACTTTATTTCCGGTGAGATATCATTTTACAATTCGGTGCAGAACCAAATGAAAAAAGTGGAATACGATAAGCTTTCAGACGAAAAAAAGACCGTTTATGACGTTCTTGATTATACATTAAAAGACAAAATTGAGCGCTACGCCTACCATCCGGAATACATTCCGTTCACGCAGTTTGGCGGTTTGCCGCTCGATTTGCCGTTATTGGGCAGCGGCCAGGGAAGTCAACCGTTTAAAACTGAAAAAGATTATACTGATTGGCTGGTTCGTGCGCGTAAATTTCCGTTGTGGATGGATACTGCCATTGAAAATTTCCGTGAAGGAATCGCGCAGAAACACACTTTGCCGAAGAAACTTGTTGCGAAAATGATTCCACAAATGTCTGCTGATGAGATTATTACCACAGACCTTGAAAAAAACATCTTTTACGGACCCGTGAAGAATTTCCCGAAAAACTTTACAGACGCCCAAAAGGAGAAATTCACGCGTGAGTACAGCGACTTAATTACGAAAACATTGATCCCGACTTACCAAAAAATGGCCTACTTCCTCGAACAGGAGTATCTGCCGAAAGCCCGCGACACCGATGGAATAAATGCGATGCCGAACGGAAACGAAATTTACGCCTACTACGCCAAAAGCTGGACCACCACGAATCTTACGCCCGATGAAATCAACAAAACCGGTATCGCAGAAGTGGCGCGTCTTAGAGCTGAAATGGAAAAAGTGAGGCAGCAGGTTAATTTTGAAGGCACTTTGGAAGAATTCATCACGCATGTGAAGACCGATCCGAAAGCCTTCCCTTACAAGACGGCGGATGAAGTGCTGGGCGGCTTTAATGCTATTTTGAAAAAAATCACTCCAAAACTGAACACAATGTTCAGCGTAACGCCGAAAACACCGTTCGAAATCCGGCAAACGGAAAAATTCCGGGAAGCCAGCGCAAGCGCTGAGTATATGCCCGGAACACCCGACGGAAAGCGCCCCGGAATTTTCTACATCCCCATTCCGGATCCAACCAAATTCAATGTAACTTCCGGCATGGAATCGCTCTTTTTACATGAAGCCATTCCGGGTCACCATTACCAGATTTCGCTGCAGCAGGAGAATATGTCTTTGCCTAAATTCATGCGTTTCGGCTGGTTCGGCGCCTATGGTGAAGGCTGGGCACTTTATACAGAATCGCTGGGGCCGGAGTTTGGTCTTTACACCGATCCATACCAGAAAATGGGCTCGCTGAGTGATGAAATGCTACGTGCAGTGCGTTTGGTAGTCGATACAGGACTTCATACCGGCACAATGAACCGCGAAGAGGCCATTCGTTATTTCCTGAGCAATATTTCCTATGACGAAGCGGCCGCAACAGCGGAAGTTGAGCGTTATATGGCCATGCCGGGACAGGCTTTAAGTTATAAGATAGGTTCCCTGAAAATACGTTCCCTGCGCGACCAGTACCAAAAACAGCTGGGTGCAAAATTCAGTTTAGCCAAATTCCACGATGAAATTTTAAATCAGGGATGTTTGCCACTGGATGTGTTGGATCGCAAGATGAAGCTTTGGGCGAAGAGACAGTAACTTTCAAGGTGAATTTGAATTCAAATTATTAAGGTGAAGCCATTTGGCATTTTCTTCCCAAACCTTTTGAGATGGATGAGTTGATAGCTAAGTCTCCGCGTTACTTCCAAAAAAAAGGCTAGTTTTCGTCGGGGAAGAGCATTCGCGTGATAAAATCTTTCTCCTGGCTGCCTCTTGCGGGGGAATATTCGCGGCCATAAAATATAATCTGCAGATGAAGTTTGTTCCAGCTTTCACGCGGGAAAAGTTTCTTCGCATCATTTTCGGTTTCAATGACGTTTTTGCCCTCGGTCAGTTTCCACTGTTTCATGAGTCGGTGGATGTGCGTATCCACGGGAAAAGCGGGCACGCCAAACGCCTGGCTCATGACCACCGACGCAGTTTTATGACCCACGCCCGGCAATGCTTCCAATTCTTCGAAAGTTTTCGGCACAATTCCGTTGTGGTTTTCCACCAGCATTTCGGCCATGCGTTTTAGGTTTTTGGCCTTCGTGTTTGCTAAGCCAATTTCTTTGATCAAATATTTAATCTCATCTTCTTCCAGCGCGGCCATTTTAAAGACGTCGCCGGCTACCTCAAAAAGTCTAGGCGTGATCTGGTTTACTTTTTTGTCCGTCGTCTGTGCGGAAAGCGCCACAGCAACGAGAAGTGTAAAGGCATCCGTGTGGTCCAGCGGAATGGGAACCTTGGGATACAGTTTTTCAAGTTCCGTCATTACCGTCAGCGCTCTTTGCTTTTTTGTCATTTAACCTTTAAATTTGAGCTAAAATACTAATTATGCTAAAAGTAGGTGACCAACTTCCGCAGTTTGAAGCGTTAAATCAAGATGGGGAAACAGTGAAATCTCAGGATTTTCTGGGTAAAAAGCTCGTAGTTTTCTTTTATCCAAAGGCAAATACGCCCGGTTGCACCGCTGAAGCCTGCGACCTGAATGATAATATTTCGCTGCTAGTAAAAGAAGGTTTCCAAATTTTAGGAGTTTCTGCAGATGCGGTAAAAGCGCAGAAAAAATTCCACGAAAAATTTGGTTTTCAGTATCCGCTGATTGCGGATGAGAGCCGGGAAGTTTGTGAAAAATTCGGTGTGTGGCAGCTGAAGAAATTCATGGGCCGCGAATTCATGGGAATTGTGCGCACCACTTTTAGATTTGATGAAAACGGCATTTGCACCCGCGTCATCGAAAAAGTAAAGACCAAGGAAGCGGCGAAGCAAATTTTGGAAAGCTAAGTTTAGCTCAACATTCTCTGCGCTTTTTTAACGCCGTCCACCAAAATATCTATTTCTTCAAATGTATTGTACACCGCAAAACTCGCACGCACTGTGCCCGCGATGTCGAAATGTTTCATTATCGGCTGCGTACAGTGATGTCCGGTTCTTACTGCGATGCCCATTTTGTCAAGAATCATCCCAACGTCCGACGAAATCCCGACACCTTCAAGGTTGAACGAAGCTACGCCCGTTCTGTTGGCTTTTTCGCCATAAATCTTTAAACCTTCAATTTGAAGTAGCTGCTTTTGGGCATAATCAAGTAATGCATTTTCATGGTTCTGCAAAGCTTCACGGCCGATACTTTCCATGAAATCTACTGCGGCACCAAGTGCTATATTTCCACCTACATTGGGCGTTCCGGCTTCAAATTTAAAAGGCAGATCCGCATAAGTCGTCTTTTCAAAAGAACATACCGAAATCATCTCGCCGCCGCCATGGAATGGCTGTATTTTTCGTAGTATTTCTTCTTTGCCGTAAAGAATTCCGGTACCCATTGGTGCGTACATTTTATGCCCCGAAAAGACGTAGAAATCACAATCCAGTTGTTGCACATCGATTTTGAAGTGTGGCACCGCCTGAGCGCCGTCAATCACAATAATCGCTTCGGATTTTCTGCGCGCTTCTGCAATGATTTTTTCAATCGGATTTACGACGCCAAGCGCATTTGAAACGTGATTTACGGAAACAAGTTTTGTCCTTCCGTTGAGGTTTTCCTCTAAATAATCCAGTTGCAAAACGCCGTTTTCATCGATAGGAATCACCTTCAGTTGGGCGCCCGTTCTTTCACAAAGCATTTGCCACGGAACAATGTTCGAGTGGTGCTCCAGATGAGAAATGATGATTTCATCGTCTTTTTTCAGCCATGTTGTTAAAGAATAGGCCAGCAGATTGAGACCTTCAGTGGTGCCCCGCGTGAAAATGACTTCAAAATCGTGTTCAGCGTTAATGAATTTTTGAATTTTACGCCTCGAAAGTTCCATTTCTTCGGTCGCCAGTTGGCTTAAAGTATGGATGCCGCGGTGTACATTAGCGTTAATTTCAGTATAATATTTTTGCCATGCATCTAAAACGGAAGTGGGTTTTTGGGAAGTGGCCGCATTGTCCAGATAAATCAGAGGCTTGCCGTTCACCTGCTGCTGCAATATTGGGAATTGGTTTCTTATATGTTGAATATCGAACATTTGAGCTTATTTAGAAAGCGTCAAATTTACGGAATATATATTTGGGTCATTTTTTAATTCGCAATGTTTTCGGCTCATTTTTCACTGTTTTTTCGAATGGCAGACTTTGAAATCATTAAACATAAATCATATTATTTTGGAGAAGACGCAATATTTTATTTTTTCAAAAAAACCTTTTCAAAGATCGAAATTGATTGATTAGTACATATTTAAACAAAAAAAAGTTCCGGACAGAATCCGAAACTTTTAATTATGTGTTTTTGAGATTAAATCTTAGAAAGCAAACTCCGGAAATTCGTTTTCTCATCGATGATTCTTCGAAGATCTGCCACTGCCACGCGTTCCTGCTGCATCGTGTCGCGGTCCCTCAATGTTACTGTATGATCAGTCAGTGTATCATGGTCAATCGTGATACAGAACGGCGTTCCTATCGCATCCTGGCGTCTGTAACGTTTGCCGATGCTGTCTTTATCTTCGTAAATCACGTTGAAATCAAACCTCAGCTCGTTGAAGATCTGCTCGCCGTATTCGCCAAGACCGTCTTTTTTCATCAAAGGCAAAATTGCAGCTTTTACAGGTGCTAATGCAGGTGGAAGCGAAAGAACGGTCCTTTCGGAGCCGTCTTCCAAAACCTCATCTTTTAATGAATTGGAGAAAATGGCAAGGAACAGACGATCGAGACCCACCGAAGTTTCCACCACATACGGGATGTAATTTTCGTTTCTTTCGGAATCGAAATACTGTAATTTTCTGCCCGAGAATTTCTCGTGTGCTTTAAGGTCGAAATCAGTTCTGGAGTGAATGCCTTCCAGTTCCTTGAACCCGAACGGGAATTTAAACTCGATATCAGCCGCTGCATTCGCGTAGTGCGCAAGCTTTTCGTGATCGTGAAATTTATAATTATCTTCGCCTAAACCTAAGGCCAAATGCCAGTTGAGACGTTTTTGTTTCCATTCTTCATAGAAACCGAGGTCGGTGCCCGGCGGAACGAAAAACTGCATTTCCATCTGCTCGAATTCCCGCATTCTGAAGATGAACTGTCTGGCTACGATTTCATTTCTGAAAGCCTTACCGATTTGTGCAATTCCGAATGGCAGCTTATGACGCGAAGTTTTCTGAACATTTAAGAAATTCACAAAAATTCCCTGCGCCGTTTCAGGTCTTAAATATAAATCAGTTGCAGAATCTGCGGAAGCACCTAATTTGGTTCCGAACATCAGGTTAAACTGACGAACATCCGTCCAGTTTTTTGAACCAGTGTCCGGATCCGCGATCTCAAGTTCTTCGATCAAAGCTTTTACATCCGCCAGATCTTCATTTTCCAAAGATTTCGCCATTCTGGAGAGAATGGTTTTCTGCTTTTCGCGATATTCCAGAACGCGGCCGTTTGTGGTTTCAAATTCATTTTTATCAAAAGCATCGCCAAATCTCTTTGCAGCTTTTTCAATTTCTTTCTGTGCTTTTTCTTCCAGTTTTGCACAGTAATCTTCCAGCAAAACATCGGCTCTGAAGCGTTTTTTAGAATCCTTATTGTCGATCAAAGGATCATTAAAAGCGTCTACGTGGCCGGAAGCTTTCCAGATCGTTGGATGCATAAAGATTGCAGAGTCGATGCCCACGATGTTTTCGTTCATCTGCACCATGGCTTTCCACCAATATTGCTTGATGTTGTTTTTCAGTTCAGCACCATTCTGTCCGTAGTCGTAAATTGCTGAAAGTCCGTCATATATTTCACTCGAAGGAAAAATAAAGCCATATTCCTTAGCGTGCGAGATCAGTTTCTTGAAAACATCTTCCTGTTTAGCCATCGTTAATTAGTATTTGCAGCAAAAATAGGGAATTTTAGCCGAAGTTTTGAGGAGCCGGGAACCTGCTCTCCGCTGTATCTTTTACTGCGCTTCGCTCCGCAAAAGGATGCCGCTGCGATCAGGGCTATCGTCTCCGTTTCCTTCCGAACGTTTCAGCCAAAAAAGACGGAAATTATTCCGCCTATAGTTTTGTAAACCGCCATTTCT
Source organism: Bacteroidota bacterium (assembly GCA_023419095.1). Classification (GTDB taxonomy): domain Bacteria; phylum Bacteroidota; class Bacteroidia; order Flavobacteriales; family Weeksellaceae; genus Kaistella. The sequence continues at coordinate 15,851 of JAEZYN010000068.1, read as the reverse complement.
TAAAAATTATAACTCAGTGCCATGCCGTTACCCGCAGTTTCGAGCTTAAAATGGGGTTGAAAAGCTGTGCTCTCACCGTTTTCGAGTTGCAATGCTTTCTGCGCATTTTTGTTCGACGCGATGGCAAATGGAATTCCGATACCGATAAGTCCTGCTCCAATTCCTGTTACTAGCCAAGCAACGCTTTTATCTGCTTTTGTTTCATACTGACTGCCATAGCTGCCATAAACTTGATTTTTAGGACCAAATAAAACTGCAGACAATCCGAATCCTAAACTGAATCCTCCCGTGTAAGCAAAAATGCTTCCGACTGTACTGTTAGTCCTTGCTTTTTTTAAGTAAGAAACTGCCTCGGGATTTTTAAATACATCCTGATATTGCGACATTTTGTAGGTTTGTCCATCTTTTACCAGTTTGTTGCCCGACATTGTTACCTGGGAAAATGCACTTTGTGCAATCATAATCGCAAAAAATAATAAAGATTTGTTCATATAAAATTTTCATGCGAAGATATCTTAAGTAATGAGATTTGGCAAAATGTTCTTTATGATACTTTGCAGAAGATAAGGAAAACGGGTGAGCAAACTTGTTGCTCAGCTTTCAGCAATTTTTTGGTAATTTTATATCAAAACACAAATTATGTTGGTAAAAGTCTATGGAAGCGCAATCTTCGGTGTTTCGGCGCAGACAATTACGATAGAGGTCAACGTAGATTCGCCCGGCGTTGGCTATCATTTGGTCGGGTTGCCCGATAATGCAATCAAGGAAAGCAGCTACCGGATTTCAGCAGCGTTGAAGAATGTTGGCTTCAAGGTTCCGGGTAAGAAAATCACCATCAACATGGCACCCGCAGATCTTCGGAAAGAAGGTTCGGCTTATGACCTGAGCATTGCGCTCGGAATTTTGGCGGCTTCAGACCAAATCAGTGCAGAAAACATCAGTCAGTATATCATCATGGGTGAACTTTCGCTTGATGGCGGCCTGCTGCCGATCAAAGGTGTCTTACCAATCGCGATAAAAGCCCGCGAAGAAGGCTTCAAAGGCATCATTTTACCCAAACAGAATATCGGTGAAGCTGCCATAGTAGACCAGCTGGAAGTATACGGCGTAGAGAACATCAAAGAAGTTATCGATTATTTTAACGAAGGCTTGCCGCTGGAGCGTACTACGATTGACACACGCAAAGAATTTCAGGAGAAAATCAATTTCTTTCCGACGGATTTCTCTGAAGTCAAAGGTCAGGAAACCGCGAAACGCGCGATGGAAGTTGCGGCAGCGGGTGGCCATAACATCATTCTCATCGGGCCTCCCGGAAGCGGGAAAACCATGCTCGCCAAAAGAGTTCCGAGTATTTTGCCGCCATTAACTTTAAAGGAAGCACTGGAAACTACCAAGATTCATTCAGTTGCCGGAAAAATCGGGACCGAAACTTCGCTGATGACCGTGCGGCCGTTCCGAAGTCCACACCACACCATTTCAGATGTCGCACTTGTTGGTGGTGGCAGCTATCCGCAGCCTGGCGAGATTTCTCTGGCGCACAACGGCGTTCTGTTCCTCGACGAGATGCCGGAATTTAAAAGAACGGTTCTGGAAGTGATGCGCCAGCCTTTGGAAGATCGTGAAGTCACGATCTCGCGCGCGAAATTTACGGTGAACTATCCTGCGAGTTTTATGCTTGTCGCAAGTATGAATCCGAGTCCAAGCGGTTATTTTCCGGATGATCCGAATAATACATCGTCGCAGTTCGAGATGCAGCGATATATGAACAAACTTTCCGGTCCGCTGCTCGACCGTATCGACATCCATATCGAAGTGCAGAAAGTAGAATTTGAACAGCTATCAGACAAAAGAAAAGGCGAGAAGAGTGAGGAGATCCGTGCGCGCGTTTTAAATGCCCGGGAAATTCAGACCGTACGATACCGCGATTCCGAAATTCACTACAATGCGCAGATGGGTCCGAAAGAAATTGAAAAATACTGCGAACTCGATGTGGCCTCGCAAAACCTGATCAAAACCGCAATGGAAAAGCTAAATCTTTCGGCGCGCGCCTACGACCGGATCCTGAAGGTAGCCCGTACAATCGCAGACCTTGAAAAGGCCGAAAATTTAAATTCAGGTCACATTTCGGAAGCAATCCAATACAGAAGTCTTGACCGCGAATTTTGGAATGTTTAAAGCAAATTAAGGCGCAACAAACGGCTTGATCAGTTTTTTGTTTTTCTCGCGGTTTTCAAGCCCCAGATTATAAGAGAAGCCGATGCCAAGCGTCTGTTTCATCTGTAATTTCTGAAGTTGATCGTGGTCGTAAACCATATCTAAACTTACAACGGTGGAAATAAATCTGTTAAACCTGATATTTAAAGTGCCGTTGTAAGCAATGTCCACGCGCTCCGGGTGGCTAACGTAATTGCTGAAAAAATTGATCTGATTTACAAAATTGATGTCTTTGTAAATTTTCAACCGGTACAGCACGTTCAGCAAGGCACCAAGCTCTGAGCGCACGCTTTGCCCGTCTCTTTCAAGTCCGTAGCGGCCCGCTTTCTGCAAATAGGGATCGGCTACAAAAGTAAACTTGCCGTTTACAGGTCTGAAAATCACCTGGAAGTTTTCATTTGGATTGTAAGAAAGACCCAAACCGGCATTCAGATATCCTGGCGCCATAAAACGCGAGATGCGGTCTTTGAACTCAGGATCCGGCGTTTCGGAGTAATTGTACCCCGGCGAGAACTGCGACAGAAACTGGAAACCGGTTGAAAGGTAAAAATCTTTACCAATGTCGTAGCCGTAATTAGTCATCAGGTTGATGAAATCTTCAGTTTTGCGGGTAGATTCACCTTCGGAGGCAACGAATCCGTAACCAAGCTGGATATGATTATCGAGGAAATGACGGTTGTTTTTGTAACTGATGTTATAATTAATTTTTCCGATTACGCCAATATTATTGTTTCCCCCGGAATTCCAGTTTGAGAATGAGGACTGATTAAAAACAAGATTGTTCTGCCCATAATAAAACCACCTTTTTGGCTGGTTCAGTTTTAAGAAATTATAAGGCGTCACCGGAATTTCATTTGTCACTGCTGAAACCACAACTGCATCGCGAATGACGAGTGTATCTTTAAAATGAGCATCGAAGTTGATGAGTTTCGGGTTGGCCAGACTGTCAAGATCCAGTGCCACTGAATCCCACCTGCGCTGCGAGATTGAATCTATCTCATGCAATACGCCCGGGCGTTCCTGCGCATAAAAAAGAACTGTCGAAAGAAAGGTAAAAATGCTGAAAAGTTGTTTCATAGCCCGCAAATTTAGGGCAAACAATTAAATATTTCAAATTGTGGCGGATACGGCACTTGTTTGTCTTAGAAAATTATAGTGAATCTCATAATTTTTAGACATAATTACCTACATTTAATCGTGGCAACAGTTTTGACAAAAGTTCCGGATGCTAAAAGATTCCCTAAATTTTAAAGCGGTTTATTACGCAACCCTGATGGTGGCCGCCATGTGGCTGGGCTTTTTGTTGCAAAAAATCGGTGTACTGAGCGGCTGCGACGGCGCAATAATCCCGCTGCATCCCGATGGGCTGAAAGGAATTTTCTTTTCGCCGTTTCTGCATGGTAATATTGATCATATTTTCGGAAATTCTGTGCCTGTTTTCGTACTCATATTTTTACTTTTTCAGTTTTACGGACGGGCTGCGGGTAAAATATTTTTTCTGGGTTGGTTCGTTTCCTCATTTCTGGTCTGGCTTCTGCCGCCGGTAGATGTGTACACGGGAGAATTTTATTCAGTCTGCATCATTGGTGCGAGCGGAATTGTCTATGTTCTCGCATTTTTTCTTTTTTTTAGCGGGCTTTTCCGCTGGAATATGAAGCTGCTCACAGTTTCACTCGTCGTGGCGCTGTATTACGGTGGTCTGGTTTGGGGTGTAATGCCGGAGGAACTTTTTTATCAGCTCGAAGAACCAAGCAGAATATCCTGGCAGTCGCATTTATCTGGAGCAGTCGTCGGAATTTTGCTCGCGTTCATGTACCGAAAAAGCGGCGAGAAAGAAAAGCGCTACATTTGGCAGTTCCCGAATTATTACAGCGAGAAAGACGACAAGCTTTGGCAGGAATACAAAGAAAAATACCCTGATGATTTCAATGAGCTGCCTTACCGCAAAAAAAAGGATAACGCCTGGGAACATTTGGATGAAATCCGCAAACAATAATTTTTTTTGGATAAATTTGAATAAAAATAACCATGTTTTCCGAAGAAACGCTGTATTCTATTGCACTTCGGCATTGTCCGCTGATCGGTGACACCATCTTTCGCAGATTGGTTTCCGAGGCCGGCTCTGCCAAAGAGGTGTGGGAACTCTCCAAAGCGGGGCTTAACAATATTTACCGCGTCGGAAAACGTGTTTCGAAGGAAATCGGAAATGATGCACATCTTCAGTTCGCAGAGAAGGAGCTGAACTTCTGTCTCAAAAACAATATCCGGATTCTGCTCCGGCACCAGGGCGACCTGCCGGCGAAACTCAACGAATGCGACGATGCGCCCGCAATACTTTACCAAAAAGGCAGCTTTACGGACTCGCTGGAGACCTTAAGTATTGTCGGCACCAGAAACATTACTTCCTACGGCAAAATTTTCATTAACGATTTTCTTACAGAAATTAAAGACCGTCCTGTTATTACGGTGAGTGGTCTGGCGTTGGGTGTCGATACCGAAGTTCACGAAGTTTCAATAAATAATGAAATTCCCACAGTGGCGGTGCTTGCGCATGGATTCCATACGATGTATCCAGGCAAAAACCGTCGGTTGGCGGAAAAGATTCTCGATCATGGCGGCTCACTTTTAACCGAATTTAATTCTTCCCAAAAGCCCGACCGAGAAAATTTCATTCAGCGAAACAGAATAATTGCGGGCCTTTCCGCGGCTACCATCGTGGTGGAAACGGCTTTCGGCGGCGGTTCGGTGAGTACGGCTACTTTTGCCAATAATTATAACCGCGAAGTTTTCGCACTGCCCGGGCGCATCACAGACAAATTCAGCCAGGGCTGCAACCAGCTTATTGTACAAAATAAAGCCGCGGCTATTTCTACCGTTTCCTTATTGGCAGACCAGCTCGGAATTGCAAAAACTTCCCGTGTCGGCGACCTGTTTCCAAGTTCGGAAATTCAGGTGCTTTTACCCGATCATCAGCAGCAGCTCCTTGCGACACTGGACCGGCAAACTGCACTTTCGCTTGACGAGATTTGCCTCAGATTGGATCTGCCAACTTATCGTGTGCTGCCCGATTTGCTGCAGCTGGAATTGCTGGGATATGTCAAAGCATTTTCGGGACGTCAGTATTTGGCATTGTAAGTTGTTGTGCGTTTTTGAAAAACTATTAATATCCCCGTAACATTCAATTATTTGTATTTTTAAATATGAATTTATCAATTTAATAAAAATAAAGTTCAAAAACATTAAAGTTTCATTAACTCCTAAAAATTTTGTTGCAAGTTTTGAAAATACAATTAAATTTGTTGATAATAATACTCACCCTAAATGGAACATTTTAACGTAGAACAAAAGATCCAGGATTTTATCGCTAAAGTAGAGGCGAGAAACCCAAATGAACCAGAATTTCTTCAGGCCGTGAAAGAAGTTGCCGTCACAGTTATTCCGTTTATTGCTACAAAAAAGCAATACAGTGGAATGAAGCTGCTCGAACGTATGGCCGAGCCGGAACGCACCATTATTTTCCGTGTGCCGTGGGTAGATGACAAAGGCGAAATTCAGGTAAACAGAGGTTTCAGAATCCAGATGAATTCCGCGATCGGTCCATACAAAGGTGGTATCCGTTTTCATCCGACAGTTAATCTGTCAGTATTGAAATTCCTGGCCTTCGAACAGACATTTAAAAACTCTCTTACCACGCTGCCAATGGGAGGCGGTAAAGGTGGAGCAGATTTCGATCCGCAGGGAAAATCAGACATGGAAGTAATGCGTTTTTGCCAGGCTTACATGACGGAACTTTGCAAGCACATCGGTCCTGAAACGGATGTTCCCGCCGGTGATATCGGTGTTGGCGCAAGGGAAATCGGTTATTTATTCGGTCAGTATAAAAAGATTAGAAACGAGTTCACGGGCGTGCTTACCGGTAAAGGTCTGGCCTATGGCGGATCGCTGATTCGCCCTGAAGCTACGGGCTATGGAGTGGTGTATTTTGCTGAACAGATGCTGAAGACAATTGGGCACGATTTTGCCGGAAAAACTGTAACAGTGTCCGGATTCGGCAATGTTGCCTGGGGCGTGGTGAAGAAAGTTACCGAGCTTGGCGGAAAAGTTGTAACTATTTCTGGTCCTGACGGTTATATTTACGACAAAGACGGTATCTCCGGTGAAAAAATTGAGTATTTGCTTGAACTTCGTGCATCCGGAAACAACCGTGCGGCAGATTATGCAGACAGATTCCCAAGCGCTGAGTTTCACGCAGGCAAAAGACCGTGGGAGGTAAAGTGCGATGTAGCGATTCCGGCGGCTACTCAAAATGAGCTGTTTTTGGAAGATGCGAAGAATCTCGTGGAAAATGGCGTAATCTGCGTTACCGAGGCAGCGAATATGCCAAGCACGCTGGATGCAATAAATTATTTTCTTGACCATAAAGTACTTTTCTCTCCCGGAAAGGCTTCCAATGCAGGTGGTGTAGCCACTTCCGGTCTTGAAATGACGCAGAATTCAATTCGTCTCAACTGGTCTTCGGAAGAAGTAGATGCACGTCTGAAAGAAATTATGATTGGTATCCACAAGGCTTGCCGCGACTACGGAACAGAAGAAAACGGCTATGTAAACTACGTGAAAGGTGCGAATATCGCAGGTTTCGTGAAAGTTGCAGAAGCGATGCTGGCACAGGGCGTTGTTTAAGATTTAAATTCAAATATTTTTCAGAATAAAAAAAGCGTTGAAATATTTTCAGCGCTTTTTTTTAATCTTGTCGTGGCAGTAAATGAGCATTACAATGCCTCCAATTTTTTAGAAGGTGCCTGCTTCGCGGTTTCTGCCGCTTTTACAGCTTCGGCAGGTTGAATAACAGATGTTTCGCTTATTTCCGCTTTTTCATCTCTTTTGATGACAGCCCGTTCCGCACTTTTCGTTCTAAGATTTGTGGAAGCGGTATTATCCTGCCGCTCCGCTGAAGATTTCACAATTGTCTCAGTCTTCGCTCTGTCGGTTTTGGCGGTTTGTTGCGCATGCATAGCTGTGGCGCTTGCGAGAAAAATACCGCCGGTGATTAAAATTTTTTTCATGTGTTCATTTTGTGTTTAAATATTACTATAAATCTGGCTTGATTTCACAATCATTTTAAAATCAAAACAATAGTGCAATTTAAAAAAAATAATTTATTGTGTGACGCCTTACTTTTTGTTTAAATTCTGCTGCAGTTTTTCAACAAAACTATATGCCGCAGGACAAATTAAGGTATTCTTTACCGTTAAATGATTGATCTGATAAATCTTTTTGCGGTCTGTATGCGGAAATTCGCGGCAAGCTTTCGGCCGCACATCGTAGATTGAACAGAAATTGTCCGTCCCTAGAAACGGACACGGAAGTTGCCGTAAAACTTTGTCCTGATCTTCATCCATACGCAGAAATTTCAGCTCAAAAGCCGCGGAACTCATCCTGAAATGTTTTGCAATACGGTCAATATCTTTTTCAGTAAAAAGCGGGCCTGTTGTCTTGCAGCAATTTGCGCACTGCAGACAATCAGTTTTGGCAAAAACTTCTTCGTGGGTTTCCAGTACTGCGTAATCCAAATTTTTGGGTGGCTTTTTCTTTAGAGCATCGAGGAACTTTCTGTGTTCTTTTTGCTTTAAAGTGGCCAGACTTTTATGTGCTTTCAGGTCCATTCGGCAAAAGTACGTGAATAAATTTTTTGGTTATTAAAGATTTTAGGTCTTAAAAGTTCAAAACATGATCGGTGGAAAAATCGCTAATTTTGTACTATGAAAAAACTGGAAACCCGCGAAGATATTGAACTTCTCGTGAACAGATTCTACGATAAAGTGGCCCGGGATGAGAAGATTGGCTTCTTTTTCAATGATGTCGCTAAAGTAGATTGGAGCCACCATTTACCAAAAATGTATGCGTTTTGGGAAACGCTGCTTTTTGGGCAGATTTCGTACAAGGGAAATCCGATGGCAGTACATTTCCCCATCAATGCTGAGGTGCCGATGGAAAAAGATCATTTCGTGCATTGGCTGGCTTTATGGACATCTACAGTGGAAGAGAATTTCACAGGTGAAATGGCCGATTTGGCTATATATAAGGCCACAAATATTGCCAACCTGATGGCACATAAAATGGAAGTCGCGCGCAGATAGGCACGTTTCGCTTTTAGGATTATTTAAAAATCTTAATTATAAATATTTTAAGGAAATATAACCGTGAAAATGTAAGCGGCTAAATTCACGAGCAGCACGGTTCCGTAAAGATGATTGGTTTTGCCGCGGCTAAGCGAGAGCATCACCGTAAATACGGACAGTGCAAGTAATATGATCGACTTTAAATCCAACCCAAGAACAAAAGGGATATCGTACACAATGCATACAATCGAGATCGCGGGAATTGTTAGTCCGACACTCGCGAGCGCCGATCCCAGGCCGAGATTGATCGACGTCTGAATCTGGTTTTTTGTTGCTGCACGTACGGCCGCGAAACCTTCCGGAAGTAAAACCACCGTCGCAATAATAACTCCCACCAAAGCGCGCGGCGCCCCGACGGTTTTGACGAAATCTTCAATAACAGGCGATAAACCTTTTGCCATAAAAATCACAACTGCGAGACAGATTACAAGTAATACCAGACTTATTGCCGTTTTCAGATTGCTTGGAGGATCGGCTTCGTGTGTAGTTTGGTCAGCTTCTGTCACGATGAAGTAATTTCTGTGACGCACGGTCTGGAACATCAGAAATGCTGCATATATTACCAGACACGCGACTGCGACGAAGATCAGCTGGGCTTTATTATAAAAAGGCCCGTTGATGCTTGAGGTATAATTAGGCAAAATAAGCGTAAGTACAAGGATTGCGACGAGACTCACGAGGTAAGTAGTGGCCGAGCTGCGCATGAATAACTGTTCTTTATACTTACGGCTCCCGACCCAGATACACATTCCCAAAATTCCGTTTAAGATGAGCATTACGGCTGCAAAAACGGTGTCCCGCGCGTAGGTCAGCGCACCCTCGCTGCCGGAAAGCATGAATGAAATGATGAGACCAACTTCCAGTATTGTGATGCAGATGGCAAGGATAATCGTACCATACGGCTCGCCCACGCGGTGCGCAACAACTTCAGCATGGTGTACCGCTGCCAGAACGGTAGCAAAAAGCAAAACAGCAGCTAAAACATTCGAAATTACCGAATCAGACAAAAAACCGCCAAGATAAAATAGGGCGGCGATTAAGGGAAAAACGATATACCACTGAAGTGCATTTTTTATTTTCATAAAGTCGGTTTTTACAATTATACAAAAATCAATTAAAACCACATCACGCCCCGAAAAAAATTGCTAAAATTTCCACATATGAAAGTCCTGAAAATCTGTCACCATGTGTAAAACCAAACCAATGCAGATGATGCGGTAATTCCCTTTTAGAAACAGGGCACCCAGAAGATAAAGCGCAACCATCGGGTAAGTATGCAGCAAATGAAAACCGATGCTGCCACGGTGCGGATCAAAAATGGGCACCGCCCACAGATGATCGAGGTCTACAAGCATCGTCGCAAGTAGAATAAGATAAGTTTTCCGCCAATTGTCTTTAAAAAACAGTCGTGCAACAAAGTAAGGGAATATAAAATGCAGAAAATAGTGGCTGATCTCCCGCATATAAAAAATGTTTTCCATCAGACGCGGCCTTTTAAGAAATCCTGACGCAAATCCGGGTCAAGTTTTTCAATGGCGTAGCGCAGCGTTGTTCGCGGCATTTCGCTGTAATGCACTTTCAGAAATTCCAGCAGCTCATTTTCGTTTTTCTTTCCCATCTCACGCAGCAGCCAGCCGTTAGCCTTGTGCATCAGATCGTGCGAATGATGCAGGTTTTTAAGAATGATTTTTTTTAGCAAATCAAAGTCGCCGCGTTTTACGTAAAACATCGTGCTTACAACCGCAATCCTTTTGCTCCACAGATTTTCTTCGTCTGCAAGCGTCCATAGCAGTTCTGGATTTTGGGTTTCGAAGGCATGCCGACCTAAAATTTTATACGATGAATTATCTACCAAATCCCAGTTATTGATATATTTTTTATGTTTTAAATAAAATTCGACGATGACTTGTTTATCTCTAATTTCTCGCGAGTTTTCATATTTTGCCACTAAAATAAGCAGAGCAGTATGCCGCAACTCATGGATTTCCGAAGAAAGCAGATCTGAAATATCATCCAGCGAAGTTGTGGGCCAAAATTCCTTCACAATTTTTCTTTGATCGGGAACCGTAACGCCGATAAAGTGGTCACCTTCCGCATACTGGCCTTTTCCAGCCTTGAAAAATCGTGGATAAAAATCCGCTTTGTCCGTTTGGGAAAGCATTTGCAACGCGCTTTTTATTTCATCACCGGTAGTTGTCATTGGAAGCACATTCAAATTTTTTCCTCCTCGTCATCGTGATATTCAAACAGGAAATCATTGTACGGAAACCTTGAAATATGAATTTTTAAAACTTCATCGTAAATCAGTTTCTTCATTTCCGGGAAATTTTCTTTAGTTAAAGCGGAGATAAAAACCGTCGGATATTTAGACTTAGACATCCACGTTTTTTGCCATTCAGCTAATGAAATGTTCTTGCGGGTTTCCGGCGTAAGGTCATCTTCTGCCTTTTTTTCGTAACTGAAATCGTCAATCTTATTGAAAACCATCACCATCGGCTTCTGATGAGCATTGATTTCCATTAAAATCTGATTCACCGAGTCAATATGATCTTCAAAACTTTCATGCGAAATATCCACCACGTGAATCAGCAGATCGGCTTCCCGAACTTCATCCAATGTCGATTTAAAGCTTTCTACCAACTGTGTCGGTAGCTTACGAATGAAGCCTACAGTATCGGTCAGCAGGAAAGGCAGGTTGCCAATCACCACTTTTCTCACCGTGGTATCCAGCGTTGCAAACAGTTTATTCTCCGCGAAAACCTCCGACTTTGAAATTGCGTTCATTAATGTTGATTTGCCCACGTTCGTGTAGCCAACCAGCGCGGCGCGAACCACTTTTCCGCGGTTGTTTCGCTGCGTTGCCATTTGCCTGTCGATTGTTTTCAGTTTTTCTTTAAGCAATGAAATTCGGTCGCGGATGATACGGCGGTCGGTTTCGATCTCGGTTTCACCCGGTCCACGCATCCCAATACCGCCTTTTTGTCGTTCGAGGTGGGTCCACATTCGCGTAAGGCGTGGCAGAAGATATTGATATTGAGCAAGTTCCACCTGTGTTCGCGCGTATGAAGTCTGCGCGCGTTGTGCGAAGATATCGAGAATCAGATTGGTGCGGTCCAGAATTTTAACATCGATTTCCCTTTCAAGGTTTTTAAGTTGCGAAGGTGAAAGTTCGTCATCGAATATTACTGTTCCGACTTCATTTTCTTTCACGTAGTCGCGTATTTCCTGGGCTTTTCCACTTCCGATGAATGTTTTCGGATCCGGCTGTGTGAGCTTTTGTGTGAAACGTTTTACAACGGTTGCGCCGGCGGTATCTGCCAGAAATTCAAGCTCGTCCATATATTCGACGAGTTTTTCTTCATCCTGATGTTGTGTAATAAGGCCGACTAAAACGGCTGTTTCGTATGCGTGTGCTTTGTTTTCAAGCATAAATTATCTTTTATTAAAATCTGTTTTTACAAATTTAAGGCATTTGACGGTCATAAATAAATTTACAGAAAATAAGGATGGTGGTTGCCGCCACCGCAATACTGTTTGTCACCATCATTGAGATATGCTCCTGCAGAATGCCGTACCAAAGCCATAGCCCGGAGCTCACCACACCGATGATGCACGTCACAAGCGAGATTTCTTCCGCTGATTTTTCTCGGATTATTTTAATGATTTGCGGAATGAAAAGTGCTGAAGAAAGTCCTCCGGCCACAAATCCGATTATTTCCGGGTTCAATGCCATCTTGTACGAATCTTTTTGTGTTCCAAACCATTTCTGTGCCGTGATTTTGTTTAAATTTAAATATGATAACCATTAAAATATGGAACCCAAAATTTTCCAAACGGAGCGCCTTACACTGAAACCGGTTTCCATTGATGACGTCGAGCTTATCTACAGGCTCTATAATGAACCAAAATTTATCGAGTTTATCGGGGACAGAAATATCCGGACATTGGAAGCAGCGGAAAAATTTATTACAGAGAAATTCCTTCCGCATATAAAACAGTTCGGTTTTGGAAATTACGTGATTATAAGGAAAAGTGACGGCGAAAAACTCGGAACCGTCGGTGTTTTCGGACGGGAAGGACTTGATGTCCACGATATTGGCTTCGCGCTTTTGCCGGCATTTGAAGGTGAAGGTTATGCTTTTGAAGCTGCCAACAGACTTTTTGAGGCTGCGTTTTCAGAATTCGGTTTGAAGAAGATTTCCGCGATCACTACACACGGCAATTTCCGGTCACAAAAACTGATTGAAATACTGGGACTGAAATTCATTAAAACCGTCCGGCTGCCGGGTGACGATGAAGAATTGCGGTATTATGAAATCTAAACAAAAAAAGAAACGCAGAGGCGTTTCTTTTAATTTTAAAAGTATTTCTAAATTTTAATTTGGCTTCCAGTCCACCACCGCACGGATGAAAGCTTCTGCATTTTCGAGCGGTATGTTTGGCAAAATACCGTGACCTAAATTCACGATATATTTGTCTTTCCCGAAACGTCCGATCATTTCGCTGACCATTTTTCTAATGGTTTCCGGCGAGGAATACAGCCGTGAAGGATCAAAATTACCCTGAAGCGTGACATTTTCGCCCACAAGTTTTCTCGCGACTTCGGGACGGATCGTCCAGTCTACACCCAGCGCAGAGGCTTTTGACAATGCCATTTCCTCCAGCGCAAACCAGCAGCCTTTACCGAAAACCACCACATGCGTCAGCGGACTTAACGCTTCTACAATCTGATTGATGTAGGGCCACGAAAATTCCTGATAATCGTACGGCGAAAGCATTCCGCCCCACGAATCGAAAACCTGAACGGCAGATACACCTTTTTCCACCTTTCTTTTAAGGTAAGCGATTGTGGTATCGGTGATTTTCTGCAAAAGCAAATGCGCAGCCTCAGGATTTTCAAAACAGAATTTCTTAGCCACATCAAATGCTTTAGAGCCTTTTCCTTCAACGCAGTAGCACAAAATTGTCCACGGTGAACCCGCGAATCCGATCAGCGGTATCTGCTTGTCGAGTTTGTGCAGCGTGAGTTCAATGGCATCGAAAACATATCCTAAAGTATCGTCCACATTGGGCACCTCAATATTCTGAACCTGCTCCAGCGTGCGTATTGGTGTTTCAAGCCACGGACCGATATTTTCCTTCATCTCGAAATCAATTCCCATCGCCTGTGGCACCACCAAAATATCCGAAAAAAGTATCGCAGCATCCAGCGGATAACGACGGATTGGCATCATTGTAATCTCCGCGGCAAGTTCCGGCGTGCGGCAACGTGTGAAAAAATCGTACTCGTCACGCAGTTCACGGAATTCCGGCAGGAATCTGCCAGCCTGTCTCATCATCCAAACCGGTGGCCGTTCTACGGTTTCGCCTCTCAGCGCCTTTAAATACAGGTCATTTTTAATCATAACTTTTATTTTATCGAAAGCAACTAATTCTCTTTGGCGATGAGCCGCAAGAGATCTTCCATGTTGCTTTCTTTACTTGTAATAATAGGGTTTTTTGTAAATTTCTTGATCTCCTTTTCGGTGGTCTCGCCTATGGAAAATATCGTCATATTTTCCAGCGAATTAAACTTTGCAAAACTACGAACTCCGCTTGGGCTAAAAAAGCAAACAGCATCATAAGTGCCGGTGATCTTCGGATAGAGCAGAACCGTTTCGTAGACCGGGATTTTTCGGTACGAAATATTCTGCAGCGGTAAAGTTTTATTTAAAACATCGAGCGCTAGGTTTCCGCAAAAATGCAGGAAGTTTTCCTTCGCACTGTTTTCGATGATGAATTCTGAAAGTTCCTTGGCATGTCGGGTGACTTTAAATGTGCCGTAGCCATATTTTCTAAGTTCTTTTTTTGTGGTAATACCTACCGTGTAGATTTTATTAAAGTTGCGGCTTGTAAAGTTTTCGTCCGGCCGGAAACCGTTGTCGAAAAAACTTCGCACAGCGTTTACACTCGTGAAAATCAACGACTTATTTTTCAGGTCAAAGGGCTCCACCTGCATGGGCGCAATCTTTATCACTTCCACGAAATCATAAGAAAAATGACTCCCTAATTTCTTGGAAATCATCATTTTATTGAAGTTTTTTGTGAAAAGTATCCGCATTGTTTTTTTTATAGTGCGCTTTTAATTTCCTGCATCAATTCCCGTCCGCCGTTATCGAGTATTTTTTGCGCCATTATTTTTCCGAAATCTTGGTGTTCGTTCCATTCGAAAATTTCGTCCGTTTCGATGCAGTTTTGCCCGTCGAGAGAACAGATGCGACCGATGAAACGAATTTCATTTTGATCATTTATTTCGGCAAACGCACCGATTGGCGCTGTACAGCCGCCTTCGAGCGTGTTGAGAAAACTTCTTTCAATATCTACGCAGATACGCGTTTCGTGATGATTTATATCGCTAAATAATTCCTTTGTTGCGGGGTCATCAGCGCGCCCGCAAATAGCGACAACACCCTGCGCAGGTGCAGATACCATCATTGGAAGATGTTCATAATCAACATTTAAGCCCATTCTTTCAATTGCAGCAAGTGAGAACATTGTCGCGTCAAAATCGCTCTGCTCAAGTTTGTTTAGACGTGTCTGGACGTTCCCGCGGATGTCGGCAAATTCTGTTTCCGGAAATTCCTTAAGCCAAAATGCCCGGCGCCTCAGACTGCTTGTAGCTAATTTCAGTTTGTGAAGTTCAAGCGTCATAGAGTCCTTTTTCCGCACCAAAACGTCCTGTGGATAATCGCGTTCAAGCACCGCGATGATTTCGATATTTTCCGGAAGGTTTGTAGGAATGTCCTTCAGTGAATGTACGGCGATATCTACCTGTTTATTTAAAAGTGCAATGTCGAGATCGCGTGTGAAAACACCCGTAATTCCGAGGCTGTAAAGCGGTTGCGTAAGATTTTTGTCGCCAGTTGAAACAATCGGCGTGATGTCTGTCGTGAGGTTTTTGTTCTGAAGGTGTCGCGCTACTTCCCGCGCCTGCCACAAGGCAAGCGGTGAATTGCGGGTGCCGATTTTAATGCTTTTCATTGAATTCATTATTTGGCTGTTCCACTAAAATCTCGTGCATTAATCTGCTTACTTCTTCGGCTTTCCACGGATTGTCGATAATATACTTGGCAAAACGGTTCGTGATTTTTTGGATCATCTTGTTTGAAAGCTGCATGTCATTCACATCAATATATTTGTGCTTTTTGTGAATGTTGTGCATTTCATTTCGCTCCATATTCTTCAGTACGGCCTTGAAATGGTGAATATTTGGCGCCATTTTCCGCTTTTTTTCCCATTCCAGAAAATCTTTGGTCATCTCACGGATAATTTCTTCCGCTTTCGGAATTTCCTTTTGCCGTGATTCCATCGTTTCACTAATCTGCTGCGAAAGACCGTCAACATCAACCAATGTTACATTTATGTTTTCCGTGATGTCTTTTTCGACATTATTCGGAATCGAGAGATCGATCACAAGGG
>JAEZYN010000117.1 GCA_023419095.1 Bacteroidota bacterium | reverse complement strand
GCTTTAACAAAAGTTTAATGAATCGAGCTATTTTTTATCAATTCAAAAAAGCTTATCTTTGCAGAATATTTAATATACTTAATGAATTTATTTACGGAAACCAATTTAAGTCCTGAAATCTTGAAGGCAATTGGCGAACTGGGCTTCGAAAGTCCCACAGAAATCCAAAAACAGACCATTCCATTTATCTCTACAGATATTCGCGATCTTATCGCACTTGCGCAGACTGGGACGGGCAAAACAGCAGCTTTTTCGCTTCCGATTTTGGATATGATTGACGAGGGTAGTCGCAAAATCCAATTTTTGGTGCTTTGTCCGACAAGAGAACTGTGTCTTCAGATTACAAAAGACATTAAAAATTATTCAAAATACATGCAAAACATCAAAACCACAGCGGTTTATGGTGGCAGCAGTATTATGGATCAGATCCGCTCACTTCGGGATAAACCACAGATCATTGTGGGAACTCCGGGACGTGTGATTGACATGATTAACCGCAAGGCACTGGACTTCTCTGAAGTTCAGTGGGTTGTGCTTGATGAGGCCGATGAGATGCTTTCAATGGGTTTCAAAGACGATTTGGAAACCATCTTAAGCGAGACGCCAGATACAAAACAGACTTATCTGTTCTCGGCAACGATGAACAAGGAAGTAGAAAGAATTTCGAAGAACTATCTTACCACGCCGCACCGTATCTCGGTAGGTTCTATCAATGAGGTGAAGAAAAACATCAAGCACGAATATTATGTGGTAGGATACCGACATAAGAAGGAAGCTTTGAAACGTTTGATCGACGCAAATCCTAATCAGTATTCAATTCTTTTCTGCCGTACACGTATGGAAACGCAGGAAGTTGCAGATTTTCTTATGCAGAACGGTTATGCGGCAGATGCGCTTCACGGCGACCTTTCACAGGCGCAGCGTGATACGGTAATGAAAAAATTCAGACTGAAAAATATTGATATTCTCGTAGCGACCGATGTTGCTGCACGTGGACTTGATGTAAATTCACTTACCCACGTTATCCATTATTCTTTGCCGGATGATCCTGAAGTTTTCGTTCACCGGAGCGGAAGAACGGGCAGAGCAGGGAAGGACGGAATTTCAATGGCTTTGATAAAGCCTGAAGAGCAGCGTAAACTGAAGCAGATCAGACAGTCGACAAAGATCGATATTCAGGAAAAGAAAATTCCGACCGGAGAGGCGATTATCAAGTCGCAGGTTGCCGGTGTTTTTGAGGCTTTGTTTACTGTTCATGAAGAGTTCTTTACGTTCGACGATGCTTTGATACCAGATCTGACTGAGTTTTCAAAAGAGGAACTTGTACATAAACTTCTTCAGCTTCAGCTTCGTGAAGTTGCCATGTTCTACAAAGATAAAAATGATCTTGCTGACCAAAAGTTCAGCTCGGACGACCGTGGGGAAAGCCGCAGAGACCGTGATCGCGGACGCGACCGTGACCGCGGAAGAGACCGCGACCGTGGCGACAAAAGAGAATTCAGCCGTGACGGTGGGCGCGATTCGCGCAAACCACGCAGAAACAATGGCGACATGGTGAGATTCTTCTTCAATCTTGGCAAAAAAGACCACTTAAAAAAGATGGATATGCTCGAGATCATTAATAAATCTACAGCGAAATCAAAGAAGCGTCCGGACATTGGAGATATCGAAATTCTGGAGAAATTTTCGTTCTTTGAAGTAGAGAAAACCTTTAAAGATGAGGTTTTAAGAGGAATGCAGTCGCAGAAATTTAAAGGAAAAGAGGTACGCGCGGAAATTGCGGGTTAAGCTTTAAACACTATACATATGAAAATCAGTTTTGTTCAGTCAAAGCTGATTTTTTTGTTATTCTGCAAATAACGTTTTCCGTAATATGAATAAAAGTTAATATTAAAAAAGGATTGTTTACCACCTTTTTCGGAAATTTGCAGCATAGAATTTAAAACGAAAGATTATGGGAATCGGTAACATTTTTAAAGCCTTCCAACCTAAAGACAAAGTGTTTTTTGTACTGTTTGAACGCGTTGCAGACACCTTGGTAGATATGTCAAAAGAATTTCATGAAGGTCTGCTTGATTTTGACATCAATGATGACACCATGTTGACAAACATGAGCGACTACGAGCACAAAATGGATGATATCACCCATGAAATTTTCGTTCAGCTTGGCGAAAACTTTATCACTCCGTTTGACCGTGAAGACATCAGTCATTTGGCGAGTGGCTTAGATGATATTGCCGATTACATCTATGCATCTGCGAAGTACATTTATCTTTACAAAGCACCGCTGGATCCGGCTTATACAGAATTCAGCCTGCTGATCTATAAATCATGTATGGAAATAAAAACCGCAATGGAGAACCTCAAAGATTTCAAGAACGGAAAAGCGGTAAAAGAATCTTCCATCAAGATAAACTCATACGAAAACATCGCCGATGACGTTCTGAGTCAGGCTATTGTTAGACTTTTCGAGACTAATGACGCCATCAACATCATCAAGGTGAAATCCGTGCTTGAATATCTGGAGATCGTGACAGACAAGGCCGAAGATGTAGCCAACACGATGGACAGTATCGTAATTAAATACGCTTAATCTATTGCGCAATCTTTATATAGTAATATGGATTTACCACTATTATTAATAGTCATTATCGTCCTCGCGCTGATCTTTGACTATATCAACGGCTTTCATGACGCGGCAAACTCTATCGCTACGATAGTTTCTACTAAGGTACTTACGCCGTTTCAGGCCGTACTTTGGGCTGCTTTATGGAATTTTGCCGCTTTTTTTGTCGCGATGTATATCATCGGCGAATTTAAAATCGGAAACACGATCGCAAAAACCGTAAATGAAGATTTCATTAATCTTGAAGTCATATTTTCCGGTTTGATCGCGGCTATCGCCTGGAACCTGCTCACGTGGTGGTTCGGCATTCCTTCATCGTCCTCACACACGCTGATTGGCGGGTTTTTAGGAGCCGCACTCATGCACGCGTTTTCCTTGGATTATCACCAGGTTGCTCTGGCTCACCCTGATTTTTCGCTCTGGCAAAAAGTAAAAGCTGCACTTCTGGAACTCATGACACAAAATGTTGTGAAATATGAAAAAGTGATTCCGATCTTCCTGTTCATCTTCATGGCGCCTTTTATCGGTATGCTTGTATCGATAGTGATCACGCTGATCATTGTTTTCTTCGCAAGGAACAGCAACCCGCGCAAGGCTGATGGACATTTCAAGAAATGGCAGCTCTTTTCATCTGCGCTTTTCAGTCTGGGTCACGGCCTGAATGATGCACAGAAAGTAATGGGAATCATAGGTGCAGCCGTCATTTACTATCACGTAACACTTATCGGCGGCAACGACGAATATGCGCTGATGGCATCTAAAGACCGATTTG
Source organism: Bacteroidota bacterium (assembly GCA_023419095.1). Classification (GTDB taxonomy): domain Bacteria; phylum Bacteroidota; class Bacteroidia; order Flavobacteriales; family Weeksellaceae; genus Kaistella. Next base: position 25,561 of record JAEZYN010000117.1, on the reverse strand, counting down.
CACATTTTACGACAGACTACATGTGGGTACCGTTCGTTTCTTTCCTTGCCATTGGTTTGGGTACGATGAGTGGCGGCTGGAAAATTGTAAAAACAATGGGAACTAAAATTACCAAAGTGACGCCACTGGAGGGTGTAAGCGCTGAATCTGCCGGTGCAATTACGCTTTTCCTGACAGATCATCTCGGCATTCCGGTTTCTACCACGCATACCATTACCGGTGCGATTATCGGTGTCGGGCTTACAAAAAGAGTTTCAGCGGTGCGTTGGGGAATCACCGTGAGCCTTCTTTGGGCCTGGATTCTTACAATTCCAATTTCAGCGCTGGTCGCAGGATTTACGTACGTTCTCGTGACTTATTTTACTTAAAATTTTTAAAACATAATATTATTAAAACCACCACTACGGTGGTTTTTTTGTGTCTCGCAGTGTAGAAAGCTTTATTAAAATTGTATTTTTGTTCAAACACTATTTTAAATATGCATTTTTTAGAAAAATACCAGGAAATTGTTTCAAAAGCAATCGAAAAATATACGTTCAAAGATAAACCTGTTGAGCTTTATGAGCCGATGAACTACATCATCTCGCACGGCGGTAAGAGGTTGCGTCCCATCATGGTACTGATGGCCAATGACATGTTTGGCGGCGATCAGCAGAAAGCTATCAAACCGGCTCTGGCAATCGAGTTTTTTCACAATTTTACGCTAATTCATGATGATATCATGGATGAGGCCCCGCTCCGCCGGAATATGCCTACGATCCACACGCTGCACGGCATCAATACAGGGATTCTCTCGGGAGACGCACTGTTAATGAAATCGTATAAGTTCTTTGAAGACCTCGAGCCGGAACTTTACAAAGCGTGCGTCCGTGTTTTCACGCACACGGGGCTGTTGCTGTGTGAAGGTCAGCAATATGACATAAATTTTGAAACTTTAGGTGACGTTACTTTTAATGATTACATCCGCATGATTACGTATAAAACCGGAGTTTTAAGCGCATCATCATTCGAAATCGGTGCGTTGATCGCCGGAGCAGATTTCAAAGCGGCAAAAGCGATCTTTAATTTTGGCAAAAACGTCGGAATTGCTTTCCAGATCATGGATGATTATCTGGACGTATTTGGCGATCAGGAACAGTTTGGTAAAAAGCATGCCGGCGATATTTACGAAAATAAAAAAACCGTTCTTTATCTCCTCGCCAGAGAGCACGGCACCGAGGAAGAGCGTAAGGAACTTGATTTTTGGTACTCTAAAAAAACCGATAACGTAGACAAAGTCTACAGTGTGGAGAAAATTTTCCGCCGGACCAAAGTGGATGAAAAAACGCTGCTGCTGATTCAGAAATACAACGAGATTGCACAGGGTTACCTGAACCAGATCGATGTGCCGGACGAAAAAAAGAAGCCGTTTATTGAGCTTGCGAACTATCTTCTGCGTCGGGATAGCTAAGATTTTTAACGTTTTTTAATTTGATCATATTTATTTTTAAATGAAATTCAGAACTGAGGTTGAAATAGCAATTTCAAAGGAAAAGATTGGCGTGGAAGATAAGCTGTTTTCGATGGGTTCGTGTTTTGCAGGCGAATTGTCTGCATTGCTATCAAAGGGGCAACTTCAGACGCTGAATAATCCGTACGGCACTCTTTTTAATCCGTTTTCAATCAATGAGGCTTTAAAAAAACTTCATAAGTCAGAGTTTTACACAGAAGATGATTTAATAAAGTATAACGACGAGATCATCTCGCTCGATCATCACAGCAGTTTCAATTCCAGATTTCTGCATCAGACTTTAGAGAAAATCAACAAAAGTATAGAAGCAGGAAATCAGTTTTTGCAGTCATCAAAATGGGTGATCATTACGTACGGAAGTTCGTTTATCTACGAATTTTTGCCAAAGAAAAAACTGGTTGCCAACTGCCACAAAATTCCCGCAAAACATTTCGAGAAAAGATTACTGAGCCAGTACGAAATTTCCGAAAGCATTTCGGAAAGTATTAAAATATTAAAAGATATCTGTACCGATGACGTGCAGATACTTTTCACCGTTTCTCCTGTTCGCCACACGCGCGACGGCATGACGCAAAATTCGCTGAGTAAATCTAAAATCATCACGGCTTTGCACGATGTGATTCCGCAGTTTGAAAATTGTCAATATGTGCCTGTTTATGAGATTTTGATGGACGATCTGCGCGATTACCGCTATTACAAAGATGATCTCATTCATCCGAACTCACAGGCGGTAGCGTATATCTGGGAAAAATTTAAAGATGCCTTTTTCAGTGAAGAAACCCGGGGTTTCGTGGAAGAAAATCTGAAGATTTCGAAAGCGCTGGAACATCAAACCGAAGATGAAAACAGCCCGAAATATCAGGGATTTTTAGCCTCAGTACAGCAACGGATTATAGCCCAACGGGCAAAAGTAAAACACGAAATTTTCAAAAATTAATAATTGTAAAGGCAAAACACCGGATCCATAAGCATTACTATGATTGACACACACACCCATCTGTATTCCGACCAATTCGATAGTGACCGCGCTGAAATGATTGAGAGAGCAATTAAAAAAGGCGTTTCAAAATTTTATCTGCCGGCCATCGACTCAGAAACACATGCAAAAATGCTCACGCTGGAAAGCAATTATCCCAATCAGATGTTCGCCATGATGGGACTTCACCCATGCTCAGTTCAACCGGAGACGTGGGAAAGCGAACTCACAATCGTGGAAAAGTATCTTAACGAGCGCGAATTTCCGGCCATCGGTGAGATCGGGATTGATCTTTATTGGGACAAATCTACTTTAGATATCCAAATTAAAGCTTTTGAGAAACAGATCGATTGGGCGATCGAGCGCGATTTACCCATCGTCATTCACACGCGCGAAAGTTTTGATGAGGTTTTTGAAGTGCTCGAAAGAAAAAAACGTCCTCAACTCCGCGGAATTTTTCATTGCTTCTCAGGTACATTAGAGCAGGCCAAACATGCGGTTGATCTGAATTTCATCTTGGGAATTGGTGGCGTGGTAACCTTTAAAAACGGAAAGATCGATCAGTTTCTGCGCGAAATACCTTTAGATAAAATCGTGCTCGAAACCGATTCACCCTATTTAGCGCCCGTACCGTTCCGCGGAAAGCGAAATGAGAGTTCTTATCTGGAGCTTGTAGCCGGTAAATTGGTTGATATCTACGGTATTGATTTTTCTGAGTTAGACCGGATGACATCCGAAAATGCTGAAAAATTGTTCAGTAAGAATTAAAAAAAAACCGCGAATGAATTTGCGGTTTTTTTTGTGTCTTGAAATAATGTGGTTATTTATTTCTCGAAAAATTGCTCTTATTTTTCGGCTTTTTGTAGCCGATATTTTCTTTAGTCTGTGGTATTGGACGTGGAGTAAACGGTTTATTGTTCGAATCTCTCTTTTCAACAACCAGATTATCGGTGTGGAAAGGATGGTCTTTTTCCACCGGAATTTTCTTGCCGATCAGCTTTTCCGTGCTTTTCAGATTTAAAAGATCTAAGCCGTCCACAAACGAAATGGAGCTTCCGTCGGCGCCCGCTCTTCCGGTTCTGCCGATGCGGTGAACGTAGGTTTCAGAAACATCGGAAAGTTCAAAATTCACCACGTATTTCAGCTCGTCAATATCGATTCCACGTGCTGCGATGTCTGTCGCGACCAGAATTCGTGTCTTGCCTGATTTAAAATTATTCAGTGCGTTCTGCCGCTGGTTCTGAGATTTATTACCGTGGATGGCCTCAGCAGAAATTTTCTGCGACTGCAGTTTTCGGGCAATTTTGTCTGCACCGTGCTTGGTTCTTGAAAATACGAGTACCGATTCGGAAATATCGTTTTTAAGTATATGTGTCAGCAAATCGAGTTTGTTTTGTTTTTCTACAAAATATACTTTTTGCTTAATGGTATCAACTGTGGCAGAAACCGGCGCTACCTCCACCTTCACGGGATTGGTTAGCATGGAATTCGCGAGTTTGCTGATCTCGTCCGGAAACGTTGCCGAGAAAAACAGCGTCTGTCTTTTCGGCGGCAAAAGTTTGATAATCCGCTTCACATCGTGCACGAAACCCATATCCAGCATACGGTCCGCTTCATCCAGAACAAAAATTTCAAGATGTTTTAGCGAGATAATGCCCTGCGAGATAAAATCGAGTAATCTGCCTGGTGTCGCCACAAGAATATCTACACCGCGCTTCAGAGAATTTTCCTGCGCACCCTGCTTCACACCGCCAAAAACAACAAGATTTCTGAGTTTGAGATGTCGGCCGTACGCATTGAAACTCTCTTCAATCTGAATGGCGAGTTCGCGTGTAGGCGTTAAGATTAGTGCTTTAATGTTATTATTGCGGATGTTTTTCTCGGTCAGATTCTGAAGGATCGGGATGGCAAACGCAGCTGTCTTGCCTGTTCCGGTCTGCGCGGTTCCGAGGAGATCGCGACCTTCTAAAATACTTGGAATTGCTTTGGCCTGAATAGGCGTAGGCTGTGTGTAACCTTCTTCCTGCAGCGCTTTCGCGATAGGATCGATAAGTTTTAGATCGTTAAAGTTCAAATGAAATGTTTTAAATTAAAATAAAAATGACAGTGTCATTCTTTAGGTAATGAAGCGAGTGAATGAAATTGAAAACCGTGACGTTTTCAGCGTTCTGCGGCGGGCAGTTTTTCATCAAGAATGACCTCGTTCATAAAAAATCCTTCCGTGTGGAAGGAGTTTTTCGTGCGGCAAAGATAAACTAAATTAATTTAGCACTGAAATGTGGTTTAATCAACTTTTGTCCACTTTTGCGTCTTGCGCAGGCCTTCCACAAAATCATAGAATCTGTCAAGCTCTTCAGTACCACCTTTCCCGTAATCTTCGATGTTTTTTTTACTGCCGTCTGCGAACGTGATTGTAAGATTTGAAGTTGGCAGATCCGTCACATTTTTGTTGCCGTAATAATTTTTAAGTGTTTTTACATCAAGGTCGTCAAGCATTGCAATCAGTTTTTGATAATCTTCTGCCGTGATGGTGGCCGTAAATGTTCCTTCACGCGGACCTGAAAACTCATCTTTGGAGCGTCCTTCGGTAAATGTGAACCTTTCCGCCTCGATTACGGCTGTCCTGTCCGGATTAACGGTCATCTTAAAAATGGGGCAAAAACCAAAGCATGCGCCGGCTTCATATTCGATCTTTGAATATTTTGAAGAATTGTTGGCAGTGCAGGCCATTAAAAAAATTGCGGAGAAAAGTGCGGCTAATGATTTCATTTTAAAATGTTTTATTTGATCACTTTCAACTACTATTCCAAAAAAAAACCGGAAGTGAGTTCGGGTTTGTAATTTATCGTGTGATTTATTAGCCATGCAGCTTTTTCCAGATCGCGTCTTTAAGTTCCATCAAACCTTCCTGCGTCACCGCAGAAAAGAAAATAGGCTGGCGGTTTTCGGGAAATTTACTCGAAATTTCTTTCTTAAGTTCGTCATCCAGCATATCTGATTTCGAAACTGAAACGATGAAATCTTTATCTAAAAGTTCGGGGTTAAATTTTTTAAGTTCATTTTCCAGAATTTCAAATTCTTTTAAATAATCTTCAGCGTCCGCCGGAATGAGGAAAAGTAAAATCGAATTCCTTTCGATGTGCCTCAAAAAGCGGTGACCAAGACCTTTCCCTTCCGCCGCACCTTCGATAATTCCCGGTATATCTGCCATCACGAACGATTTATAATTCCGGTAATCTACAATCCCGAGATTGGGCGTAAGCGTCGTAAAAGCGTAATCTGCAATTTTGGGTTTCGCTGCGGAAACTGCTGCCAATAGAGTAGATTTTCCGGCGTTGGGAAAACCAACTAATCCTACATCCGCAAGAAGTTTAAGTTCGAATGTGATATAACCTTCCTCGCCCGGAAGTCCAGGTTGCGCGTATCGAGGTGTCTGGTTCGTTGCAGATTTAAAATGCTCATTGCCGAGACCACCTTTTCCGCCGTGCATCAGGATGATTTCCTGGCCGTCTTCAAGGATCTCAGCGATTACTTCGCCGTCTTCGTTTTTCGCGATGGTACCAATCGGAACTTCGATGTACACATCTTCGCCGTAGGCGCCGGTAAGTTGGTTTTTGGAGCCGTTCTGCCCGCGTTCTGCTTTGATGTGGCGTGTAAAACGCAACGGCAAAAGCGTCCATTCATGCGCATTTCCTTTCATGATTACGTGGCCGCCGCGCCCGCCGTCGCCACCATCGGGTCCGCCTTTGGGAATATATTTTTCACGGCGAAGATGCGCTGAACCTGCGCCGCCATGGCCACTTTTGCAGTGGATTTTTACGTAATCTACGAAATTTGACATCTATTTTTTATGTTTTGATGCTTTTTGATTTTGGCTTAAAAGCCAAATCTTCATTATTTTATTCTGTCTACTTCAGCAAACAGTTTTGCGGAAATCTCATCTATTTCTCCCACGCCGTTCACCTCCACATATTTACCCTGCTGCTTGTAAAGTTCTGCTACTTCGGCTGTTTTGAGGTAGTATTCCTTGATGCGGTTCCGGATGATCTCTTCATTTGAGTCATCTGTGCGGCCGCTGGTTTCGCCTCTTTTTAAAAGCCGTTGCACTAAAATCTCATCGTCAACCACTAAGGAAAGGCAAACGGTTATATCTGCATTAAGTTGCTCTTTCACAATCTTTTCCAGTGCCTGGGTCTGATTTGTCGTACGCGGATAACCATCGAAAATAAATCCATCCGTGTTGGTGGTGTTTTTCAGTTCGTCGGTCAGCATATCCGTCGTCACCTGATCCGGTACCAAAAGTCCTTTGTCGATGTAGGATTTGGCCAGTTTTCCGAGTTCGGTTTCATTTTTCATGTTGAAACGGAAGAGGTCGCCGGTAGAAATCTGTTTCAGATTGTATTTTTGAATCAAATGCTGCGCCTGTGTACCTTTTCCGCTGCCCGGAGGACCAAAGAGAACGATATTTATCATTTTAATTATTTGAAATTTAACGTTTAAAATTTAGACGAAAAAACGCTTGTATTTATTCATTTATTCTGCCCTCTTCCAGCTGATACAGATCCTTTAGGTTGCGGCCCAATTCGTCATAATCTAAACCGTAGCCCAAGACAAATTTATTCGGGATCTCTTTTCCGATATAATCCAGCTTAAAATCTTTTTTGTAAACTTCGGGTTTCAGCAGAAATGAGGCCAGCTTGACGGATTTTGGTCGCTGTGTTTCGGTAAAATATTTAAAGAGACTTTCCACCGTATTTCCGGTGTCCACGATGTCCTCCACCAAAATGATGTGACGGTCTTTGATGTCTTTAGTAAGTTCCATTTTCTGGTAAACAATGCCTGTAGACTGCGTTCCCGCGTACGAACTCATCTGGATGAATGCGATTTCACATTTGCCCGGATAGTGCTTCAGCAGATCTGAAAAAAACATGATCACGCCATTCAGTACACCTACAAAAACCGGTGTTTCATCCTTATAATCTTCGTAGATTTTCTGCGCTGTAGTTTTTACGATTTCCTGTATTTCTGCGTCGCGCAGGTAGGGAATAAAGGTTTTGTCGTGAACTTGAATTGATTCCATAGATTTTTCCAAAGGGCAAATTTAGGTTTTTTTAAGGACTTTTTTTCCTGAAAATATGCGGCGTTTAAATCTTAATATAATGAATTCTATGCTGATAAAATCTCTTTTATTCTTTGCCTGCCTTTTTTTAAAAATCTATTTTTGCACAAACCAATATTAAAACAAAATTTTATGTCAACATACGTGGTGGTGGGTCTGCAGTACGGAGATGAAGGAAAAGGCAAAATAACTGATGTGCTTTCGGCCAAATCTGATTATGTGGTGCGCTTTCAGGGCGGCGATAACGCAGGTCATACCGTTTACGCCGGAGATGAAAAATTTGTTTTGCATCTTTTGCCTTCCGGCGTGCTGCAGTGTAAAGGCAAATGCGTCATTGCGAACGGAGTAGTGGTAAATCCAAAGGCATTTTTAAAAGAAATTGGCCAGATCGAAGAAAAAGGTCTGAAAACAGACCATGTTTTCATAAGCCGCCGCGCGCACGTCATCATGCCTTACCATATATTACTCGACACATACCGTGAAGAAGAAGCCGGTGGAACGCACATCGGAACTACAAAAAAAGGTATCGGACCGTGTTATGAAGATAAGATCGCACGAGTTGGCATCCGCATGATCGATTTGCTGAACCCCGATGTGTTAGCGGAAAAAATCAGGAAAAATTTAAAAATAAAAAACTCACTTTTCGAAAAGTACTTTGAAAAACCAGCGCTTGAGTTTGATGAAATCTATAACGAATTCATCGAACTTGGTGAAAAATTACGTGACCGCATCGTGGATACTGAAGTGGAACTGAATGAGGCGATCCGCGATAACAAAAACATTCTGTTCGAAGGCGCACAGGCCGCAATGCTCGACATTGATTTCGGTACGTATCCTTACGTTACTTCATCGTCGCCCACAACGGGTGGCGTGTGTTCCGGCGCCGGTGTTCCGCCAACGAGTCTTCAAAATTTAATCGGCGTTGCCAAAGCGTACACAACGCGTGTAGGTGAAGGACCATTCCCTACAGAACTTGATAACGAGCTGGGCGAAAAGATCCGCAAGATCGGTTTTGAGTTTGGTGCTACCACCGGAAGACCGCGCAGAACGGGCTGGCTCGATTTGGTGTCGCTTAAACATGCCACGATGATCAATGGTATCAATAATCTGGTAATTACCAAACTTGATGTGCTTTCAGGAATTTCGCCACTGAAAATCGCTACGAAATACCGCACGGAAGACGGAAAGATCATCGATTATTTCACGTCATCTACCACAAAACTGTACGATTACGAACCAATGTACGAAGAACTCGAAGGTTGGGAAGAAGACATCACGCACGCACGCACCTACGATGAACTCCCGAAAAATGCCAAAAAATACATCGAGTTTATCGAACAGCACCTCGGAATCAATGTTTATCTGGTTTCTGTAGGTCCGGAAAGAAGTCAGAACATCATCCGCAAAGAATTATTTTAACTAAAAAAGCTGCGTGTTTCGCAGCTTTTTTTTTGTGGTGTTTGCTCATATTCAGGAATATCGCTCGTAGGCTTTTCTTAGTTTTTCGTCATATTTATTCTGTTTGTAGGCGGGGCCGTTGTATTTCTGCGCGACTTTTACCCAATTTTTATTGCGCAGATCGTTCATAATATTATTTACTTCCAGAAACTTTCCGAAGGCTTTCAGATGTTCGCGTTCGTGGATGTACATCCGGTCCACAAAATCCTGCACCGAAGAATATCCGAGACTTTTTGCATGATAACCCATAATCTGGAAACTGCCCCACGAGCACGAGGCCAGCGCGGCTTCCTTCATCTTTGGATCGTTGCTGATGGCGATCGCTTCATCAAGTCTGTCGTACTCTTTCGCGCCGCCGAGATAGAAGGCTTTGGTCCATTTAGCGTATAGCACGTTTTTGTTCGAGCTGTTCGACATTTGTTCCGGCTTAAAACCGCTTTTCTTCAGTTGTTGCCAGAATATGTGGCCTTCAAAAAGTATTTTTGGCTTTCCGTTCAAAAGAAAGCCTTTTCCGCAACTTTCCACTTCGTTTACGGCCTTTACGGCGGCCAGTTCCAAATTAAAACTTTTAGCAAAATCTTTCAGATCTTGTTCGCTCAGAAAGAGATCATTGGTTTTGAATATTTTGCTGCTTTTGTCGAGAAGTACCTGCCAGGTTTTCATGCCGACAATGCCATCCACTACCAGCGCGTTTTTACTCTGAAAATCTTTTACAGCGGAATCTATTTCCGCAGTGAATGAATCGGAAATCTTTATTGGGTAACCCAATTTGCTCAGCATTTCACACAATGTGAAAACCGCGGCATTCTTTGCTTTTAATTTTAACGTTGTCATGGTATGGTGTTTTTGTTATGCAGAATTCATCGTGCGCAACATGTAAAAAGTTAGAGGGTATACCTAAATCAGAAAATTGCACGCTTTGACATTCGAAATTACGGAAAAAATAAATCAAATGTTATTATATGATTAAATATAATTTTATATAAGTTGCATATTTGTTAAAAATATAAAGCTTGCTCATTTCTTTCTTGGTGTAATGATATTATGATATAAATAGCGTTTGTTTTATATGTGTAAGAATTTGGATGATTATTTGCTTTAATTTTAACAGGTATTAATGTATTTAATCAAAATAGCGTTAATGTACTAAGTTTAAGTTTAATTTTAAATATTCTTACAATGAAAAATTACTCAACCTTCGCCCAGGAAGCACGTCTTACCGAGCTTCTATTTGAAAACCGAAATAAGAACTATGGCGCATATGTTTTAAGAAAAGAACATGGCGCTGTACAGCAGAAAGCAATGTTGATCGGCATCGCGATATTCGCTACGGTAAGTCTTACCCCGCTATTTGTTAATGCGCTTATACCTGAAGAAATTGTTAAGGTATCTGATTCTGGCGGACATGTCTTTACGCCAATTGATCCGGATCCTGAGGTGACACCGCCTGTGGCGACAGAAAAGCCGCCTGCACAACCACAGGTTTCGACCGTTAAAATTGTGGTGCCTACTCCCACAAGTAATCCGCCCCTTGAAACACCTCCTCCTTCAGTAACGGAGATTAGTGGCACAAACATCGGACTTGAAAATGTGCAGGGCGAAAATGTGGTTACGAATTATGTACCGCCGGTCAATGTTCCCAATGTAGGAACCGCACCAGTGCAGCCTGCACCAACAGCTGTTTTGAATGAGCCGGTCAGCGTGGTAGACGTGGAAGCGGGGTTTGCAGGCGGTATCAATGCATTTCGAACCAGAGTTATACAGAATTTCAATGCTGACGGTTTCGAAGGCAGTGGCGATCTGATGCGAACTACCGTTACTTTCATCGTGGAAAAAGACGGCAGCATTTCTAACATCAAAGCGAGTGGTAAGGATGCGGCTTTCAACAGCGAGGCGGAAAAAACGATTAAAAAAATTAAAGGAAAATGGACGCCTGCTAAGCTGAACGGGCAGAATGTCCGCAGTTATTTTAAATTTCCGATCAGCATGCAATTTGAATAATTCCGCTTTAGCGGAAGAATCCCGATTTATCCACAAAAACTTGCTTTTTGTGGATAATTTTTTTTGAAGTTAAATTGTTCACATTCAGCAATGTGCATACAATCTAAAAACGTACGTAGCTTTGAAAAGCCAGAAAAAAGTGTACTTTTGGAGATTAAATTTTAAAAGAATGGCTAAAATAATCGGCGTTGCGAATCAGAAGGGTGGTGTAGGCAAAACTACCACCGCCGTCAATCTGGCAGCGGCACTCGGAGTTCTGGAAAAAAAGATCCTGCTTATCGATGCGGATCCGCAAGCCAATGCAACATCCGGTTTAGGTATTGATGAAGCGGGAAATTCCACTTACGACCTGCTGGAGCACAGTGCAGATGCGCGCAGCTGTGTGCAGAAAACCGCCTCGCCCAACCTGGATATAATTCCCTCGCACATCGATTTGGTGGCGGCTGAAATCGAGCTTGTAGACCGTGAGAACCGCGAATATATGCTCATAAATGCCCTGCAGGACATTCGCGATGATTATGATTTCATTATTATTGACTGTGCGCCAAGTCTCGGGTTGATTACCATCAACGCACTTACAGCGGCAGATGCGGTAATCATTCCGATCCAGTGCGAGTATTTTGCACTTGAAGGGTTAGGAAAACTTCTGAATACTATTAAGAACGTACAGAAAATTCACAATAAAGACTTGGATATTGAAGGTTTGCTGCTTACGATGTATGATTCGCGCCTTCGGCTGTCAAATCAGGTTGTAGAAGAAGTAAACGCACATTTTCCCGAAATGGTTTTTGAAACCGTGATAAGCCGCAATGTCCGGCTCAGCGAGGCTCCGAGTTTCGGAGAAAGCATCCTGAATTATGATGCAGAAAGCAAAGGAGCGATTCAGTATTTGCAGCTGGCCGAAGAAGTGCTGCTCAAAAATGATAACTTAGTGGGTGAAAAAGCCTGATAATAAGTGTTTTTAATAAACAGATGAGAGACAAGAAAAGAGCCATGGGACGCGGATTGGGTGCTATTTTAAGTGCTGAATCCAAAGCAAGTGTTAATTCTGCAACAGACGCGGGCGCTGATAAGTTTGTAGGCAATATAGTAGAAGTTCCGCTGGACGACATTTACCCAAACGCTACGCAACCTAGAACTTACTTTGACGAAAAGGCGCTGCAGGAATTGGCTGAATCGATTAAAAGTCTGGGCATCATCCAGCCCGTGACTTTGCGAAAGGATGGCGACCGTTTCGAGATCATTTCAGGTGAACGAAGATTTCGTGCGAGCAAAATTGCCGGTTTGGAGACCATTCCCGCCTACATCCGTCTGGTGAATGACCAGGAACTGCTCGAAATGGCTTTGGTTGAAAATATTCAGCGTGAAGATTTGGATGCCATTGAAATCGCGCTCACATACCAGCGGCTTTTAGATGAGATTGGGATGACGCAGGAAAATTTAAGCCAGCGTGTAGGTAAGGAACGGAGTTCGATTACAAACTCAATCCGATTACTTCGCCTCAGTCCTGAAATTCAGGATGCTATACGTGGAGGTGAAATTTCGGCGGGACACGGTCGCGCAATCATCAGCCTTGAAAATCCGGCTAAGCAAAACGAACTTTTTCAGAAAATTATCAGCCAGAAACTCAGCGTGAGACAGGCTGAACAGGAATCTGCCAAACTTAAGAACAATGCCACCGCTGCAGTGAGACAAAAGGCTGCGCTGCCGAATAATTTTAAAAAAGCTGAAAAAAATCTCGCGGATATTCTGGAAGTGAAAGTCGAGATAAAGGCGGCCGCAAACGGAAAAAAAGGCAAAATAGTCCTCGATTTCAAAAATGAGCAGGAACTTGAAAACATCCTTTCCCATTTCAGATGATGTATAAACTTTTCACGATTTTCTTTCTCACTCTTACAGCTCAGATTTTCGCGCAGATAAGTCCGAAAGATACGATCCGCGTTGAAAATTATCCGCGCGATTCGGTGTCGGCTACCACACCAAAATCTGAAATTGAAGTCTATGCCGATATTGAGGAGTCTAACGCGCCGGCAGCAGCTCCAAAATTTAATCCTACAAAGGCCGGTCTTTATTCCGCCGTTTTGCCGGGCTTAGGACAATATTATAACAACAAGTATTGGAAGATCCCTATTGTCTGGGGCGGTATCGGCACCGGAATAGGCATCACGCTCTGGAATCAAAAACAATACAACCGTTACCGCGATGCATTCGTTGCGCAGCTGAACGGGCAGACACACGAATTTTCTGATATTCCCGGCATTACAGCTGAGGCTTTGGGCCGTACACAGGACAGAGCCCGGCGCCAACGCGATTATGCTATAGCCGTCACCGCATTGGTTTACGTTCTGAACATCGTAGATGCGGTGGTAGACGCGCATCTTTATGAAGGCAGAAAAGATCCTGATCTGGCGCTCAACCCAACTTTTATTTTTGATGAATACAGTTACAACAATTCAAAAGCCGGGCTGAGTTTTACATATAAATTTTAGTAATAATGAAAATAGCACTTGTAGGTTATGGCAAAATGGGCAAAATCATCGATGGTATTGCGACTTCGCGCGGCCATGAGATTGTTGCGCGGCTCAATGAAACCCCGACCTCACAAAACCTGAATAATCCGGATGTCGTAGTTGAGTTTTCAAATCCTGAAGCTGCATTTCAAAACATTAAAACCTGCCTTGAACTGAAGGTTCCGGTAATTTGCGGTACAACCGGCTGGCTAACCAAGAAGCCGGAAGCAGAACGTATCGCGGCTGAAAATGAAACGGCTTTTCTGTACGGATCTAATTTCAGTCTGGGTGTTAACCTGTTTTTTGCGCTTAACGAAAAACTTGCGAATCTGATGAAGAATTTCAGCGATTATAATGTTCAGCTGGAAGAGATTCACCATACCCACAAGAAAGATGCGCCGAGCGGCACTGCTATTTCTTTGGCAGAAGGCGTCATTAAAAATAATCCGAACTTTTCCGCCTGGAAGCTTGAAGAAACCCATGCTGATCAGCTCGGAATTTTTGCGGTGCGTGAAGATGAAGTTCCGGGTACGCACAGTGTTTTCTACCGCAGTGATGTTGATGAAATTGAAATAAAACATACCGCTTTCAGCCGTGACGGTTTTGCGCTTGGTGCTGTGATAGCCGCGGAGTGGATCCAGGGAAAAACCGGCAACTTTACGATGAATGATGTTCTTTTTAAGTAAAATCAGTTTTTTCGGCGAAAGGCTTCGCCATTTTTTCGGGTGTAACAAAATGCCATCTTTGCAGCACTAATCCGCCAACGGTGAGCTGCCAAAATATTAATTAATTATGAATTACTTCCTTACCTACGCGGTTTATGTCCTCATTTTATCAGTCTTAATGGGAATTTCTACGTGGAAACTCTTTAAGAAGATGGGCTATAATCCACTTTTTGCGTTTGTTCCTTTTTACAATTATTTCATAATTCAAAAAGAAACGGGACATCCGAAATGGTGGGTCGCGATGGCTTATCTGCCGATCGTAGGACCAATTATGATGACGGTTTTCCATCTGTTTTTAATGAAGCATTTTGGTAAAAACAGTTTTACTCAAAAGCTGATGACGGTGGTTCTGCCTTTTATCTACATGGCTGCAGTAAATTATTCCAAAGATGCTGAGGTCTACAAAGAGGACGAATTGTACTTAACGGAGGAAGAAAAGGAGGGCAAAAAGAAAGAATCGTTTGTAGGGTCCATTACTTTTGCCGTTGTTTTTGCAACGATAGTTCACGTGTTTGTTACGCAGCCATTCGGGATCCCGACCGGCTCAATGGAAAGAACGCTTTTGGTGGGCGACTTTCTGTTTGTCAATAAATGGACATACGGTTTCAGGATGCCGATGCGGCCCGTTGCAATTCCGTTTTTGCAGGGAACGATAATGGATACGGGCGAAAAAGGCAATCCGAAAGACGACCCGAAATCTTATGTGGAAGCCATCAAACTTCCTTACGAACGCATTTTCCAGTTTAAAAAACCGCAGAAAAACGACATTGTTGTTTTCAATTATCCACAGGATTCCGTTCATAAGGCAATCGACCGGATGGATCCGTATGTAAAACGTTGTGTGGCCGTGGCTGGTGACGTCATTGAGATGCGTGCCGGACGACTTTTCGTCAACGGAAAACCGGAAACCATTCTCGGCGACCAGCAGAAGCAGCATAAATTTATTGCGGTGACCGGCAGCCAGCTCGACATTCCGTCGCTCTACAGACAGTACGGTTTTTTACCGGTTCAGGAAATTCAGACACAAAATGGTTTCATGTACGATTTTCAGGGTCTGACCGACCAAACTGCGCGTGAAATTAAGGCATTGCCGCAGATAATCGAATTGAGAGAACACGTTTGGCCGAAAGATTCTGCCGCGGTTTCTTACAAAGTGAATTCGGCGCGTGATGCGTTTACTAAAAATATCGACACTGCACAATCTATTTTCCCTATTAATAAGAAATGGAATCAGGATTGGTACGGTCCGCTAAAAATTCCGAAAAAAGGCGATGTAGTCACGCTAAACCAGGAAACTTTGCCGGAATATCAGTGGATCATTTCTGAATATGAACACAACAAACTCGAAAACAGAGATGGGAAAATCTTTGTAAACGGAAAAGAAACCACCCAATATACCATCCAGCAGGATTATTATATGATGATTGGCGACAATCGTGATGCCTCACTTGATGCCAGGTTTTTCGGGTTTGTGCCGGAAGAAAATATCGTCGGAAGCCCCATGTTTACGTGGGTGAGTATAGAGGGTTTATTCGAAGATAAAAGTTCCGACTATCAGCCCGATGGCTGGCGGTTCCGTTGGGACCGTATGTTCAAGGCAACCAATACCGGCGAGGCGCACAAAACCTCCTACTGGTGGGTGGCAGTACTGATTCTCATACTTTTCTTTGGTTGGGATTACATTACGCGCATCTTTAAGAAAAAACCGAAAGAAGACTAATTTTCAGGAGCTTTTTCCCGCTGTCCGCTATATCTTTTGCTCCGCTGTGCTGCACAAAAGGATGCCGCTACCATCGGGGCTAGGGACGATTTCCCGATTACAAAACTTTCAATATTAAAAAATGAAAATTCTCTTACCCATATTTTACTTACCGCCAATCTCATGGTTTTCAGTTTTTCTCTCAGCTGACGAAGTAGTTTTTGAAAATTGCGAAAACTTTCCGAAACAGACTTACCGCAACCGTGCTGTTATCTATGGAGCCAATGGACGCTTGCCACTGATCATTCCGATAAGCCATACCGGAGCGCGGGCTATGAACACAATCACTATTTCCGAGCGTGAAGACTGGCGCAGCCTGCACTGGAAATCAATTAAAAATGCATATCAGAGTTCGCCCTATTTTGAATTTTACGAGGACCGTTTAGCCCAAATTTTTAGCTTTAAAGGCAGTTCGCTTGTTGAATTTAATCTGAATGCGTTAGCTGTTATTCAAAAAATTTTGAAAACCGGGCAGCAGTATCATTTAACAAATACCTACGAATCCACTCCAACACATCAGGATTTCAGGTCTGAATTTTCAGCAAAGCAGCCGAGTGAGTACGGTCTTGAAGAGTATTATCAGACGTTTTCGGATAAATTCGGTTTTCAAGCAGATTTGTCGGTGCTCGATCTTATCTGTAACAAAGGCCCTGAATCTTTGACCTATATCAAAAATATTATCACCAAATAATTATTAATAAAATGAAAAAAATATTGGTTGCTGCCTATTTTATGGCGGGATTTGTCGCCTTTGCACAAAATACCACAGAGGCTCTGGACCCTATGAAAGACCGGGATCTAATGACCTGGTACCACAAAGATTTTGCATCAGCAAATGTATATGGTGTAAATACTGACAATGCGTACAAATATCTTGAAAGCAAAGGTCTCAAAGCGAAACCTGTCGTGGTAGGCGTTCTGGATAGCGGCGTGGAGGTAGATCATCCGGGTTTAATAAAAAATATGTGGACAAACCCGAACGAAATTCCAAACAACGGAAAAGATGACGATAAAAATGGCTACATAGATGACGTACATGGCTGGAACTTCATTGGCGGAAAAAACGCTGACATCGATGTAGATAACATGGAAGTTACGCGTGTTGTGAAAAAATATCAGTCTGTTTTCGAAGGGCCTGATTCTTCTACCAACAAAGCCAATCAGGCCAAAATGCCTGCGGAGTTTGAGATGTATATGAAGTCCAAAGATATCTTCACGAAAAAAAGCATTGAGGCGAGGCAGGGTTTCGAAACTTATTCACGCATCCAGAAGATGATTCCGTCTATGGTCGCTATGCTGAAGGGACAAAACCTGTCTCCAGAAGCTCTCGCCAGTGTAAAGCCTGCCAATCAGGAGGAAGCAATGGCAGTTTCGGTTCTTAGTCAGATTGCGATGAATCCGGCTGTGCGCGGAAAATCTCCTGCGGAAGTACAGAAGTTTTTGGAAGAGCAAATGAAAGAGGCGGTTGATTATTACGGGCCGCAAGCTAACAAACAGTACAATCTTGATTTTGATCCGCGCGCTGAAATAGTAGGCGACCGTTACGATGATTATTCCGAAAAATTTTATGGTAACAACCATTCTGAAGGTCCGGACGCTCAGCACGGGACTCACGTTGCGGGAATAATTGCCGGTACGCCAAACGGTACGGAAATTCAGTACGGCGTGGGTTATAAAACAGCGAAAATCATGACGGTGCGTACGGTGCCAAATGGTGATGAACGTGATAAAGATGTTGCAAACGCAATACGATATGCAGTAGACAACGGTGCTAAAATATTGAATATGAGTTTCGGTAAGCCGGTTTCACCTGGTAAAAATGTGGTTTGGGACGCCTTTAAATATGCTCAGGACAAAGGTGTTTTGCTGGTGAAGGCTGCGGGTAACGAGAACGAAGACATTGCCGAAAACATCTATTATCCGACAAATTTCAAAAACGCAACAGACGCGAAACCATTTATTGACAATATGATTGTGGTAGGTGCTTCAACGAATGATAACGAATTTTTGAGAGCAAGTTTCTCCAATTATAACCAGAAAATGGTAGATGTATTCGCCCCGGGAGACAAAATTTATTCCACAGTTCCCGACGGTAAATACGAATATCTTCAGGGTACCTCCATGGCATCTCCGGTAGTTGCCGGCGCTGCATCCGTACTGTTGGCGTACATGCCGAACCTTACGCCCGCACAGATTATCGAATCTCTCGTGAAGACGTCGAATAAATCTACTGTAAACGCAATGCTTCCGTCAAATTCGAACAACAGATTTGACATGGTATCGCAGGCTGGCGGAGTGATTGACGTTCGGAAAGCTGCAGAATATGCTTACACGAATTTCTACAAAGCTGCTCCTGCTACAAAAGCCGCAGCCAAACAGCCTGTAAGAAAAGCCGCTCAAAAGGCTAAGGCAAAAAAGTAAAAGATCAGATGAAAATATCATAGCCCGGTTTTTCCGGGCTTTTTAATTTTTGGAATCTTAAAATGGCACAGTTTTTTGTAAGTCTAGCTTAAATAATTTTATTACTATGAAAAATTTAATACTGGCCGGGATTTTGGGATCTGCAATCACCCTTTCCTGTAGTACCGCAAAAACAGCCCAATCAAACAGAGCCGAATTCTTAAAACTAAAAGGCGACTGGGAAATAACAAGTGTGAATTACGACAAAAATTATAGTGTAAAACCTTTTGATGAGGGCGCAGATGCACAGTGTTTCGTGGGCAGCCACTGGAGACTTATCCCGAACAACTGGAGTGGATCTTATACTCTAAATGGTGGCGGAGCATGCCCTAGCGTCATTCAACCAATCAAGTTTGAAGTGGTAAACGGAAATGAATTTAAATTTAAAAAACTTCTCGAAGGTTCGAAAGCGAAATCTGTTATCGAAGGCTATTCACTCAATCTGATCAGCCAGACGGAAGACAATTTCAGCCTTGAACAGAATGTGCCAAGCGGTGGTGAAAATGTAAGAATAGTGTACAACTTCGCAAGAACCGGTATGAAGTAATAATTTTTAAAAATAAGAATATGAAAATTTTAAATAGAACAAATGTAGCCGCACTTTTTTTATCAGCAGGAATGCTGATGACAAGTTGCGAATCTGTAAGAAATGCCAATAACCAACAAAAAGGTACTGCAATTGGTGCTGCTGCCGGCGCTGTGATCGGCGGGGTACTTGGAAATAATATCGGTAAAGGTAGAAATGCACCTGCAGGAGCCGTTCTTGGTGGTATTGTAGGTGGAGTAGCCGGTAACGTTATCGGCCGGAATATGGACAAGCAGGCCAAAGAAATCAAAGAAACATTGCCTGGCGCTGAAGTGGAAAGAGTAGGTGAGGGCATCCGTGTGACAATGAAAGAAAACATGGTGAACTTTGGCTTCGATTCATCTGAACTTACTTCATCCGCAAAATCAAATCTTGACAAGCTTGCTGAAGTTCTGAAAAACAACCCTGATACCAATATCAATATATACGGTCACACAGACAGCAAAGGAACTGAAGCCTATAACCAGTCACTGTCTGAAAGACGTGCCGCATCGGTCCGCAGCTATCTTATCTCAAAAGGTGTGGCTTCAAGCCGTGTGATGACGATGGGCGTGGGTGAAAATGAACCTATTGCAACCAATGATACGGATGCCGGACGTGCTGAAAACCGTCGCGTAGAATTTGCGATTACTGCAAATGAGGAGATGATTAAAGACGCCGCTGACGGAAATTAAAATTAGCCGATCATCAACACATTATATTTTTTTAAGGTCTGCTCTGGCAGGCCTTTTTTATTTTAAAAAACACTATTTTTGTGCAACTTTGCTTGCACGAATGACGAAATTTCTAAAGCTACTTCGCGTAGAACAGTGGGTGAAAAACCTTTTTGTTTTTGTACCGCTGTTTTTCTCCGGCAACATTACCAATATAGATTTACTGCTCAAAAGCATTTTCGCTTTTGTGGTGTTTTCATGTATAGCCAGCAGTGTTTATATTATCAACGATTATACGGACATACAATCCGACAGAAAACATCCCGAAAAGAAAAACAGGCCACTCGCCAGCGGCGCGATATCGAAAAGTACTGCGGTCGTGGTTTTCGTTGTGTTAATGCTGTTTTCCGCTACAATTATATTCGTCGGACAGGATTATTTTTCACGTGATCTCTCAAAATTTGCGGCGGTAGTTTACTTTTATTTCGCGATGAATCTCGCGTATACTTTTAAGCTAAAACACGTGGCAATCATCGATGTATGCATAATTTCGATCGGATTTGTTCTGAGAGTTTTGGCCGGAGGTTATGCTACCGGAATCTACATCTCGCAATGGGCAATACTTCTCACATTCGTGCTGGCACTGGTTTTGGCAATTGGTAAACGGCGTGGCGAGCTGATCAATGCGCAGATTTCCGGTAAAACGAGACGTGCGCTGGACGGATACAACGTTCAGTTTGCTGATATCGCTTTGAGTATTAGCTGTACGCTGGCTATTATCTGTTATTTAATGTTTACACTTTCACCTGAAGTTCAGCAGAAATTTCACTCACGCGTTTTTTACACGGTGATTTTTGTGGTTTTCGCGTTTCTACGCTACCTGCAGCAAACTTTGGTCTATAACAAGACCGAATCGCCTACCAAAATTATATACAAAGACCGCTATATCCAGATAACGCTTGTTCTCTGGCTCGCTGCATTTTTACTTCAAATATATTTTAAAAAATGAAGGTAGATTTTGTGCAGAAGGTCAGCAACTGGGGAAATTTTCCTGTCGTAGAAAAAGAATTGAAATCGGAGGATTCTTTAGATAAGATTCAGGATTTTGTACGATCCCGAAACGAGATTATAGCGCGCGGAAACGGACGCTGCTACGGTGATGCTTCATTAGCAGAACATATTTTTTCTACTCGGAGACTGAATAAATTTATTAGTTTTGATCGTCTGAACGGTGTCATTGATTGTGAATCCGGCGTACTGCTTTCCGAAGTTCTGGAAGTCATCGTACCGCAGGGTTTTTTTCTCTATGTAACGCCCGGTACCAAATTTATCACGGTAGGCGGCGCGATTGCATCTGATGTTCACGGCAAAAACCATCACGCGGAAGGCTGTTTTTCAGAGTATGTCACTGAGTTTTTATTGCTGAATGAAACCGGCGAAGTTTTACGCTGTTCGAGAACTGAAAATTCCGAAAAATTTTGGGCAACCATCGGCGGTATGGGACTTACCGGGATTATTCTACAGGCAAAATTTCAGCTTAAAAATATTGAGACGGCCTACATTCGCCAAGAATCTGTGAAGGCTAAAAACTTGGATGAAATTTTCAGGCTTTTCGATGAAAGTGAAAGCTGGACATATAACGTCGCGTGGATCGATTGTCTTCAGAAAGGTGAAAACATTGGCCGCAGCATTCTGATGCGTGGCGAACACGCCTTCCGCCATGAACTCAGTTCGAAAGCTGCGCAGAAACCATTAAGGCTAAAGAAAAAATTTGCACCCGCAATTCCATTTTATTTCCCTGGTTTTGTCCTGAATAAATTTACGGTAAAACTCTTCAACTATCTGTATTTCAATAAACAGCGTCGCGATGCAATAAAAAATACGGTAGATTACGAAACTTTTTTTTACCCGCTGGATGTGGTGGAAGACTGGAACAAGATCTACGGTAAATCTGGTTTCATTCAATACCAAATGGTGATTCCAAAGCAGAACGGCAAAGAAGGAATGCGTAAAATTCTGGAGACCATCGCATCAAGCGGTAATGGTTCCTTTCTCGCGGTACTCAAGCTTTTTGGCAAGAATAATCCGCTGGCTTACAACTCGTTCCCGATGGAAGGTTATACACTGGCACTTGATTTTAAAGTCAATTCTACACTGAAAAACTTGGTGGCGAAACTGGATGAAATTGTGGAGGAATTTGGTGGCCGGATTTATTTAACAAAAGACAGCATGAGCAAGCCGTCTTTGACCAATTATCTGCAGAATGTTCAAAACCCGAAATTCGTGTCGCTGCAGCAGAAGCGTATTTCCACCAATCATTAAAAAAAATTCTGCATGATCGTCCTTGGCAGCAACTCTGAAATCGCGCAGGCCTTTGTGGAAAGGGCCTTGGAAAGTGGTGAATCTTATCCGAAAATATACCTTTTCAGCTCAAATCCTGAAACCACGGCCAAATTCGCGCGCCATATCGACGTAAAATATTTGCAGCCTTCTGAAATCTTCACCCTGGATCTGTTGGAAAATTTCAACTACTCAGCCTTTGACCATATAAATTCGGACGTTTTGTTTTGTGCATCCGGTTTTCTAGGGCAGAATACGGAAGAAGGTTTGTACAACGATAAAAATACGACGCAAATCATTGATGTCAATTATGCGAAGCTCATTCCTGTGCTCAATTTTTTTGCGCAGAAAATGGAGCGTCAGCGCGCAGGCACAATGATCGTCCTGTCCTCGGTGGCCGGCGAGCGCGGAAGGCAAAGCAACTTTATCTACGGAAGTGCGAAAGCAGGTCTGACAGCGTATTTAAGCGGTTTAAGAAATTATCTTTTCTCACGGAAAGTGCACGTTATTACCGTAAAGCCGGGCTTCATGCAAACGAAAATGACAGAAGGATTACCATTAAACCCGAAACTTACGGCGACGCCTAAGCAGGCGGCAGAAGTTATATTTAAAGGCTTCAAAAACCGAAAGAATGTGGTTTATGTGCTACCAGTTTGGTGGTTTATAATGTTGATTATCCGTAATATACCCGAATTTATATTTAAAAAAATGAAACTGTAGACCTAATGAAGAAACTGTATTTATTCGATTTTGATGGGACGCTGACGTACAGGGATACCATGTTTTTGTTCCTGAAATTCTACAGTCCGAAAAAGTTTTATATTCAGTTTTTAAAGCATTCGCCGCTTTTTGTTTTGCTTAAATTAGGGCTAATTGACGTCGAAAAAGTGAAGAAAAGCTTTATATCTTCGGTTTTGAAAGGTGAAAGGAAACCTTTACTGGAAAAAAAGGCGCAGGAATTTTTTGACAATTATGGCAAAGAAATAATGCGGGAGAATGCGCTGGAATTTATCGGTAAAATAGATCACACGACGCAGAGCTACATAGTCACCGCTTCGCTGGACATTTGGGTGAAACCTTTTGCGGACGGTCTCCGGATGAGATTGCTGGCAACACAGGCGGAATTTAAGGACGAAATCTTTACGGGAAATTTCATTGGTAAAAACTGCAACGGCGACGAAAAAAAATGCCGGATCGAAAAAGAGTTTGAAGGTAAAAAATTTGATAAAACCATTGCATTCGGCGATACCAAGGGCGACCGTCAGATGATGGAGTGGGCGGATGAAAGCCACTACAGATTTTTTCACTAATTTTATAACTTCAAAAAACCCTAAATAAAATGGACAAAATATATCTGGATAATGCCGCTACCACGCCACTTTCAGCAGAAGTAATAGATGCGATGATAGATGTAATGAAGGTGAACTTTGGCAATCCGTCGTCCACCCACAGTTTTGGGCAGGAAGCTAAAATCCTGATCGAGAATGTGCGCCGTAACGTAGCAGATTACCTGAACGTTTCTCCCTCCGAAATAATTTTTACCTCGTGCGGCACAGAATCTAACAACATGATCATCAAATCTTGTGTTGAACATCTGGAAATAGAACGTATCATCACTTCGCCCCTCGAACACAAATGTGTTGCGGAAACCGTGCTTGACATGAAGAAACGCCGTGGCGTGGAAGTAGTTTATCTGAGACCTAATCAGCAGGGTGATATAGATCTAAATAGATTAGAGGAGGTAATGAAAAGTTCGGACAAAAAGACATTAGTGACGCTGATGCACGCTAATAATGAAGTCGGAAATATTCTCGACCTTAAAAAGACGGCATTGCTATGCAAGGAAAATGGAGCTCTGTTTCATTCCGATACGGTTCAGACAATGGCGCACATGACTCTGGATTTCTCAGATATTCCGGTTGATTTTGCTTCCTGTTCCGCACACAAATTCCACGGACCGAAGGGAAGCGGATTTGCCTTTGTCAGGAAATCTTCCGGCCTGAAAGGATTAATAACAGGTGGACCACAGGAAAGGAGTTTGCGCGCAGGCACCGAAAATGTTTGCGGAATTGTAGGATTAGGCAAAGCGCTGGAACTTTCAATAAATAATATGGATGTTTATTCAGACCATATTAAAAGCATTAAGAAATATGCTGTTGACCGTCTTTCGGAGGAAATTCCGGGTGTGAAATTCAACGGCCGCAGTGCTGAAGACGGAAGTTTATATACCGTTTTGAATGTCTTGCTGCCTTTCAAAGACCCGATGATCGGTCTGAAACTCGATATGCGCGGCATCGCCATCTCGCAGGGTAGTGCCTGTTCTTCGGGTGCTTCCAAGCCCTCGATGGTGCTCATGATGTTGCTTGAGGAAAACGAGTTGGAAAGGTGTACGCCGCTTCGGGTTTCATTCAGTCATCTCACCACTAAAGACGAGATTGATGCGCTTGTAAATGCCCTGAAAGGGATTTCTGCAGATTTTGTTATAGAAAATACAAATTCGGAGTATAGAAAGTAATTGCGACATTTGTTTTTAATTATTGTAATTTTGTGACTTAATATTAATTTAAAAAATAAAGATAATGGCATTAGAAATCACCGATCAATCGTTTCAGGAAACAGTAATATCCTCAGACAAACCAGTATTAGTAGATTTTTGGGCAGTGTGGTGTGGACCATGCAGAATGCTGGGCCCGATTGTAGAAGAACTTGCCACCGAATTTGAAGGAAAAGCCGTGGTAGGTAAAGTGGATGTTGACAACAATCAGCAGGTTTCTGTAGACTATGGTATCCGAAATATACCTACACTTCTTATTTTCAAAAACGGTGAAGTGGTAGATAAAATCGTGGGTGTGGCTCCAAAGGAAACTATTGCTGCAAAATTATCGGCTCATTTATAAAATTTAATGTACTGAGTCTAAATGCTTTCATGTTTTGAAGGCATTTTTTTTTGTCTTAATGTTTTGTAGATAGAAAGAAAGGTGTATTTTTGCACTCACCAAAACGGAAGAAGTTCTTTTACAAATATTGAATTGGTAGTTCAGCTGGTTAGAATGCCGCCCTGTCATCTCGTCCTGAGACGAGACGGGTTGGAATCCAAAAGCGTACTACTGAAAGGTTGTCAATACCTTAAAAAAAATTGATCCGGTAGTACAGCTGGTTAGAATGCCGCCCTGTCATCTCGTCCTGAGACGAGACGGGTTGGAGTCTAAAAGCGTACTACTGAAAGGTTGTCAATACCTTAAAAAAATTGATCCGGTAGTTCAGCTGGTTAGAATGCCGCCCTGTCACGGCGGAGGTCGCGGGTTCGAGTCCCGTCCGGATCGCAAAATCTCCCTTATCGGGAGATTTTTTGCGTTATGGCCTATTTCGTTTATATCCTTTACTCGGCTGAGACCGACGTTTACTATAAAGGTTTCTCGACTGATGTAGTAAAACGGCTGGAATATCATTTGAGTTCGGAACAT
>JAEZYN010000116.1 GCA_023419095.1 Bacteroidota bacterium | reverse complement strand
TTACAAATTACTCTGCACTGGAAATGCCGCCAAAAGGTTTCCCCATCGTACAGTTTGATATGCATGTAGCCGAAGACATCGGATTGGAAAAATTTGACATCCTCTCGCAGCGGGGTCTGGGAACCATAAGTGACACGGTGAATTTAATTAAAAAAAACCGCGGCATTGACGTAGACATCCGCGATACATCGATTTCTAAAGACGAAGCTGCCTGCAATGAATATTTGGCGGTAGGGAAAACCATCGGTTGTTTTTATATCGAAAGTCCGGCCATGCGCGGGCTGTTGCGACGATTGAAATGCAGCGATTACAGAACTTTGGTGGCGGCATCTTCTATCATCCGGCCAGGTGTGGCGCAGAGTGGTATGATGAAAGAATACATTTTCCGGCACAACCACCCTACCCAATTTGAATATTTTCATCCGGTTTTTGAAGAAAATCTGAAAGAAACCTACGGAATCATGGTTTATCAGGAAGATGTAATTAAAATCGCCCAATATTTCGGCGGCCTCAGCCATGCCGATGGCGACATTCTGAGACGGGCGATGAGCGGAAAGGAAAGATCGATCGGGAAACTGAATGAGGTGAAAAACAACTTTTTCGAATCGTGCAAAAATCAGGGCCATTCCGAGCAGATGACTGCGGAAGCTTTCCGGCAGATCCAGTCTTTTGCGGGATACTCTTTCTGCAAGGCACATTCGGCGTCTTATGCGGTTGAAAGTTACCAGAGTTTATATTTAAAGGTGTATTATCCGCTTGAGTTTATGGTGTCGGTGATAAATAATCAGGGTGGTTTTTACCGCACGGAAGTTTATGTTCATGAGGCGAAAATGTCGGGCGGTATCATTCAGAATCCGTGCGTCAATACCAGCGAATTCCAGACTTCACTGAAAGGAAAACATATCTTTCTGGGATTCATGCATCTGCAGTCTCTTGAGGCTAAACTTGCTCAGCTCATCGCTGAAGAACGCGAAAGGAACGGGAATTACAGATCACTCGAAGATTTCATCCGGCGTATTCCGATTGGGATTGAAGGTGTGCAGATCCTGATCTTTATCGGCGCCTTCCGGTTTACAGGAAAGCAAAAAAACGAACTGCTCATTGAAGCCAAGCTGTTGCTGATCAATTTCAAGCCCGAAAACAGAGGAAAAATGCTGTTCGAAGAACCTATGCAGGAATATCAGCTGCCGGAGCTGAAACGAGATTTTTTCGAGGATGCTTTTGATGAAATTGAAATTATCGGTTTCCCGGTTTCGTGTACGCCGTTTGATTTGCTCGAGACCAAATACCGCGGTTCTGTTTTCGTAAAAGATCTATTGAAATTCCACAAAAAACAGGTAAAAATGTTGGCGTATCTGATTTCCCGAAAACATGTTCCTACCAAGAAAGGCACCATGTTTTTCGGCACCTGGATTGATGTGAACGGCGATTATTTTGACACGGCACATTTCCCGGATTCTCTGAAAAGGTATGATTTCATGGGTGGCGGATGCTATCTATTGCTTGGAACCGTGGAAGTAGATTATCATTTCCCGACCATCACCGTCACTAAAATGGCTAAGATGCCGATGATTCCGGATCCGCGTTATGCTTACCACAAAGAAAAACAGTACGATGTTCACCGACAGCTGAAAGAAGATGTGAGCATGACCTTCCGTGCGCCTTATCCGCAGGAGCATGAGATTGGTTTGCCGCGGCATAAGCTGCGCAGCTGACTTCAAAGACAACTACGAAAATATGATATTCCCTATATTTTAGCCGTGACCGAACGGCCTGTCTGAGCTCTCCCTCGCCGAAAAAATGTATTTTTCGGCGAGGGAAGCGAGTAGTGAGGGCGCGTACGCCAGTGGAAAATGCAAAAAACTGTGTTGCTACCAAAAAAAATCCCGTCAGCGATAAACTGTCGGGATTGTATTATTATTTGCTGAGATTTACTCTGCTGAAGTCTCTTCTGCTGCTGGCGCTTCGCCTTCTGCAGTTGCTGTTTCTTCTTCATCGTCATCTGCTGCACCACCGCCTTTACTTGCAGTTCTAGACATCTTCACGGCTACTACCACCGCGTTGTCCGGATGCATGAATGTAAAGTTATCGGTCTTGATGTCACCTACATAAAGTTTGTTACCAATCTTCAGCGGCGTAACATCTACCACGATCTCATCCGGAAGGTTTGCCGGAAGAGCCTTAAGTTTAAGTTTTCTGAAAGACTGACGCATCGCACCACCGGCTACAACACCTTTTGCACGACCTGTGATTCTTACAGGAACCTCCATTACCACAGCTTTGTTTTCATCTAACTGATAGAAGTCTGCGTGAAGGATCTTGTCTGTAATCGGGTGAAACTGGATGTCCTGAAGCACGGCAGGAATAGTTTGTCCGTCAACCTCAATAGATACCGTGTGTGCTTCAGGAGTATACACCAAACCTTTGAATGCTCTTTCTTCTGCAGAAAAGTTCAGGGTTTCAGCGCCTCCGTAAACAACACAAGGAACTAATTCAGCATCGCGTAAAGCTTTCGTAGATTTCTTGCCCACGCTTTCTCTTTTTGTGCCTTGAATTGTAATTGATTTCATTATAATATGTTATAAAAATTTTAAGGGTGCAAATATAGTTAAATTTACTTAAATGATAAATTTATCACTGATTGATTTGTGCTCATGCACCATCCGCATCACATCTGCGAAAAGTTCTGCACAGCTCAGCACTTTGATTTTCGAGGAAAGCTCGGTTTTGATAGGGATTGTGTCTGTGACAATCACCTCTGAAAGCTGTGAATTTTCGATGTTTTCATAAGCTTTTCCCGAAAGTACGCCGTGTGTAGCCATGGCGCGGACACTTTTAGCGCCGCTTGCCATCAGTATGTCGGCGGCTTTGCAAAGTGTACCGGCTGTATCGATCATATCGTCGATAAGAATCACATTACGGTCTGTCACATCCCCGATGAGGAACATTTCTTCTACCACGTTGGCTTTTTTACGCTCTTTATACGCAATCACTACCTCTGCTCCAAGGTGACCTGCGTAGTTTTTGGCGCGTTTTGCACCTCCCATGTCAGGTGAAGCGATGGTAAGATTCTCAAGGTTAAGTGAAAGAATATGATCGATGAAAAGTGTAGACGCATAAAGGTGATCCACCGGAATCTCGAAAAAGCCCTGAATCTGGTCTGCATGCAAATCCATCGTCATGACGCGAGTGGCGCCTGCAGCTGTAAGCAGATTGGCGACCAGCTTGGCTCCGATAGGTGCGCGGGGCTGATCTTTGCGGTCCTGGCGTGCAAGCCCGTAGTACGGCAGTACGACGGTGATGCTTTTGGCCGAGGCTCTTTTGGCCGCGTCAATCATCAGCAAAAGTTCCAGTAAATTATCCGCCGGGGGAAATGTGGAACCGATAAGGAAAACGCGGCCGCCACGTACAGACTGGTCTAATACCGGCTCGAACTCGCCGTCGCTGAACTCCTGAAAATTGATTTTACCCAGCTCCTGGCCGTAGTGTTGTGCGATCTTTTCTGCTAATGCCTTGCTCGTTCTGGTTGAAAACAGATAACTTGCCTGGTGAGCCATTTTTTTTATTGTTTTAGGATGTGCAAATTTAAAAAAATAAAACCACCAGACGAATCTGATGGTTATATTCAAAAAACAATCTTACAATAAATTTGCTTATGGGAATTTAACTCCTGAATATGAATTCACGTTCACCTGCGGCAAAGTAGATTTATATTTGGAATTAATTGCTTTGATAAATTCATTGGCGATCAGTGCATAGCCTCTTCCGGTAAGATGAACACCATCCAGCGAAAAAGTTCCGCCGGTAACAAAAGTCGCAGTATACTTCACACCGTCGAACTGGATTCCTGAACCTTTTGAAAGTTCGATCATCTTGGCATTTGCATCTACAAATGCAAGTCCTTTTGCTGTCGCGATAGATTTCAAAGCCGCGTTATAGGCCGTGGTAGCTGTAGTAACCCGCGCAGTTTCCTTTTCAGTAAGTACATATTTATCTTCCAAAGGCGCTGAGGTTCCACCGCCAACAGTCGGATTGAGTACTGAGGAAGCCGTAAGAAGAATCAAATCTTTTGATGTCGTCTGGCGGTAAGACGGAATACCCATGGCTCCCAGATTTGTAAGATCTTTATCCTGAATCACGGCGCCATTCGCGACACCTGCAGTGAATTTAATAAGCCTCTGCTGATACTCCGCGTCACTGATGAGGCCGGCGGTTCTAGCCTGTCCTAATCCACCATTGTATTGGGCATAACCAGCATTCAGCTGTGCTACCTGTGTATCTGTAAGACCCGCAATCGGCATAGCAGGTACACGTGTGAAATACGGAATGGAAGTTACATTAGGAATATTTGCCATTACACCTTTTGCGCCGTTCGCCGTGAGCGCATTGATGTATGAATTAATGACTGACGCGAAAACGTTAGGATCAGTAATATCATTGGCTCCATAGGTTGTCGGATCGGTATTTCCGGTCTGATCTACACCTACACCACCGCTCGTAGAGTAAGACAGTACGTCATTATTCCCAATCCAAAGTGAGAAAAAGGTCGGCGCCTGCGCTACAGCATCCTGAATTACAGATGATGTTCCGCTTGACGCAAATCTTACATAGTACGGATTCGCTTTACCTGCTGCCAGACCTGCAGGGTTACCGTAACCTGCTGCACCCAAGTGGAAAGATTTCGCACCCGGAACACCCATATTTTGGTAGGGACCGCCAGCTTTTACATTGTCTAAAGCCGCGCCCGGAGCCGTAGGAACCGGTGAAAGCGCACCGT
>JAEZYN010000112.1 GCA_023419095.1 Bacteroidota bacterium | reverse complement strand
GCGCTGGATCGCGTGATGTTTGCAGGATTAACAAAGAAAAACATTAAACGTGGCCACTGGCGGATCCTTACCGATTTGGAAGTGAACAATCTGAAAATGATGTAAAATAAGAACTTAAAATTAAACTTCCCGCAGATAATTCTGCGGGAAGTTTGTTTTAGAACTGATATCTTAAGTTCAGTCCGGTAAAAAAATATGCTTTGCTGGGACCGGGATTCACATCGGTGAAAACATTGGGGTCGTTGTATTGGTTGTCGGCATCCGAATCGTTGATGCTGTTTCCATAGAACAAAAATGTATAGTTAATGTTATTCAGCAGGTTGTTGCTAATTACAAATACATCGGCATCTATTCTGTTAAAACTGTGTCGGTAGCCAATTTTAGAATTAAGCAGGCTATTTGGATCTGAAGTAATGCACGAAACTGTAGTATTAGACCAAAAAGCATCTACTAGCGTCCATTCAGAAGTCGCCCCGGTGATGTCATTATTATACCAAAGACCACCGGACACGCCGCCGGCCCAAACTTCTTGCCCGAGGCATCATTAGGATCGAACATAATTCCGCGTACACGGCCACCGACAGAGTAGGGTCCGCGTTCAACCCACTGGTTGGAGATGCCGTCCTTGGCGCTGACATCTTTAACACCGGAAAACATTTTCAATTCCTGTTTTGGACTGTACTTGCCTGCTGCCACCTATTGCTAAAGCGCCACATAGTTCTGATTTCGAACCGAGCCTGTTTCAGGGTGCATCGTGGCGATATAATCGTGCAGATAATACTCGTCAGGCGGTTTTTGGTTGTGTTCTTTGGCGTACGTTACACTTTTCTGATAAGTATTGATGACTTCGCGGACATGCTTAGGTATTTTTTGTTTACCTTATGATTTCGCGCAGATTTTTGAGGGCGATACTTTGGCCGTGAGGTGCATGGAAGCAACCGTAAGTCCAACTATGAGGATAAATTTAAGATTCATGGTAGTTGTTTATTAATCTGCAAGTATAATTGTATAATGTTTTAAATAATTATAGTTATTTCTATTTTCTGAATATAAGTAATCAAAATGCGCTATTTGATTGTCATTCCGGAACATCTTCTTGTTGCCGAGCGGTATTTTTACTCGTTTTGCTTTCAAATTTGATTTTTTGTCGAACTGCAAGGTTTGTTTTAAGGTTCTGCAAAACGAGATAGAAAAAAACTTCCTGCGTCTGCAGGAAGTTTATGATGTGTATTACTGAAACCAAAATTTCTAAATTGAACTGATAATTTGGTTTAAAGTTTCAGACGGGCGCATGGCTGCGTAAGTTTTGGTAGAATCCGGCTGATAATAGCCGCCGATTTCCTGTGGTTTGCCCTGTGCACCGATGAGCTCTTCATTTATTTTCGTCTCATTATTTTTCATTGCATCGGCTACAGGTTTAAACATTTCAGCAATTGAATTATCCGCAGTCTGCATGGCCAGGGCTTCTGCCCAATACATCGCAAGATAGAAGTGTGACCCACGGTTGTCAATTGAACCTACTTTTCGGGCAGGTGACTTATCTTCTGCTAAAAACTTTTCATTAGCAGCGTCTAAAGCATCGGCTAAAATTTGAGCTTTAGTATTATTTTGGGTTTGAGCTAAATGTTCCAGACTCGCCTGCAAAGCCATAAATTCCCCTAAAGAATCCCATCGCAAATAGCCTTCTTCGATAAATTGCTCTATATGTTTCGGTGCTGATCCGCCCGCTCCGGTTTCGAAAAGTCCGCCTCCGTTCATCAGTGGCACAATAGAAAGCATCTTTGCGGAAGTTCCAAGTTCAAGAATCGGGAAAAGGTCTGTCAGGTAATCACGAAGTACATTGCCCGAAACCGAAATAGTATCAAGTCCCTTTCGGATTCTCTCGAGCGTCAAAGTCATCGCGTCTTCGATATTCAGGATTTTAATGTCAAGTCCCTCAGTATCATGATCTTTTAGGTATATTTCAACTTTTTTGATCATTTCAAAGTCGTGCGCGCGTTTTTCATCGAGCCAGAAAATAGCAGGTGTCGCTGAAAGTCTGGCGCGGTTTACGGCTAATTTTACCCAATCCTGAATCGGTGCATCTTTCGTCTGACACATTCTGAAAATATCACCTTTTTCCACGGTTTGTTCCATGAAAACATTACCCTCTGCATCAGTCACGCGGATGGATCCGTCAGCGGTAGCCTGGAAAGTTTTATCATGGGAGCCGTATTCTTCGGCTTTCTGGGCCATCAGTCCCACATTCGGCACAGAACCCATCGTACGTGGATCCAAAGCGCCATGTTTTTTCATGTCATCGATCGCAGCCTGGTAAAAACCGGCGTAGTTGCGGTCCGGAATCATTGCAACGGTGTCTTCTTCCTGGCCAGCTTTATTCCACATTTTGCCGCCACCACGGATCAGCGCCGCCATAGATGCATCCACGATGACATCAGAAGGTACGTGAAAATTCGTAATTCCTTTATCTGAATTTACCATCGCTAATGCAGGTCCGTTTGCAATGATTTTTGCGATTTCAGATTTGATGTCCTCTTCCTGCGGTTTTCCAGCGATCTTATCAAACAGATCCTGCAAACCGTTGTTGGGATTTATATCCAGTTCTGCAAACAATTCTGCATATTTCGTGAAGACGTCTTTAAAGTAAACCTCTACCATAGCTCCGAAAATGATAGGATCTGAGATCTTCATCATCGTCGCTTTCAGGTGGCCGGAGAGCAACACGCCAGCGTCTTTTGTTTCTTTAATGGTATCGGAAACAAAACCTTTCAGCGCCTTCAGGCTCATAACTGATGTATCGATAATTTCGCCGGCCTGCAGCGGCGATAAGCCTCTAAGTTCGGCTACAGCGCCATCATTACCTACAAATTCAATTTTAAATTCTGTATCATTTTGAACTGTTACCGATTTTTCACTTCCGTAAAAATCGCCGTCGGTCATGTGTGCCACTTTCGTTTTAGAATCACTGCTCCAGCTTCCCATTTTGTGTGGGTTTGCCTTGGCGTAATTTTTTACGGCTTTGGGTGCGCGACGGTCTGAATTCCCTTCTCTCAGTACCGGATTCACCGCACTGCCGAGCACTTTTGCATATTTAGCTTTAATAGCTTTCTCATCATCGTTTTTTGGCTCAGCAGGATAGTTCGGTACTGCAAAACCATGTTTTTGAAGTTCAGCGATTGCACCGTCAAGTTGCGGCACAGAGGCAGAAATATTAGGAAGTTTAATGATGTTGGCTTCGGGTGTTGTAGCCAGTTGACCAAGTTCTGCCAGAGCATCTTCCACCCTTTGGTTATCTTTCAGATATTCGGGAAAGTTCGCTAAAATGCGGCCGGAAAGCGAAATATCTTTTGGCAATATTTCAATATCAGCGGTTTTTGCAAATGCTTCTACGATTGGTAAAAAAGAATGGGTGGCCAACATGGGCGCTTCATCGGTCCAGGTATAGACGATCTTGGATTTATCTGACATCAGTAATTAATTTTTAAAATTTAAAAAAAAACAAATTTAGTCATTTTAATACGACTGTGAAATAAATGAAACTTACAGTTTTAAGATTATTTTAACCTTAATAATACATTTATCTGGTCTTATATTGGCTATTTTTGAAAGGAACAAAAACAATCTATTATGGCAAATATCACACTGAAAGGAAATGCGGTACAGACTGTAGGAAATTTACCTCAAATTGGCGACCAGCTAAAAGATTTCAAACTTGTAAATGACAAACTTGAAGAGAAAACGCTGAACGACTATCGCGGTAAAAGGATTATTCTCAATATTTTTCCAAGTATCGATACCGGAATCTGCGCAGAATCTGCCCGAAAATTTAATGTGGAAGCCGGTACGCTGAATAACGCGGTGGTAATTAATGTATCGAAAGATCTGCCGTTCGCATTGGGCAGATTTTGTGCCGCGGAAGGCCTCGATCACGTAGAAACCCTGTCCGATTTCCGCGGAAACTTTGGTGAGGAATATGGTGTGACGATGGCGGATTCACCGATGAAGGGGTTACTGAGCCGCGCGGTAATAGTTGCGGACGAAAACGGAAAAGTGATCTATACGGAACAGGTACCGGAGATCGCACAGGAACCCGATTACGCGAATGCTTTAGCTGCATTATCTTAGAATCTACAAGAACGCAATCTGATTTGCGTTTTTTTATTAATTATTTCACATTCAGTTATTTGTGAATGAAAATATCTGACGAAGCTTATGCAGGATAAAATCGGGATTTTCTGGATGATTAATTATAACGAAGCATACAAATAATTCCTTACTCAGGCGCGGATAATTTGTTTAGCTGATCTTTTTCCTTATTTTTAGTGGAAAATTAAACATTTTATGGAACCAATTAAAATTGAGATTACAATTCTGAAACCGGTGCGTAAGGTTTGGGATTATATGAACGATCCGAAACACATCACAAAATGGAACTTTGCCAACGACCAGTGGCACTGCCCGAAAGCGGAAAATGATCTGCGTGTTGGCGGAACTTTGAAAGTGCGCATGGAAGCAAAGGATAAGAGTTTTGGCTTTGATTATATAGCGGTTTACGAGGAAATTCAGCCCGAAAGGCTAATCCGATACCGGCTTGATGACGGACGTACGGTAGAAATTGTTTTTAATCAGTTAGATGCCGGCACCACGCAGGTGATTGAGACGTTCGAGCCTGAAACCCAGAACTCACGCGAGATGCAGCGCGACGGCTGGTACGCCATTCTCAACAATTTCCACAAATACGTTGAAAATAATTAGGCTTTTAGTTTTAATTAATTTAAATATGATTAACAAAATTTTTCCGTGTCTGTGGTTTGACGGAGACGGCAATGAAGCCGCGAAACTGTATGTTGATACATTTGGCGGCAAAATTACCGTTGATACACCGAGTGTGATCAATTTTGAACTTTTTGGCCAGCGTCTGATGATTCTTAACGCAGGTCCGCAATTTAAAAAAAATGCATCGGTTTCATTCATGGTGATGTGCGAAACGGAAGACGAGGCCCTGAAATACTGGACAGCACTTTCAGAGGAAGGGAGACCAATTATGGATCTGGGCGAATATCGATGGAGCAGGAAATATGGCTGGATTGAAGACCGCTACGGCGTAAGCTGGCAAATTATGACCTCTGAAAATCCGGTTATGCAGAAAATAGTTCCCACATTGATGTTCATTCATCAGAATAATGGCAAGGCGATGGAAGCGATGCAACTGTATACCAGCATATTTCCCAAATCAGAAATTCGCAGTGTCTCAAAATATGGTGATAATGGCGCGGAAACAAATGATAATAAAGATAATGTACAGCACGCACAATTCACGGTAGATGGGTATTCCATGTTTTGCATGGATAATTCCTACGATCACCAGTTCGATTTTAATGAAGCTGTGTCAATTGTAGTGATGACCGAAAATCAGTCTGAAACAGATCATCTTTGGAACGCGCTGACGGCTGATGGCGGTCGTGCTTCAATGTGCGGGTGGCTCAAGGATAAATACGGACTAAGCTGGCAAATCGTGCCTAAAAAACTTATTGAACTAATGAATGATCCCGATCCGTTCAAAGGAAAAAAGGTAATGGAATCGATGATGACGATGCAAAAGATCGACATTGCCAAACTTGAAACTGCGTACAACTCTTAATAAAATCAAAACTCAAACTCTAAATTTAAGTTATGGCTACTTTTAATTACGAAATTATAATTAACGCACCCATGCAGAAAGTTTGGGATTTGCTTTGGGATGAAAAAACATACGGCGAATGGACACAGTTTTTTTCGGCCGGCAGCCAGTTTAAAAG
>JAEZYN010000082.1 GCA_023419095.1 Bacteroidota bacterium | reverse complement strand
GGTGCGGTAGAATATGAATACGACAATGCGTTTGCTGTACGTGGCGGCTACTTCCACGAAAGTGAAGAACAGGGCGCGCGTCAGTTTGCAACCGTGGGTGTTGGTCTGAAATATCAATCTTTCGGTCTCGATATGTCTTATCTGATCAACACGTCCAAAGTGAATTCTGCGCTTGATAACACATTACGATTCGGATTGACCTGGAATATTGGTGAAGAATCTTCGAACAGCGATTATTAAAAAAATATCATACAAAATGAAACGGCTCCAGACACGGCAGCCGTTTTTTTTGTTTAAATTTTACGTGCCACGAAAAAAAGGTCATTAAATCACAAAAATCCTCTATTGGAAGCGCATTCCATTGCCGATTTATTAAAAAAAATTCATATTGTTGCAGGCTTAAATTTTAACTTAATTATAATATGAAACAGATTTTTACTATGTTGGCAGTGGCTGCATTCGGGTTTGCCGCTGCGCAGATTGCAGTGAATGAGCAGTTCGAAACTACGCCAGGTGCTGCGGCCGGGTTCACCGTCGACGGTTTTTTCAGCTCTGCTACACCTTCCGGCTGCACTGCAAGAGCATTGTCTAAAAACTTCTGGAGCACGACCAGCAATGCCAAGAACACCGTGGTCTATTCTACTGACAGCTCAAACGGAGGCAAAATAAACATCAGCTTTAAATACAAGCATCCACGCGCCACCACTACTGCTGCTGTAAACGGAACTTTAAAGGTGGAATATGCAGTAGATAACGGCGATTATGCAATTCTAGACACGGTGGAACTGACCACAAACCAGCAGTTTTGCCAAACTTACAGCAAAAGTATCGATCAGGACCTGGTACCTGCGGGCAAAAACTTCAAACTGAAAATTACCGGAACTTACGTTTCCGGCGATTTCTATATTGTAATCGATGAGCTCATCATCACGCAAAATTTTCCGGTTTTGGCCGTATCCGACGCTTCAGCCGCAAGCGTTCGACTGTTCCCGAACCCGGTTCACGATCTTGTTCAGATCTCAGATTACAGGAATGTGGCAAAAATCACCATCACCGACTTTTCGGGAAGAACGCTGAAAACAGTACGTGAACCTTCCGCAGCCATTAACATTTCAAATCTGAAAACAGGAAGTTACCTTGCAACCGTCATCCTTAGAGACGGCAGCCAGCAAACGCATAAATTTCTGAAGAAGTAATTCAAAGAAAAAATTTTTAAACTTTCCGTCTCACACGGTCTGTATTACAATGAAGCCTCATCTGATGAGGCTTTTTTCGGTAAAATACCCTTAAATTAGCACAATGAATTATGCCACAGAACTCAAAAGATTCGCGTCCAGCCAGTATATTTACTCTGCAGTGCGGATTACGATGTCGATTGTGGTTCCTAGCGTCATCCTGGCATACTTCGGGCTTTTGCAGGAATACTTTCTGTTTCCGCTGGCAACCAGTTTCGTAGGTCTTACAGATCAGCCCGGACCTTTCGTGCGCCGCCGCAACTCTTTGATTTTGGCAATTGCCGTATTCTTCATGGTAACCGTGGTTGCAGGTTTGCTTCAGGGTATTCCGCCGCTGATCTATCTTGAACTGCTGGTTTTCGGTTTGTTTTTTTCAATGATAGGCGTCTACGGACAACGCTTTGCAGCTATCGGATCGCTCTCGCTGGTGGTGCTTGCAATTTTCGCGGACGGGCATCTCAGCAATAGCGGAGTTATAAAAAGTTCGCTTATATTTTTAGCTGGTGGCGTCTGTTATCTGCTTGTTTTTCTGATAGTTTCAAAAATTCAGCCTTACAAACTCGCCAGCCAGATGATTGGCGAAAACTATGTGGAGCTGGGGAATTATCTTAAAATTAAATCAAAATTCTATGCTCAAAATCCCGACTATAACGACCTCAATCTGCAGGTCATCGCGCAGCAGGTCAAAATAAAAAACCTGCAGGAAGATACACGCGAAACAGTTTTCCAAACACGGAAAATTGTAAATGAATCTACGACAACCAGCCGCCTGCTGATGCTCATGTTCCTGAATTCGATCGATCTGCACGAAAAACTGATGACTTCGGAGAGCGACTACCGGAAAATTCATGAAAGCTTTGATGACAGCGGATTTCTTGGTACTTTGAGCAATTATCTTTCAGGACTTGCGGCCGAACTTGAAAATATTGGGATTGCACTGCAAAGCGGCACCAGGGCGCGTCCGCTTACGGATCTCAACGGTGAACTCGACCAGATTTATAATAAATATTTCGAACTCAGAAACCGAAAACTGAATGCTTCGACATTGGAAAACTTCATGATTCTGCGTCTTATTTTAGTCCGGATCACGGACGTCACGGAAGATATTGAAACGATGTACAAGGTTTTCACACAGAACCAAAAACTCGCAAAAAGCCTTTCCACGGGTTTAGATCTCAATAAATTTGTTCCGGATCAGGAAAAAATAAATCTGAAGTTGCTGCTCGGCAATATTTCGCTTAAGTCCTCGCATTTCAGACACGCGCTGCGCGTAACGATTGCGCTGCTTGTCGGCTATTTTATTTCAAACCTCAGTTTTTTAGGGATCGGCCGCTCCTATTGGGTTCTGATTACCATTTTGGCGATTATGAGACCGGCATACGCCACTACCAAACACCGAAATCTTCTGCGGCTTTACGGTACCGTCGTCGGAGCTGTGGCGGCTTATGGCTTGCTACATCTGGTGGAAAATACGTCTGTGCTGTTCGCGGTTTTAATGCTGAGCATGATTTTGTGTTTCAGCTTTCTGAAAGCACAATATTTCTGGGCGGTTTTTTTCATGACGATTTACATTTTCCTAACCTTTAATTTTCTCAATCCGGGCAACATCAATTTAATATTTAAAGACCGGATAATTGATACCGCCATTGCCGGCATCGTAGCCTCTGCGATTTCTTATTTTGTATTTCCGGTGTGGGAACATACGCAGAATTTAGATTTAATGAAAAAATCGGCAAAAAGTAATCTGAAGTATTTCCGCGCGGTGATGGACGTGTTAATGAACAAAAAAATGGGTGTTGAAGATTACAAACTCAACCGCAAAAACGCTGTAATCGACCTCGCCAACCTTTCTGACAGTTTTCAGCGCATGCTGTCCGACCCGAAGAATCAACAGAAAAAAATGGAACAGATTCACCAGTTTGTGAATACCGCGCAGCTGCTCACAGCCTATATTGCGTCACTCTCGCAATACTCGAAAAGTGGGCGCGAATATCCTGAGATTGACTTCCGCAGCTGGATGACCAAGATATCTGCAGAACTGCTGCGGACTACACTTATACTGGCGAAAAAAGAACTGAAAGCCGAAATCATCAGCGAAAGCCGCCTGCAGCCTGACGATGCAGTGCAAAAATTACTCGAAAAGCGAAAAAAAGAAATCCGTGATTATGATATCACAGACCGGCGCGACCCAAACCGCATAACGCATTTAACGGAACTTCGCAACCTTCGTGAAGTGCTGGAACTGATTTATGACGTGGCCCGCGAACAGCGAAAAGTAGCAGAACTACTCGATCCGGATGTTCAGTCAACAATCGTGAAACAATAATTCTCAAAAAACTCTACGCGCGCTTTGAAAAGGTCGGAAACACTTTCGTCATGAACCCTGCACAGTATATTGTACGGAAAATCCAGGCGGAAAGGTTTCACTTCATAATGCTTTTTCAGCGACCAATATTTTGAATGATGAATTTTGTAAAGACTCTCTTTTACCGACCAGATGACGGTAAGGTACGCCACTTCTCTGCCCTTTTCAATGAATCCGGTTTCGTCGTCATAAACAAACTTATGCCGAATTTTCGCAATTTTTTCATTAAATGGTTCAATATCTATCCCAATTTTATGTTTCGCAATGGCAAGTGCAGCATATGGAAAAGAGTGAGTAATCGAAATCTCAAAATCGCGCGGTTCCAGATAAGGGATGCGTCCGTCGTAAAGAATTTTATAGCCGGGCAGTATCTCATGTAAAATTTTCCTGACCAGTAGAATTTCTTTCAGCTTGACGGGATGGTAGTCTTTAACCTTGGGGAAATTTTCTTTTTCGAGTAATATTTCTGGATTCAATTCTTCCGTGTCATCATATTTCCACAACAAAATCGTGGCATTATGATCGGAAAAATCTCGGTAAAGCGGCATCTGCAAAATGTATTTGGCCAAAATTAGCAATTAATTTAAAAAAGAAAGATATAGGACTTTTTAGATTATTTTTCGACTTGATTGATTTATTAAAACTTAAACTTCAAGAGAAGGACAGACATAAAGTTTAACTTCCCCTCCGTCTTAACTTAAAGAAGAGAATTTCGTACATTTGCAAAAATTTTATATATCGATGAGTACACAAACACAATACCTGCCTTATAAAGTAAAAGACATTTCCCTTGCAGAATGGGGGCGTAAGGAAATAATGCTTGCAGAAGCAGAAATGCCGGGCCTGATGGCAATTCGTGAAGAATATGGTCCTTCCCAACCACTAAAAGGTGCGCGAATCGCGGGATGTCTTCACATGACCATCCAGACTGCTGTTCTTATCGAAACTTTGGTTGCACTGGGTGCTGATGTTACCTGGTCTTCGTGTAATATTTTCTCTACGCAGGATCATGCAGCTGCTGCGATTGCGGCCGCGGGAATTCCTGTCTATGCCTGGAAAGGTATGAATGAAGAAGAATTCGAATGGTGCATCGAACAGACAATATTCTTCGGTGAAGACCGTAAGCCTTTAAATCTGATCCTGGATGACGGAGGTGACCTTACAAATATGGTTTTTGATAAATATCCTGAACTTACGAAAGATATCAAAGGCTTGTCTGAAGAAACCACAACGGGCGTCCACAGACTTTACGAAAGAATGGCAAACGGCACTTTGGTAATGCCGGCTATCAACGTTAATGATTCGGTAACGAAGTCTAAATTCGACAATAAATATGGCTGTAGAGAATCTGCAGTTGACGCAATTCGCCGCGCTACTGACGTAATGCTGGCCGGAAAGCGCGTGGTAGTCTGCGGGTACGGTGATGTAGGTAAAGGTACAGCGGCTTCGTTCCGTGGTGCGGGATCAATTGTAACGGTAACCGAAGTTGATCCGATTTGCGCACTGCAGGCAGCTATGGAAGGTTTTGAGGTGAAACGGCTGGATTCTGTAGTAGAAACCGCAGACATCATCATCACCACTACCGGAAACTTCAATATTGTGCAGGGTGAACACTTCAAAAAGATGAAAGATAAAACCATCGTGTGTAATATTGGTCATTTCGATAACGAAATTGATATGGCCTGGCTTAACGAAAACTACGGCGATACCAAATATGAGGTAAAACCGCAGGTTGACGTGTACAATATCGCTGGCAAAGAAATCATCATACTGGCTGAAGGCAGATTGGTAAATCTTGGATGTGCCACCGGCCACCCAAGTTTTGTGATGAGCAACTCATTCAGCAACCAAACATTAGCACAAATCGAGCTGTGGACTAACGCTTCTGGTTACAAAAACGAAGTGTATACGCTTCCCAAACACTTAGACGAAAAAGTGGCAGCACTTCATCTTAAGAAACTGGGCGTGGAACTTGAAGTTCTGACTCCAGCGCAGGCAAAATATATCGGTGTAGAGGTTGAAGGACCTTTTAAACCCGAATATTACAGATATTAAGAAAGGTTTATAATAGTTATTTACAGAAACGCTGCTGATTTTTCAGCAGCGTTTTCTCATTATTTAATGCCATCTATTAGAATTTAACATTAATTATCGAAAGGTGTTTTAACCCTTTTATTAAGGTGAATAGACCTACTGCATCGTTTCATATTCGTTGTATATTTGTGGCAACACAAAACACGACTGATGAAAAAAAATCTACTACTGGGGTTCCTGGTAACAGTGGGGCTATGCCATGCGCAGGTAGGTATTGGTACCAATGTCACCACCTTTGACAACTCCGAGGTCCTGAAAATAGCTGCGGCCAACAAAGGAGTTCTGCTGCCAAACGTTTCCATTCCCAATCTGAATAATCCGGCACCGGCTACTTCACCTGCGTCTTCCCTTCTTGTTTACAATACCAATAATACTACAGGTAAAGGTTTCTACTATTGGCAAAACAACAAGTGGAATCCGATTCTCGATACAAGCAATATCTTTAAGTACCTCGGAATCGTAAGATCT
This sequence comes from Bacteroidota bacterium, assembly GCA_023419095.1. Classification (GTDB taxonomy): domain Bacteria; phylum Bacteroidota; class Bacteroidia; order Flavobacteriales; family Weeksellaceae; genus Kaistella. Next base: position 219 of record JAEZYN010000082.1, on the reverse strand, counting down.
GAAAGTGCTGTATCTACCTCAGGCGTGAATGACAGTACGCCGATAACCGGAGTTTCATATACGCTTGGTGAGTCTCCCTCCGCACACGACTGGCAGCTGATTCCGGGTCTCAGTAAAACTATTTCGCTTTATTCCGGACAAAACACGATATCTGTATCCGGCAGCGGTGTTGCGCAGGTAAACTCCTCCTCATTGGATAATACCTTCATATCCTACTCC
>JAEZYN010000126.1 GCA_023419095.1 Bacteroidota bacterium | reverse complement strand
AAATGGCCGTTTTGCAGGCTGCAAATCCACACGTTTTCCCACGCCGGCGGAATCGCGAGTTTGTTGATCCGATTAATTTCTTCCACATCCTTAATTTTTTCACCGTCAATAAAATAGGCGAATTTTTTTCCCCTTTTTTTCCGTACAATACCGGCACTGTCACGGTCGGTGGTGTAAACAAGACTCACCGCTTTGGCCGATTTCACCGGATCTTTCATGATCTTTACGATTTTTGCCGGTGTAAGTGCCTGTACGATTTCAGTTTCGGGCGTGCTCATAGTTTATTTACAATTACTTAATCCCGAATTTTAACTACCAACGATTTCGCCACCGTTCGGATGCAGCACCTGTCCGGTGATATACGAAGAATCATCACTTGCGAGGAACAGGAAGCACGTCGCGACTTCGCGTGTTTCGCCCGCACGTTTCATCGGCACGTCGCTGCCAAATTCCGCAACAGATTCTTTATCGAAGGTTGAAGCTATCAAGGGCGTCCAGATAGGTCCCGGCGCCACTGCGTTCACGCGGATACCTTTTTCTGCGAGGTTGGCCGAAAGACTTCTGGTAAAAGAAAGAATCGCACCTTTTGTAGCCGCATAATCGATGAGATGATCACTGCCGCGATAGGCCGTCACAGACGTAGTGTTTACAATGCTGTTACCTTTTTTCAGATGCGGCATCGCATTTTTGGTCAGCCAGAAGATGGAGAAAAAATTAGCATTAAAAGTGTCCATTAGCTGCTTTGTGGTGATGTCCTCGATCGATTCGGATTCCCAGTGTGTGCCTGCATTATTAATCAGGATATCAAGATTACCAAACTTTTTGACGGTCTTGCTGATTACTTTTTTACAGTGCGACTCATTGCCAAGATCACCTTCAATCAGAAGACATTTTCGGCCCAGTTTTTCAACTCCGGCTTTCGTTTCTTCCGCGTCTGCCTTTTCATTTAAATAAGCAATAGCGATATCTGCACCATTTTCGGCAAATAAAAGTGCAGTCGCGCGGCCAATGCCACTATCGCCACCCGTGATCAGCGCAACTTTTCCCGCGAGTTTTTCCCCTGCGGGAACGGGCTGGCTGTCGGGTTTCGGCGTCATTTCTTTTTCGAGTCCGGGCTTGGACTGTTCCTGTTCCGGACGGATTTTCTTTTTAGAATCTTTTTGCATTGCAACTATTTTCTACTTCTTGTAAAAAGCCAGAGGATGAGTCCGATCACGGCTACAACGAGAATAATTCCCCACCACATGCCGGCTTTGAAGATGGTTTCGATGGCGTCGCATCCTGTCAAGGTCATTAAAGCTAATGTCATTAAGCTGAATAATGTGAACTTTTTCATAATATATTTTTTTAATGTTTATCAGAATACTTAAACACGGTCATTGTCCGGACGCCACTTTACAATGGCTTTTTTAATTTCATCACCGGATATATTCTCGTTCAATGCCCGTTTAATTAAAATTTTAAACTCATCATCATACGCAAACCGAAGCGCGGCAATTTGCGAAAAACTGAGTTTCCCTTCCACGTCATCGGACCTTTCATTAAAAATCTCAAAGTAACGCTGCTTAAATTCAAGTTTTATAATACGGTCCTGATTACCTAACGCATAGTGTTGGCGAAGCATAATGGCAAGGTAGGAAATCAGAAAAATCACCACAGAAAAAAGTATCCACGTCAGCTGATTGGCTTCATCAGTAAATATTTTGCAAACGCCCATAATCATTAAAATCAGCAACATCGGCAAAAAGATGAAATGATGTGGTGCGTAATACTTTTTGTGGTTTTTGTAGTTCTGATTCTGCATACAAAACACTTATCAAAAATGCTTCCAAATGCGTCCGAAACTGCATTCCGAACCAAAAATCGATATCAATTTTCTGATTTGGAAAGCGATTCTATGGCTTTCAGCATATCAAATCCCGATCCGAGCACGGGTTTGAACAGATCACCTTTTGTCTGAACGCGCCCCAGTGCATTTTCAATATTGAAGTCAGTAGGCGAGAGGCCAGCCTTCAGTTCACTCCACTCAATCGGCATCGACACCGGCGCGCCGTTTTTCGGACGCAGGCTGTAAACACTCGCAAGCGTTTGGCCACGGCGATTCTGCAGATAATCGAGGTAAATTTTGCTTTTGTCGCGTTTTTGAAGCGCACGTTCGAGTGTCGTAATCTCAGGCAGTTCCTGCTGAACCATCTGCATCATCAGGTGTGCGAAATCTTTAATCTGGTCAAACGTATATTGTGCTCCGGCCGGAATGTAAATATGGATTCCGGAAGAACCTGATGTCTTGCAGAAGCCTTCAATCTGCGCTCGGTCCAGCACTTTCTTTAAAGTTTTCGCGGTGAGTATCACTTCTTCGAACGAATTACTTTCCGATGGATCCAGATCCAGCACCAGATAATCGGGGCGGTCGGAGGTTTCCGCGCGGCTTGTCCAGACATTTAATTCTATACAGCCAAGATTATTCAGATAGGCCATCGTAGCTCTGTCGTTACAGAGGATGTAGTTGATCAGTTTGTCATTTGATTCTGAATAAACTTTTTGCGTTTTGATCCAAACAGGCGTTTCGTCCGACGCATCTTTCTGATAAAAGCTCATGCCGTCAATACCGTTGGGGAACCGGTTCATCGATTGCGGTCGATCCTGCAGATAGGGTAGGATATATTCCGCCATGCTTTGGTAATAGGCGGTCACGTCGCCCTTTGTGAGGCCGTCTTTCGGGAAGTAGATTTTATTTTGATTGGTTAGTCTGACGTTTTGATTTCCAACAAGCGTGAGCTCATTATTTTCTTTTTTGTCGGTTTTTTTTATGGGCACACTGTCCGGAATTTCGGTTTTAGCAATTGATATCTTTTCATTTTTTTTTATGTCTAAGTCTTCAGGGTTACTGTCGTTTAAATCTTCTGCTTTAATGTCTTCGCGCAACCTGAGGAAAACCGGATGTCGGAAAATGTGCTCTTCTGTAATTTCGGTAAACTTAATTTCTGCGATAAGCTCAGGTTTAAGCCATGTAGCCACATCGTTGGTTTTTGGAATTTCATCAAACGGCGGTTTAGTGATAATCAACGGTTCCATTTTTTTGTGCAGCTCGGTCAGCATCTTATCACTGAAACCAGTGCCGGTGTGCCCGCAAAACTTCAGTTTACCGTCAAAATAACGGCCTAAAATCAATGAACCAAACTTTTTTCGTCCGCCTTTTGGCGCCGTGAATCCGCAAATAATGACTTCTTCGGTTTGAAGGCTTTTAATTTTTAGCCAGTTGCCGGTTCTCATGCCGGGTTCATAAGTGCTGTCAATTTTTTTTGCAATCATTCCTTCGAGCTGCAGGTTCTCTACGAGACGATAGAAATCCTCACCTTTTTCAAGCACGTGATCATGATATTTAATGACGTCCGTTTCCGTTAAGGCTTCTTTGAGCAGCTCTTTCCGCTGAAGCAAAGCCATGTCCTGCGTTGAATGACCATTTAGCCATAGCAAGTCAAAAACCTGATAGATTACGATGAGATTTGGGTTATCGCCGATGCGCTGCAACCACTGGAAATTGGGTTTTCCCTTATCATCATAGGCCACCAACTCACCGTCCAGAATCATCTCGTGATGCTGAAGTTTAAGAGAATTACTTATTTTCCTGAATTTTTCGGTGTATGAAAGCCCGTTTCTCGAGTAGAGTTGAATTTCATTTCGCAGGTCCGCGATAGCGCGGTAGCCGTCCCATTTTATTTCAAAAGCCCACTCAGCGGAAGTGAAGGGCTTTTCAGTGGTGCCGCACAACATCGGTGTGATAAACTGTTTGAGTTTTTTCTCACCCGCAAGAGCAGGTGTGTAGTTCTTGAAACCTTTTACTTTCTGGGATTCGCTGCCGTTTTTACTTTTTTTTTTGGCCTGAAGATATTCAGAGACTTTCGAGTCAGGGCTGGTATTTTCCTCCGCGTCGTAATGGTCGGTCGCGAAGTCGTCTTTGTGTTTGATGAGCAGCCATGGATTTCCTTCCTCTGAGTTTTTTATTTTTACAAGTGCAAACTCACCCTGCAGTTTTTTTCCGTGCATGATGATTTTTATCGAAGCGCTTTTTAGTTCGTTCTGCATCACTGAATCGTCACTTTTCCCCTTAATTTTATTTAAAGGTTCGTAAGTCCCTTCATCCCAGATTTCCACCTCGCCTGCGCCATAATTTCCTGCGGGAATAGTCCCTTCAAAAGTGCGGTAATCGAACGGGTGATCTTCTACCATCATCGCCAGACGCTTGTCTGCGGGGTTCAATGACGGCCCTTTCGGTACAGCCCAGCTTTTCAGAACGCCATCCATCTCCAGCCTGAAATCATAATGAAGACGGCTCGCGGCGTGTCGCTGCACAACGAATTTCAATTTACCTTCGGAACTTTTAAGCTTTCCCTCTGGCTCGCTGGTCTGCGAAAAATCACGCTTTTTATTATATTCTTCTAATTTCATTTTAGAACGAATTATGACGAATTATATCGAATGATACGAATTATGACGAATTATATCGGATTAGCACAAATTGGTCATTAGCGAACAAGTTGCATGGTTTAAACGTTTAAAAAACTTGAACTATTCGCAACTTGAACCATTTGAACAACATTGAACCATTAAACCCCTTGAACAATTTAAACAACTTTAAACAACTTTAAACACGTTTAAACAAAACCTACCCCGCCTTCGCTTTACCTGCCTCCAGACTCGCTTTTAGTTGTGCCATAAGGTCGGTGGCTTTGGATGAAACTTCTTCTTTGGCTTCGATTTTCTTGGTTTTGCCTTTCGCTTTGGCTTCAATAATTTTCATTAAATCCTCGTTGTATGTATTTTTAAATTTTTTCGGATCAAATTTGGTTGCGCGCTGCTTGATCAGCGATTCAGCCATTTCGAGTTCATCGTCGTTCGGTTTTTTCGCAGACGGAACTTTTAAATCCTCGAAACTCCGAATCTCTTCAGGATAGCGCATACGGTTAAGAATCAATATTTTATCATCATACGGACGAACCAAACACAGAATTTCTTTCTCTCTCAGAATAAAGGTGCCGATGCCTGCCATTTGGGTTTTGATCATCGCATTAAGCAGCAGTTTGTACGCATCTTCACCATTTTTCTGCGGCTCAAGAAAGTATGAGGATTCAAAATATATGCTGTCGATTTCATTGATGTCCACGAATTGCTTGATGTTCAGCAGTTTGCTCTTTTCAGGATTTACCTGTTCGAAATCTTCCGGAGTAAGCACTATATAACGGTCTTCAAGCTTGTAGCCTTTCACGATATCGGCGTACTTGACCTCTTTTCCGGTGGTTGCATTTACTCTTTTAAAATTAATATTTGAAAGGTCATCCTTATCGAGCATATCAAGATCAAGATTGCTTTCGCCGGTTGCGGTGTAAAGTTTGATGGGAATATTTACCAGTCCGAAGCCGATGGCTCCATTCCAAATTGCTCTCATATTCGTGGTTTTGAATGGCTATATCAAAAACTCTTCCAATCAAGACAGTCAATTTTTTTTAAATTCAAACAAATCAAATGAAAATAGCAACTTATAACGTAAATGGCATAAACGGCAGATTACCTGTGCTGTTGCGATGGCTCAACGAAACCAAACCTGATATTGCGTGTCTGCAGGAACTGAAAGCTCCGCAGGAAAATTTTCCGGAAGATGCAATTATGGACGCGGGTTACGAAGCGGTATGGCTCGGGCAAAAAAGCTGGAATGGCGTGGCAGTTTTGTCAAAAACCGGGAAACCGGAAGTCTCACGAACCGCGCTGCCGGGCGACGATTCGGATGAGGCCAGCCGTTATCTGGAGGTGAAAATCGGAGATCTTATCGTTGCGTGTCTGTATCTTCCAAACGGAAATCCCGTGCCAGGACCCAAGTTTGAGTACAAATTACGCTGGTTCGAACGTCTCGATGCACACGCAGAAATGCTCATTAATTCGGGTAAAAAGATTGTTCTCGCGGGTGATTTTAATGTAATGCCGACCGAAAACGATGTGTACAAACCCGAAAAGTTTAAAAATGATGCACTGTTTCTGCCGGAAGTGCGCGAAGCCTATCATAACTTAATCGGGCAGGGCTGGACGGACGCCATCAGACATCTGTATCCGAACGAAACCATCTATACTTTCTGGGATTATTTCCGGAACGCTTATCAGCGGAATGCCGGAATGAGAATTGATCATTTTCTGCTGTCGCCCGAACTTTTACCTGCGCTGAAAGACGCCGGCGTAGACAAACACGTACGCGGCTGGGAAAAATCGAGCGACCACGCACCGGTCTGGATTGAACTTGATTAGAAAAACTTAAATTTAAGTCAAAAAAAAGACGTTTACCGAAAGGCAAACGTCTTAATTTTTTTAACTAAATTTATTTTAATCTACGCCTCCTTTTCTGGTAGGCTCACGAACTTCAGGCCATTTCATTGGTTCGCCGGTGCGTGAATCTGTCGGAAGTTTAATTCTTTCTGAAGACGCTTTCTCTGGATCTTCGCTGGCCATGTAAGTCAGGATGGCGATCAGCGCTACGTTGCTTTTCACATCATCAAATACGATTTTGTCGTAGGTATCACGGTTAGTATGCCAAGTGTAATTTCCGTAGCTCCAGTTCAGCGATCCCAGCATAAACGCAGGAACGCCCGCCGCTACAAACGACGCATGATCTGATCCACCACCGCCGGGAAAACCAGGGAAGGTTGTTTTAATATCTTTTGTAAGTTCTTTAGGTACAGCATTCAGCCAACGGCCCAGATAGTCGTACGAATGCAGAAATCCCTGGCCGCTGATGTTCGCGATACGTCCGGTTCCGTTGTCCTGATTGAAGAGTGCCTGGATCTTCGGCATCTGGTCTTTGTGTGCCGAAACATAAGCCCGCGAACCGTTCAGACCCTGCTCCTCGCTGCCCCAAAGTCCTACGATGATGGTGCGTTTCGGATTGGGATATAATTTTTTAAGAATCCTGGCAACTTCCATCATCGTGATGGTACCTGTTCCGTTGTCAGTAGCACCGGTGCCGCCGTCCCAGGAATCAAGGTGAGCAGATAAAATGATGTATTCATCCGGTTTCTCAGATCCTTTTATTTCAGCAACAGTATTGAAAGTCGGCGCCATGCCGCGGTCTTTTGAGTTCGCTGTAATCTTAAACTTTGGCGTGTTTTTGTGCTGAATCATTCGGTAAAGTTGGCCGTAATCTTCAAGTGAAATATCGACGACAGGAATCTTTTTTGTGCCTGCTGAGAATATTTTGTTCACGCCAAATCCTCTGGACCAGTTCGAGGAAATGATTCCCGCCGCGCCGGCAGCTTCAAGTTTAGCATTCAGCGTTCGTGAAGTTTCGCCGGTCGATTTTATTGAGTTTTGCCATTTTGTTGAAGCTTCCTCAAATTCTTTCTTCATTTTTTCAAATGATTCCGGCGTTGCAAATTCTTTCCAGTTATACTCCGGACGGCCTGACGCCTGATATTGGGAAACCATTACGAATTTGCCTTTCACAGAAGGAAGCCAGGCCTGAAATTGTGAAGCACTGCCGAATTCTGGCAGCATTACCACATCTGCTGTGACACCCTTGGCGCCTGTGGCCGGGCTGAAAGCAAGCTGCATCCCTTCGATTGACCGGGAATGCGGTGCAACCATCTCGATAGTGGAAGTTCCTCTTTCCCAGGATTTCCATTCGCCCCACTGTTCGTTACGCGCGTCGATGCCCCAATTTTTAAATCTTTCCACCGCCCAGTCATGCGATTGCTGCATTTTCGGGCTGCCTACCAGACGGGGTCCGATGCCATCCAGAAGTTCGTAGGCAAGCTGTTCGAGCTGCGAATTCTGGTAAGTCTCATTCATGATTGATTGTACCATTGGGTCCGCCGTTTGCGCATTGAGGTTTGCTGCAAACACCGTAGAAAGCATTATTGCTTTAACGTAATGTCTCATTATTAATAATTTTTGCGATGAAGATAATAAATTTAAGCCACCTTTAAAAACGAAAGTAGTTGTCAAAAGCAGTTGTCAGGCTTTTTCGCCAGTATTTTGAACTAAATTTATTGTAAAAAGGCATGCGTTTCGCTGTAAGTAATTTCGTAATTTTAAGGCAAAAGAAACTTAAATAAAATCAACCTTTTAAAAAATATAAGCTATGAATTTGATTATCCGACTTCTTATTACAGCCGTTGTCGCCTTCTTTTTAACAAAAATTCTGTCCGGTGTACATTTTGACGGTTTTGCTACCGCTATAGTGTTTGCTATCGTACTTGGCGTCCTAAATCTTATCGTTAAACCCATCCTGAGTATTTTGGGTTTACCTCTTACCATTATTACGCTCGGTCTGTTTTCCTTCGTGATCAACGCGATTGTCATTTTAATAGCCGATTATTTTATTGACGGAATGACGGTTGACGGCTTTTGGTGGGCATTGATTTTCAGTATTGCACTTTCACTGATCACCTCGTTGCTTGGCGGTATTGCAGGCTCATCGGATGATTAAGCAAGCAATCGGATGAAAAGTTTTGAGACCGCGCGGATGGATCGCGCGACCATGATTTACACGATTATTTTTGGGGCATTTTCCACAGGAGCAATAGCTTTTTTGGCTTACACTGCCACAGTTGATGGTCAAGCTGTAAAGTGGATTGTCACAGCGCTGCTATTAGCTGCGGCAATTTCAGCTTACCTGATGATACCAAAACTCGAAATTACCAATCAAACCATTTATATAAAGAATTTTTTTGTCACGATTAAAATTCCCTTCGCTGATATTGCTGAGATTGAAAAGTATGAAAGAATAGGTTTCAACGTTCGCACATTCGGTGTTGGCGGACTCTTTGGCTATTTTGGCTATTTTAATGGAAATGACGTGTGGTACGTGACCAACATCAAAAAGAAAATTAAAATTAAGCTAAAAAGCGGAAAAGTCATTATGATTTCGCCTGAAGACCCGGCGGTTTTCCTGACCACTGTGCGCAGCCTGATTCCCAGTGAATCTTAATTTTTTATCTTTGTGCAGCACCATGGTGCAAATAAGCACTTCATCAATCAATCTTTATTTTCTATGAAATTTAAAAACACCCTGCTCGCGCTTGTCGCGCCATTTCTTATGAACGCCCAGAATGTAATGACGCCCGAAACTTTGTGGGCTTTGAACAAAATCGGCGTCAACGCTGTTTCACCTGATCATTCTTCGCTTATTTATTCAGTGGGGAAAACAGATTTGAAGACCGAAAAAAACAACAAGAAGAGTTATTTTTTTAATATTAAAAATTCCGAATCCACCGCGCTGGATTTAGGGAAGAAATCACTTATTCAGTGGGATTCCAACGGGTTGTATGCATCCGAAGGTGAGAAAATTTACCTTTCCAAAGACGCAGGCAAAACCTGGATCGATTTCTATACAGTGGGTGCTGTTGATAATATCGTGGTTTCACCCGACGGCAAAAAAGTTGCGTTCAGCAAGCAGGTTTTGGTGGAGAAAGTCTTAGGTAAAGACAAATATCAGGATGTTCCGAAATCCACCGCGCATATTTATACAGATTTAAATCACCGCCATTGGGATTATTTCAATGAAGGAAAATACAATCATGTTTTTGTAGTAAATGTAGCGGACGACGTGGCTTCCGCAAAGGACTTACTAGAGGGAAAAACGTGGGATGCGCCTCAAAGACCTTTTGGCGGGAGCGAAGATTTCATCTGGAGTACGGATTCCACTCAGCTTTTGTATGTCACGAAACCTTTGAGCGGTGCTGAATATGCTAAATCGACCAACACCGATATTTTTGCGTACGATTTAGCGACAGGCACGACAACCAATTTAACAGCCGACAATAAAGGTTATGATGTAGGGCCGAAATTTTCACCCGACGGCAAGACGCTTTTGTGGCAATCTATGGCGCGCGACGGCTATGAAGCCGATAAAAATGACGTAAAGATCATGGACTGGAAAACTAAAAAAGTGCAGAATCTCACGAAAGACTGGGATGAAAGCGTTACAGGTGATGTGTTCTGGACACAGGATTCGAAAACAATCTATTTCACAACAGCATTCCGCGGTACAAAACAGCTTTTTTCTTTAAGTCCGAAAAACGCTAAAATTCAGCAGGTTACGAGAGGCAATTTTGATGTGACTGAAATCTACGCACAGGAAAAAAATACACTTTTGGTGGGACGTACCGACATGAATCACAACGCAGATCTGTATAAAGTAAACCTGAAAAACGGTGAAATGACGCGTGCGACCGACATTAATAAAGATAATTACGCGAAAATAGCTACGTCACGTACTGAACTTAAAATGGTGAAAACCACCGACGGCAAAGAAATGGGCGTGTGGTTTATTTACCCGACAAATTTCGATGCGTCTAAGAAATATCCGACGTTGCTTTACTGCCAGGGCGGCCCGCAGTCGGCACTTACACAGACTTTCAGCACGCGTTGGAATTTTGCGCTAATGGCGGCAAATGATTACATTATTGTGGCGCCAAACCGCCGTGGAATGCCGGGCTGGGGCACGAAATGGAACGAACAGATTTCTCAGGACTGGGGCGGACAGGTAATGCAGGACTATCTCGCCGCGACAGATTATGCCAAAACGCTGCCTTACGTTGACGGTGACAGAATGGGTGCGGTAGGCGCGAGCTACGGTGGCTACAGCGTTTTCATGCTTGCGGGCATCCACGAAAACCGCTTCAAGACTTTCATAGCACACGACGGACTTTTTGATATGCAGTCGTGGTCGCTGACAACAGAGGAACTGTGGTTTGCAAACTGGGACATAGGAAAAATGACGGACAAACCGCTGCCGAAAGCATTCACAGAGTTTAATCCCATAAATTTCGTGGATAAATGGAACAAACCAATTATGATCATCCAGGGCGGTATCGATTATCGTGTACCTTATGAACAGGGGCAGGAAGCGTTTCAGGCGGCAAAGCTGCACGGTCTCAAATCGAAATTCCTTTACTTCCCGAACGAAAATCACTGGGTTCTTAATCCGCAAAACGCGTTGGTCTGGCAGCGTGAATTCTTTGCATGGTTAAAGGAAACGCTCTAAAAAAACAAATGGCTTTTGAATTTTTCAAAAGCCATTTTTTTTGCATAGAATTATAATTAAAGCTGCACACGAATTTTGAAACCTGAGGTCATTTTTACCGTCATTTGGTCTGCTGTTGGCGTAGAAGCCATGACTTCAAATATTAGAGAATTCTGATTTGTTTTGAAATAATTGAGCAATTCTTCATCCAGAACACTAAAAGTGAGGGTTTCGGGATTTGTATTGTCAGACACCGTAGCGATCAGTCTTTCCGCTTGGTTAGGGGCTTTCACGTAGATCCGAGCATTTTTGATCACGTTCAGTCTCGTGTCAAGCTGCGAACTTACATAATCTACTTTCAGCGTGTTCAGTTTTACTGATTTTAGATTGTTGATAGAGTAGTTGGGGTTGTTTTCTTTTATTTTCGCATCCAGATTGATGTTCATCGGGATTTCGGGTGTGCGTGTGTATGCGGTCGTACTTACGGCAGCGAGCGGCACAGTAAGATTAGTTGAAAACGGCACGTCAAAGGGCGGCAATGCGTCTAGAACGGTATTTACGATTTCGCGGCAGCTGCTGGTAATAAGCATGGCGAATATTCCGAAGATTAGTGATAACTTTTTCATAACTTAAATTTTTATATTTTTAGGTCTTACATTTATCATTCCACTTTTTATTTTGAGTTTGAAAATTTATGGCTGAGCGCATCACTTCTTTTCCACCCATCATTTCAAAAAGCTCCAAAATATTGATCCTCGGCTCGGCGCCGGGCGTAAAATCACTCGAAATGCAGCAGTATTACGCACATCCCCAAAATCAGTTCTGGAAGATCCTTTTTCATCTGTTTGACGAAGAATATACAGTGGATTATAAGGTCAGGACAGCATTATTACACAAACACGGTATTGCACTTTGGGACATGATCGATTCCTGTGAAAGGGAAGGAAGTTCTGATGCCAAGATCCGGAATGAAGAGCATAATGACGTTCTGCAGCTCGTGACCGATTATCCCAACATTCAGGCTACCTTCAGCAACGGACAGAAATCTGCCAAAGAAGCGCGGAAGATGATGGGTAAAGATTTGAAAATCCCACTTGAGGTCTTGCCTTCCACAAGCCCGCTTCATACAATCGGTTTTGAAAAAAAACTGGAAGCGTGGAAAATTATTAAAAACTATTTATGAAAAAACTTGCTGTCTTTGTATTTTTAAATGTGACAACTTTTCTGTCTGCACAGTCTTATGGATTTGATTTTCTAGCGAAATACAGTTTTCAGAATAACCTTATGCAAACTGAAGACTCCGTTTGGTATTTTAACAGTGACGATTTCAGTTACTATTTGAAACTGATAAAATTAGAAGATGGAATGACGTCCACGTTGTTCGATATACGTAACGATCTGGCTCACCGTTTTAAAGTGATTGAAAGTAATAACAAAGACGATATACAGTTCAGTTTCATTTACGAATATTCATATTCAATAAAAAAACGCCCTAAAAGTAAAGAACGAGCCGAATTTACCGACGTTTCTGCATCGCCAAAACAGGTTTTGATGAAGATATACCGCAAAAAAACTAAAAAGCCCGCTTGCGAACATTTGCTTAAACTCGTACCGGCCAATAAAAATCTTTTTCCAATGTACGCCATCTCGCACAGCGATTCGCTGCAGCCGGCGGAAAGTTTACATTATTCCGGTAATTTTATCGTCACGAAAGATCAGATTTCTGAAGGTAAAACCAGTTGTGCACTTATACTTTCAGAGCACAAAAATGTGGACCTGACCATCAAGCTGCCAACACCGCTTGTTTATTAGTGGGCGGGCTACTTGACTTCGCTGTTCTAAAGTCGTATCTTTGCAGGCCGAAAAATTTTCTTTCGGACCCTAATTTTTAAACCGTAATTTAAAAAAATGAAGACATCTGATTTCAATTTCCACCTGCCTGAAGAACTTTTGGCAGAACATCCTTCCGAACACCGCGATGACGCCAAACTGATGGTGCTGAACCGTAAAGACGAAACCATCGAGCACAAATATTTCCGTGATGTGGTTGATTATTTCGAGGAAAAAGACCTTTTTATCTTTAATAATACCAAAGTTTTCCCGGCCAGACTTTATGGAAACAAAGAAAAAACCGGCGCGAAGATCGAGGTTTTCCTTCTTCGCGAACTCGACCGTGAAACCCGTGTTTGGGACGTTTTGGTAGATCCGGCACGAAAAATACGTATCGGGAACAAACTTTTCTTTACTGAGGATGAATCGCTAGTTGCGGAAGTTATCGACAACACAACCTCACGTGGACGCACCCTAAGATTCCTGTATGACGGATCTTATGAGGAATTCCGAGCCAAATTAAAAGAATTAGGTGAAACTCCACTTCCAAAATACATCAAAAGAGCCGTGGAGCCCGAAGATGCAGAGCGTTACCAAACAATTTACGCTAAGCATGAAGGTGCTGTTGCTGCGCCAACTGCCGGACTTCACTTCTCTAAAAACTTGATGAAACGCCTTGAGATCAAAGGAATCGATTTCGCGGAAGTGACGCTGCACGTAGGTCTTGGAACTTTTAACCCAATTGAGGTGGAAGATCTGAGCAAACACAAAATGGAATCGGAAGAAGCGATCATCGACCAGAAAAATGCGGATATCATCAACAATGCAGTAGCTGAACAGCGACGCGTTTGTGCCGTAGGAACTACAACGATGCGCGCCTTGGAAACTTCGGTTTCGTCTAATAAGAAAATCGGACCTTACCACGGCTGGACAAACAAATTCATTTTCCCACCACATGATTTTGGCGTTGCGAATTCAATGATTACGAATTTTCACACACCTAAATCGACGCTGCTGATGATGATTGCTGCGTTTGCAGGTAAAGATTTCTTAATGCATGCTTACGAAGAAGCCATCAAAAATGAGTACAAATTTTACTCATACGGTGATGCGATGCTTATTCTGTAAGAAATTATAAATTATAGATTTTAAATTTTTAGATTAAGAGCAGGAGGTCGCTCTTAATCTAAAATTTAAAATTTAAAATCTAAAAATCAAATTTGAAGGACATCCGCACCTTATCGCTCGAAGAATTAAAGAACTATTTCGTCACCTTAGGCGAAAAGCCTTTCCGTGCGAAGCAGGTATATGACTGGCTGTGGAGCAAAAACCTGCATTCGATCGATGACATGACGAACCTTTCGAAAGAACTGCGCGAAAAAATTGCCCTCGAATACACCATCAATCCCATTTCTGTTGACCTTCTTCAAAAATCCAAGGACGGCACCATAAAAAACGGCGTAAAGCTGCACGACGGACTTATGGTGGAATCTGTCTTAATCCCAACCGAAACGCGTACAACGGCATGCGTATCCTCACAGGTTGGCTGCTCTCTGAACTGCGAATTCTGCGCAACCGCAAAACTCAAAAGGATGCGCAACCTGGAAGTGGCCGAAATCGTAGATCAGGTAGCACTCATCGACCAGCAAAGCAAAATGTATTTTGACAGGCCACTCTCGAACATCGTTTTCATGGGCATGGGCGAACCGATGATGAATTATAAAAACGTGGTAGAAGCCATCAGGAAGATTACCACGCCGGAAGGTCTCGGCATGTCACCCAGACGCATCACGGTTTCCACATCGGGAATCCCAAAGATGATCAAAATGCTGGCGGATGAAAATCTGCGTGTCAATCTGGCGCTCTCACTGCATTCGGCGGTTGAGAGAACCCGAAACGAAATTATGCCGTTTTCGGAAAAGTTTCCACTGACGGAAATCATGGAGGCATTGCAGTATTGGTATCAGAAAACCGGAAACCCCGTGACTTACGAATATTGCGTCTGGGGCGGCATCAACGATGATGACGAACACATCAAAGCGCTCATCAGATATTCTAAGAAAGTTCCGTCAAAAGTAAACCTGATACAATACAACCCGATTGGCGAAGGTAAATTCGATTACCGGAGCATCGAAGCTGAGGAACGCTATGTGCACGAGCTCGGCAATGCAGGGATCAACGTGCTCGTTCGTCGCAGCCGTGGCGGCGATATAGACGCGGCCTGCGGGCAGCTGGCCAATAAAGCGGGTGACTAATGTTTTCGTACAAAGGTAAAACTCGTACCGCACGCACAATGTCGGAATTGCTTCACTGCTGAGTTTAGTGGCCGGCCTGGTGAACGTGGTCGGTTTCTTTTATGTACACAAGCTCACCACCAATGTGATCGGTATGCAGGCACTTTATTTTGCCGCAATTCTACTTGTAGCCACTCTTTTGTTCGATTTTATTAAAATCCGTATCTTGCTGAGAAGACTTCCCGATTTATGAACAGACTGATTTTTTGGCTAACCTTTTTTTTTGTGCAAAGTATAGCCGCTCAGCAAGTTGAAATTTTTAAACTTAAAAAATACGAAACCGCCACCTTCACCGACAGCCTGAGGGAGAATTCGGGTCTCAGTTTTTTTAAAGACAAGCTTTACACTATCAATGATGGCGGTAATTCAGCTGAAATTTTTGAAATTGATCCTAATTCTGCAAAAATAAGGAACGTCTGGTCAACAAATGTTAAAAATACAGACTGGGAAGCTATTGCGAGCGATTCGGTTTCGATCTATGTTGGTGATTTTGGTAATAATGCCGGCACGCGCCAAGATTTGAAAATCTTAAAATTTAATACAGACAGTCTTGCCGTAAGATCTGCTTCCCAGCCGGACGTCATTCCGTATTTTTATCCGGACCAGACCGATTTTACGCGACGCGTCATTAATAATGATTATGATGCTGAAGCGATGATATTTCTAAATGGTAAAATCCATATTTTCACCAAGGAATGGGCTTCAAAAGCCACGAGTCATTACGTCATTGATCCTAATTTAAACATATCGCAACCGGCAAAGAAAATTGAATCCTTCAAAACGGGATTCGTGGTCACAGATGCCGAATATTTTGATGGAAATCTTTATCTCATTGGCTATACGAAAACCACGGAAGTGTATCTTATGGTTTTTAATGAAAATGAGCCGGGAATATTCTTCGCAGGTTCTTCTAAAAAATACTATCTCGGATTATCGGTGTCTTTGGGCCAGATTGAAGGTATCGCCGCTGACCGTGATGGCGTATATATTTCCGGCGAGGAGTTTCGCCATCCGTTGGGCAAAGTGAAACCCCGAATGTACTTTGTACCGCATGCTCAATTGAAATAATCCATTGCTGATGGCATTCCGGTTGCTTTCATCTATAAAAAAGTCAGCAACTGGCTTGATTTTAATTATATTTGTGATCATTTTAAATAAACCTTTTTACCAGACATTTTGTGGCTAATACCGTAGAAGAAATCCGAATGCCCATTGCCGCGGAAATGAAACTTTTCGAACAGAAGTTTTATGAATCCATGAAAAGTAATGTTCCGTTGCTGGACAAAGTAACACGATTTATTGTGACTACAAAAGGAAAGCAGATGCGGCCGATGTTCGTGTTTCTGTGTGCAAAACTGGTGGGAGAGGTGAATGAAAAAACTTTCCGCGGTGCCTCGATGATCGAACTGATTCACACCGCAACTTTAGTTCACGACGATGTAGTAGATGAAAGCTTCAAGCGGCGTAATTTCTTCTCTATTAATGCTTTGTGGAAGAACAAGATTGCTGTTTTGGTCGGCGATTATTTACTTTCAAAAGCGGTTTTGCTTTCAACGGACCATAAAGATTTTGATTTGCTCGCCGTGATTTCACGTACCATCCGTGAAATGGCTGAAGGCGAATTGCTGCAGCTGGAAAAAGCCCGTAAACTCGATATTACCGAAGATGTTTATTATGAAATCATCCGCCAGAAAACAGCTACGCTCATTGCTGCATGCTGCGAAATCGGTGTTTTATCCAACGGGGTTGATGAAAATCTGGCTAACAGGATGATGGAGTTTGGCACGCTGACAGGGATGGCATTCCAGATCAAAGATGATCTTTTCGACTATCTGACTTCGAATGTAATCGGCAAACCCGTCGGTATCGATATCAAAGAGCAGAAAATGACGCTACCGCTTATTTACACGCTGACTAATGCGAGCCCGGCTGACCGCAAATACTATCTTACAACAATTCGCCGATACAATACAGATACAAAACGCGTTAAGGAACTGATCGCGTTTGTGAAATCGTCCGGCGGACTTGATTATGCGATTGGTGTGATGAAAAACTACCAGCTAAGGGCCAAAAACATCCTCGCCGAATTTCCGGACGGTGAAGCAAAACGATCACTGTTGCTGATGCTGGATTATGTTGTCGAACGTAAATTTTAAATCAAATTACCAGTAATTTGTTTAAGTGTAAAGCATTTTTTAGTGCAGCTGTACCACAACTATTATTAAAAAAGACGTAAACGTCCCGGCCGCTGTTTCTGATTTCTGCTGCTATACGGGACAGTCCGTCTTCGGAATATTCAGATTTAAACATGACAGGTACGCCACGCAGACGGTAATATGCCGTTTTATCTTGGTTCGTAACGAATTCATCACTTATTCCTTTCGGATAACTCACGCCGGAAAACACAAGATTGTTCTCATTTAATATCCTGAAAACATCATCCCGCCACCAGCTGCTGTGACGGAATTCTATTACATTTAAATAACCTGCTGAAACTGTTGCCAAAACTTTTGCAAGATTTTCTTCATCGTAATGAAATGAGGGCGGAAGCTGGAATAGAAATCCCGCAAGTTTCGCCATCAAACCTTCAGAAATATAGTTGCAGAACGACGTTACTTCTTCCTGGGTTTCATTGAGTTTGCTGATGTGCGTAATTGTTTTTGGAATCTTTATAAAGAACCGAAAACTGTCACCGGTCGCATCTCGCCAGTTGGCAAGTGTCTGCTGACGCGGTTTCCGGTAGAATGTTGAATTGATTTCAACAGCATTAAAGTGGTTTGAATAAAATGTGAGCTGTTCCTTCCCCGGCAGGTCTTCCGGATAGAAATATCCTTTCCAAGCACGCCCTGTGAAGCCGGAACAGCCCACATAAATTTTATTTTTCATACTTGATGATACCTGATGTCAGTGCTTTCCATTGAAATTCACTGGCAATCAGCATTCCGCCCAGCGCGACAATCTTGTTACGTACTTTTTCGAGTATACCTACATCGTCATCATTCGGACTTTCATTGCGTCCGTGTACTTCCGCAATGATCTCGCGGCCGACACGTTTAATAAGGAAATTTGAAGTTGCTTCCGGATCGAAAAAGTGAGCCACCTTCTCATCAGGCTTAGTAGGATTGGCGCAGGGCCGCACACGGATGTAAACGCATTCGCTGTGGGCATCGGCTTCTTCTTCCATATGTTCAATCTGTACCCAATCATAGCCGTCACCGGTCTTGTTGTGCAGACCGGGGGTTTTAATACAGAAATAATCACCCATTTTGGGTTCTTCAAGCAGAATTTTCCCGTCTTTGTCACGAAGCGAAAATTCCGCTTTTTCTTCACCCGCATACATTTCCCACGAATTCATCGCCAGAAAGCGTTTTTTCACTGTCTGAAAATGTTCGATTGCAAGCTCCTCGGTTTCAAGTTCAATACTGGAAGACACGTCGGTGGTGGCACCTTTTCGCTGGCTTGGAATTTTTTCGTCCATCGTGTTGTTTCTAGAGGTTTATTTAGCAAATTCCTCCACGATTCTTTTGTTGAAAGCCGGAAGATCATCAGGTTTTCGGCTTGTGGTAAGATTTCCGTCAGTCACTACCTCTTCATTTACCCAGTTTGCACCTGCATTTTTAAGGTCAATTCCAACCGCTTCATACGAGGTCATTTTTCTGCCTTCTACCACACCCGCGGTAATCAGTGTCTGTGGACCATGACAAATAGCAGCGACGGGTTTATTTGATTCAAAGAATTCCTTTACAAATGAAACTGCACCGTTATCCGAGCGCACCGTATCAGGATTAATCACGCCACCGGGCAATAAAAGCGCATCATAGTCCGAAGCTTTAGCATCAGAAACCGTGCGGTCAACTTCGACGGGATCACTCCATTCATGGTCTTTCATTGATTTTATTTTGCCGGATTTCAGCGAAACGATTTCGACATTTGCCCCAGCATCTTTCAGTGCTTTTACCGGACTTTCAAGTTCGGACTGTTCGTAGCCGTCAGCAGCTAAAACTGCGATTTTTTTGTCTGCTAAATTTGCCATATTTAATATTTTGCAAAATAAGGCTGCAAAAATATTGCCGCCTTTGCTGCCAACATTAAATTTGCCCGCGTTTAAGGAATTTTTAACGCGTTTTTAAATTATTTCACATTTAAATCCACATTATTAAGCCTCAGCGAATTTAATATTACTGAAACTGAACTTAAACTCATTGCGGCCGCAGCAAGCATCGGGCTGAGCAATATGCCGAAGAAAGGGTAGAGCAATCCTGCGGCCACCGGAATGCCGAGCGTGTTATAAATGAACGCAAAAAAGAGGTTCTGACGAATGTTTTTTACCAGATTTTCGCTGAGAATGCGTGCCTTCGCGACACCCAAAAGATCACCTTTAAGCAGCGTGATTTCGGAACTTTCAATGGCTACATCAGTGCCTGTTCCCATTGCAATGCCAATATTGGCCTGCGCCAGCGCAGGTGCATCATTGATGCCGTCGCCCGTCATCGCAACTATGTGTCCCGAATGCTGCAGCGTTTTTATCTTTTCAAGTTTATACTGCGGAAGCTGGCTTGCAAAAAACTTTTCAATTCCGAGTTCATCCGCAACTGCTGCTGCGGTGTGCCCGTTATCACCGGTCATCATGATGACTTCCACATTGTGCTGCCTAAGATAATTCAATGCTTCTTTTGAGGTAGATTTTATCTTATCGGAGAAGCTCAGGAAGCCAAAAACTTCGTCACCTTTAGACAGGTATGAAACTGTTTTCGCATCATCCTGCATTTCCGTCACTCGCTGCCGGACTGAGTCAGGAATCTCAATGCCAAACTGTTTCAACAGAGCTTCATTTCCCAACAAAATCTGTTCATTTGAGATGCGACCTTTCAGTCCTTTTCCGGAAATGTTTTCAAAATCTTCAACTTTACCTATTTGAATCTGTTGTTCGGCAGATTCCTTCAAAACTGCATTTGCAAGCGGATGTTCTGAATTTTGATTTAATGCCGCGGCCAGACTCAGCACACTTTGCCGGTCGCCGGAACCTGCGTAAATATGGTCCAGACTGGGTTTACCTTCAGTGAGTGTACCTGTCTTATCGGTAATGAGCACGTTAACCTTATTCATCTGTTCGAGTGCCTCAGCATTTTTTATCAGGATGCCATTTTTAGCACCTTTACCGATGCCCACCATTAAACTCATCGGAGTCGCTAAACCAAGGGCACAGGGACACGCCACGATCAGCACTGCTACTGCATTGACAAATGCCTTGATCAGACGGTCTTCACCGCCAAAGATAAACCATGCAATAAACGTCAGAACCGCGACGGCAATTACCGTTGGTACGAATATCCGTGATACTTTATCTACCAGTGTCTGGATGGGGGCACGGCTGCGGCTGGCCTCCTGAACCATCTTTATGATATGGGCGAGCAGCGTTTCATTACCAACCTTCTCGGCAGTCATGACGAAAGCGCTGTTTCCGTTGATCGTTCCTGATGTAACTTTATCACCGGATTTTTTTTCAACCGGAATGGGTTCGCCCGTGATCATACTTTCATCGATGCTGGAATTGCCTTCGGAAATACTGCCGTCGACAGGTACTTTTTCACCCGGTTTCACGCGCAGTAGATCACCAACTTTAATTTCAGCCAATGGCACTTTTTTTTCAGTACCATCAACGAGCAGATTGGCTTCATCTGGTGAAAGATTCATCAGTTCGCGGATCGCGTTGCCGGTGCGGCGGTGCGCAGCGGCCTCCATCAGTTGACCCAAAATGACAAGCGTCAGAATGACGCAAACTGCTTCGAAGTAGAGTGGTACACCTTCACTATGAACCATTTCGTGCGGAAAAACGTTCGGGAAAGCCAATGTCACGATGCTGAACATAAATGCGGCAGAAACGCCCAAGGCGATCAGGCTGAACATATTAAGGTTCCACGTTTTAAATGAAATCCACCCACGTTTTATAAGAAACCAGCCGGCATAAAAAAGTACTGGCAAAGTAAGCAGGAACTCGAGAAGTCCTTGAAATCTGTAGCTGAAAGGAAAATCGATAAACATTCCGCCCATCGAGAGAATGAAAACAGGCAGTGTGAATGCCAGCGCAATAAAAAACTTGCGTTTTAATGTAACATAGGTGCCGTCTTCCGCATCTTCTCCTTTAACGGGAATCTGCACTAGATCCATCCCGCAGACCGGGCAGCCGACATTGGAATCGTAAACTTTGTCACCTTCACAAAACATCGGACAATAGTATTTTCCAGCGTTGTCCGGGTTAACCGAAACAGGATGTTGCGCATGCGACTGAGCGTGAACATGGCCGGCGTGCGATGACTGATTATTTTTAAGTAATTCCTGATCGATCTGCTGCAGATGCATGTGGCAGACCGGGCAGCCAGAATCAGTAGGATAGGTTTTGTCGCCTTCACAGAACATCGGGCAGAAGTATTCGCCGGTTTTATCTTTAAAATTTTCCGGAAGATTAGTTTTGGAGTAGGTGGCGGGTTTGTCTTGATAATCTGCGCGTTCCTCAATCGGTACCAGAAACATGTTGCAGACAGGGCAGCGTTTGCCTGGTGAGAAATATACTTTTTCGCCTTCGCATTCCATCGGGCAATAATATACTGAGCTCGGTGAGATGCGTTCAGAAGCAGGCGTGTTTTTATGAGAATGGTGACTGTTTTCCATAAGAGATACATTTATGTTCCAAAATTCGGAAATCGGATCCGGAAACTTTTATAAATATAAGGAACAATCTTACAGAATTTCGACCTTGTCGAGCGCGATGCGGTTTTTCTCTTTTAATTTTTTAAAAACGGACGGCGTGAAACCGGTGATGGTTTTGAACTGTGATGACAGATGCTGGACACTTCTGTAGCCTAATTTGGCCGATATTTCCGTGAGCGAAAACTCATTATAGGAAAGCAGTTCCTTTACTTTTTCTATCTTCTGGAGGATGAAATACTGCTCCAAAGTGACGTTTTCGTGCTGCGAAAAATTCTTTGAAATGCTGCTGTAATCTTTGTGAAGATTTTCGGATACAAAATTGGACAGGATAAAATCCTCGGAAATATCCAGCGTATCAATTTTAGTGATGATCGCTTTTTTTACCTTTCCGATTTCCTGTTTCGCACGGTCTTCGAGACGCTTGAAACCGCTCTGCTGCAACAGCCTGTCTAGCTGCTGAAGTTCATTTGCGCTCAGTCCTTTTTCCGTTTCTATCTCGCCGAGAGTTACCGCCGAGAAACTGATTCCCGCCTCGCTGAAAATATTTTCAACCGCGCTTATGCAGCGGCTGCAGACCATATTCTTAATGAAAAGCTTCATCTTCCAGGTTTTTCAGACGGTCGGCGATGAACTCTATTTTGGTTTTGCCGTGCGGTGTCGGTTTCCCGTCTTCGCTCACGCCCACAAAGATAATCTTGTCAATTGTGATGATGGTTTGCCGCGTCATCATATTTCGGACTTCACAGTGCAGCGTGATCGAGGTATTTCCAAAATCGGTGGCTTCGATACCGATCTCGATGATGTCGCCCTGCTTAGCCGAACTCACGAAGTTGATCTCCGAAATGTACTTGGTCACACACCGTGGCGTTTCAAGCTGTACGATGGCATAAAGTGCGGCTTCCTCGTCGATCCATTGCAGCAGTCGGCCACCGAACAGGGTGTGGTTGGGGTTCAGGTCTTCAGGTTTTATCCATTTTCGGGTGTGGTAGTTCATTGTTTTAATTTTTTTTAATGGTTTCAGCGGTTAAAAACCAGGTTTGTCGGGGTTGAAAGTTCTTCATCGATCCGGTAACCTTCGAGATTGAAACCTTTCACTCCGTCCAGTGTTTTAATTTGGTTTTCTGCGCAGTAACGCACCATCAGACCGCGCGCGTGTTTTGTGTAAACCACTATAGTCTTGGGTTTTCCGGATTTCATTTCGTAGAAATCAAAGTTGATGACAGGTGTTTTGAGTTTGTTTTTGTCGAGTGTTTTAAAATATTCATTGCTGGCAAGGTTCAGTATGATGTCTTTTGTGTTAAGTTCGGCATTCAGCTTTTCTGTAATTTTATCGCGCCAGAACTCGTAAAGATTTCTGTAGTGCTCAAACGCAAAATTGCGTCCCATTTCAAGTCGGTACAGCATGATTTTGTCAGAAGGTCTCAGCAGGCCGTACAGACCCGAAAGAATGCGGTAGTTTTTCTGCAGATATTTCAGGGAATCTTCGTCTAACGTTCTCGCATCAAGCCCACGGTACACCTCTCCCGTAAAAGCAAACAGGGCAGCAGATGATTCTTTGCTGCGTGGTTTCGGCTTCCAATGCTGGTTTCTTTCCCAGTTTTCGTCGGCGAGTTTGGCGGAAATCTCCATCAAATCTGACAGTTCGCGCGGTGTTTTTTCCTTTAAATAAGAATGTATCAAAGCAGCTTCCCCGATAAACCCCGGAGTAGTGGGTTTCAGCAATTCGCTTGAATAATCCATGCTCATGAGTTTGGCGGGAGACGTAAGTATTTTCATAGAGTCTGTACTTATGAGTCAGTAGACCGAAGTTACGGTCTCTGCCCATATTTTAAAATAAATTATTTCAGCGAATTTTTAAACGCAATTAGTTGGTTCATCAAATTGAAAAGCCATGATTACCGCTTTTTTAAGCTCCTTCTTTGGTCTTCGGTCTTCAATCTTCAATTACAAAACACCCTTTCCTTGGCGGATGATTTCGGGTTCGCCACTGGTAAGATCGATAATGGTGGAAGCGACGTTATCCCCATAACCGGAATCGATCACGATATCCACCAACTGACCGTATTTTTCAGCGATCAGTTCGGGATCGGTCGAGTACTCGATAACTTCGTCGTCGTCTTTTACAGAGGTGGAAGCGATCGGATGACCGAGTTTTTCGACGATGAGTTGTGGAATTATATGGTCCGGTACGCGGATTCCGACCGTTTTGTTGCCTTTGTAAGCGAGTGGCAGGCTTTTGCCGGCTTCAAGGATAAAGGTGAACGGTCCCGGAATTTTACTTTTCAGAAATCTGAAAACCGGTGTGTCTATCGGCTTTGTAAAATTGGAAAGATGTCCCAAATCGTTACAGATAATGGAAAACTGTGCTTTTGCAAGCTTAATTTTTTTTATCGCGGCGAGTTTTTCCATTGCGCGGATATCGAAAATATTACAGCCAAGCGCGTACACCGTGTCGGAAGGATAGATGATAAGGCCGCCGTTCTTCAGCGTTTTCACGACCTCATCGATCAGGTTTTCCTGCGGATTATCGGGGTGGATTCTGATGATTTTTGCCATATTCAAATTTACGAAAAAAAGGCGTGAATCTGAAGCGGGATGATTGATCAAAAAAAAAGAACCACCAAAGTGATTCTTTTTGCTTAGTAGCGGGGACACGACTCGAACGTGCGACC
>JAEZYN010000058.1 GCA_023419095.1 Bacteroidota bacterium | reverse complement strand
CAGGATCACAAACACGACCTTGGCTTTTACTATAAAGGTACGATGCAGCACGTAGACGATGCCATCGACACAGCGTTGGCTGCAAAAGAAAAATGGAACAAACTGGGCTGGGAGCACCGCGCAGCGATTTTTCTTAAGGCAGCAGAACTTATTGCCGGGCCATACAGAGACCGTCTGAATGCTGCGACGATGATCGGCCAAAGTAAAAACGTTCATCAGGCTGAGATCGATGCAGCCTGTGAGTTTATTGATTTTCTGCGCTACAATGTGGAATTCATGACCGAGATTTACTCCGAACAACCTGTTTCGGACGTGGGCATCTGGAATCGTTCGGAATACCGGCCATTGGAAGGTTTTTGCTTCGCTGTGACGCCGTTTAACTTTACTGCCATTGCAGGAAACCTGCCAACTTGTATGGCAATGATGGGCAACGTTGTCGTTTGGAAACCATCAAACAGCCAGGTGCTTTCAGCGCAGGTGATTATGGAAGTTCTTATTGAGGCCGGACTTCCCGCCGGCGTCATCAACCTGATTTTTACGGACGGGAAAGAAACTGCCGAAAAAGTTCTCGCACATCCTGATTTTGCTGGTCTGCATTTTACAGGTTCAACCTCCGTATTCCAGGGAATGTGGAAGATGATCGGCAATAACATCCACAATTATAAAACTTACCCCAGAATCGTAGGTGAAACGGGTGGAAAAGATTTCGTAATGGTTCATCATACGGCAAACCCTGCGGCTGTTGCCACCGCTTTGGTTCGGGGCGCATTTGAGTATCAGGGTCAGAAATGTTCTGCAGCTTCACGTGCTTACATTCCGAAATCACTTTGGGGTGAAGTGAAAGAAATCATGGGTGCACAGCTGAAAACCGTGAAAATGGGCAGTCCGGAAGACCCGTCAAATTTCGTCAATGCAGTCATTAACGAAGGATCTTTCAATAAGTGCAAAGGGTACATTGAGCGCGCGCAAAATTCCGATGATGCTACGGTAATTTTTGGTGGAAAATGCGATGACAGCAAAGGCTGGTTCGTGGAGCCAACCGTTATCGAAACTACCAATGCGCAGTACGAGTCGGTCTGCGAAGAAATTTTCGGGCCTATTCTTTCTGTTTATGTTTATGAAGATGAAAAGTGGGAAGAAACACTGAAGCTGGTAGATCAGACGTCGATTTATTCATTGACGGGTTCTATTTTCGCGCAGGACCGTTATGCAATCGAAGAAGCCTACAACGCACTGGAAAACGCAGCCGGCAACTTCTACATCAACGATAAACCTACCGGTGCTGTTGTTGGTCAGCAGCCTTTCGGTGGAGCCAGAGCTTCAGGAACAAATGATAAGGCCGGTTCAAAAATGAACCTTTTGCGCTGGACTTCTGTTCGAAGTATTAAGGAAACTTTTGTTTCTCCAAAAGATTACAAATACCCTTATTTGGGATAAAATTCTTGTCAAAATAATTTGAACTCTGTCGTTTTGGCAGAGTTTTTTGTTTTACGATAAACAGTCCGCAATTTCAAAATATACAGGTTTGAATACGACCAGACTTAATTAACAAATTTTGTGAAGCGATTAATCGTCGTGGCACAGTTTTTACAAGTAATTGGATAACAAAATATTAATTATAAAACTTAAAATTATGAGCAGTAAAAGAAATGGCTTACTAGCATTGTTGGGCGTAGGCGCAGTGGCTTGGTGGAAGTATAAAAATTCAACTCCAGAACAAAAGAAGGCGGTGAAAGACACACTGAATACCGCAAAAGACAATTTCAGTAAATTCGGTACAGACCTTAAATCTAAAGCAACCGATATGGCTTCACAGGTTCAGGATAAAGTTGCCGGAGCTACGAATTCTAATCCGGCTACCGCTGATGCGGGTGCACCGGACACTCAAAATCAGAGCAGCTTCTAGGAAATAAGTTAGCTTAAAAAGAAAAATCCCGCTTTATACAAGGCGGGATTTTTTATTTTAATGCTTTGAAGAATTCCCACATGACAATCCCCGCGCACACCGAAACATTCAGAGAATGCTTGGTGCCAAGTTGCGGAATTTCTAAAAATGTATCAATTTGTGTCATAACACCATCGGAAATACCTTCCACTTCATTTCCTAAAACAACCGCGTATTTTTCGGTTTTTAATATTTCAAAGTCAGTCATCATTCTAGAATTTGAAGTCTGTTCAATTCCGATGATCTGGTAATCTTTTGATTTTAAATAATTTAAAGCTTCTGAAATGTCTTTCACATAGATCCAGTCTACACTTTCGGTTGCGCCAAGTGCGGCTTTGTGGATCTCGCGGTGTGGTGGCTGGGGTGAGATTCCGCAAAGGATGATTTTTTCAATCAGAAACGCATCGGCGGTGCGGAATACGGCGCCGACATTGTGCATGCTTCGAACATCATCCAGCACTACCGTTACCGGGATTTTTTGGGTCTGTTTGAAAGCCTCAACATCTATTCGGCCCAATTCTTCGAGTTTAAGTTTCTTCGGGGATGACATTTTCGTATTTTTGGCAAAATTAATTAAAATAAAGGCTTCAGCGCCCATTACAACTCTACGATGGCTAAAAAAGAAACCCCTCTAATGACACAGTACAATACCATCAAGGCGAAATATCCGGATGCGCTGTTGCTGTTCAGAGTGGGTGATTTTTATGAGACGTTCGGCTCAGATGCGATCCGCGCTTCCCAGATTTTGGGCATCGTGCTGACAAAAAGAGCCAATGGGGAAGGCAGCATTGAGTTGGCCGGTTTTCCGCATCATTCGGTGGATTCTTATCTCCCAAAACTCGTGCGTGCGGGTTTACGCGTGGCGATTTGTGACCAACTTGAAGATCCGAAAACCGTAAAAGGAATTGTAAAACGTGGCGTCACCGAGCTTGTGACGCCTGGCGTAACTTTTAATGAGCAGGTTTTAAGTTCAAAACAGAACAATTTTTTGCTTTCCGTTCATAAGGAAAAAGAAAAATACGGAATGGCTTTGCTCGATGTCTCTACGGGTGAATTCCTGGTTTCAGAGGGAAATCTTGAGAAACTTCTGCACATCGTTCACACATTCGATCCTTCCGAAATCATTTATCAGCGCACCACAGAACTTCCTACTCAGCTGAAGAACCGCAATTCTTTCAAACTTGAAGACTGGGCATTCCAACACAGCTATGCCTATGAGAAGCTGACCAATCATTTTAAAACTGCTTCGTTAAAAGGTTTCGGAATTGAGGAATTTAGGTTAGGAATTGTTTCCGCTGGCGCTATTTTTGCCTATTTGGTGGAAGATACGCATCACGCGCTGCTGCAGCATATCACACGCATCCGGCTCATTCCGCAGGAAGATTATCTGATGATGGATAATTTTACGCTTCGGAATCTTGAAATATTGTCGCCTAGCAGTCCGCAGGGGAAATCTTTGCTCGATATCATTGATAAGACCTCGACACCGATGGGCGGACGTCTGCTCAGAAGAAGGCTAATTCTTCCGTTGAAATCTGTTGCAGAAATCAACCGCCGACTTAGCTTAATTGAATTTTTCAACCGGGAAGACCAGCTTAAATACGAAATACAGCAGCTGCTGAAATCAATATCAGATTTGGACCGGCTGATGGGAAAACTGGCAGCAGAAAAAATCTGTCCGAAAGAGCTTGGTTATCTTCGTCAAAGCTTAATTAATATTCAGCAAATCAAGTCTTTGCTTCATCCATTTGATGAGGTTTTGGCTTGGCTTGAGCCATTAAATAATCTTGATGAACTGATAGAGTTTCTTAAAAATTATCTAAATGATGAACTTCCGGTAAATTTAGCCAAAGGCAGCGTGATAAAAGAAGGCATTTCTGAGGAACTCGATCATCTCCGTGGCTTACAGGAAAAAGGAAAAGGTTTTCTGGATGAAATGTGCGATCGCGAAATTGCACGCACCGGAATCTCAAGTCTGAAGATCAGTTTCAATAATGTTTTTGGCTACTTCATTGAAGTCCGGAACATGCATAAAGACAAGGTGCCGACGGACTGGATCAGAAAACAGACACTGGTAAATGCGGAACGGTATATTACGCAGGAACTGAAAGATTACGAAGACCAGATTTTAGGCGCGGAAGAAAAGATTTCGAAAATTGAGGCTGAACTTTACCGCAAAGTCTGTGATACAGCGATGATTTATATTGACACCGTTCAGGCCAATTCCCGAATAATCGCCGAGCTAGATTGTGGTGTGGGACTATCTGAACTGGCAGTTTCTGAAAGCTATACCCGTCCGGTATTGAATGAAAGTTTTGAAATCAATTTAAAGGAAGCGCGTCATCCGATCATTGAAAATGCTCTGCCATTGGGTGAAAAGTACATTCCGAATGATGTGTTTTTAGATAAAGACGCGCAGCAAATCATTATGGTGACCGGCCCCAACATGGCGGGTAAATCTGCGATTCTCAGACAAACCGCAATCATCTGTCTGATGGCGCAGATCGGTAGTTTTGTGCCTGCAAAACATGCTGAGATCGGTTTTTTAGACAAGATTTTCACCCGCGTCGGTGCCACAGACAATATTTCAGCCGGGGAATCTACCTTTATGGTGGAAATGAATGAGGCGGCGAATATCCTAAATAATATTTCGGAACGAAGCCTGATCCTTTTAGACGAAATCGGGCGCGGAACCTCAACGTACGACGGTGTTTCAATTGCATGGGCAATTGCTGAATACCTGCATCAGCACCCGACTCAGCCCAAAACGCTGTTCGCGACCCATTATCATGAACTGAACGAAATGACGGTGACCTTCGAAAGGATTAAAAACTTTCATGTCTCGATTCAGGAAAACAAGGGCAACATCATTTTCATGCGGAAACTGCTTCCGGGCGGCAGCGAACACAGTTTCGGGATTCATGTGGCGAAACTGGCAGGAATGCCTTCAAAGGTTGTAAACCGCGCTAATGAAGTTTTGAAAACTTTAGAAAAAAGCCGTAGCCGAGGCAATTCGAAAGGCAAAACCAAAGCGCTGACTGACGAAAATATGCAGCTTTCATTCTTTCAGCTGGACGATCCTGTTCTGGAGAATATCCGCGAAGAACTTACAAAAATCGACGTCAATACTTTGACGCCGATAGAAGCTTTGATGAAGCTGAATTCAATTAAAAAGATGATTGGGAAGTGACGGGCGCTGATTGAAGCTTTGATTAAGCTGAACCCGATTAAAGCGTGATTGGGATGTGGGTAGGCTGATCAATTTCCGTAATAAAAGGAAATCTCACGCGAAATCGCACTTTTTCGCCATTAATTTCTGCCGGAATCCACTTTGTTTTAATCTTTTTTACGGCTCTGATACTTTCATCATTTAATAATTGACTGCCTCCCAGAGCTTTCACATCTGTTATTGAACCATCTTTCTCAAGTATAAATATAACAGTAGTCCGTAGTTTTCCTTTTCCTTCAAATTTTTCGTATCTGAAAGCTTTTACAAACTGGTTTTGAAATTCGTAGATGCCTCCGGGAAACTCGGGAATTTTATCAGCGGTTTCTACTACCTCGTTTAGCTGGTCACCATTGTCATTTACCTGTGCGAAGACTAAGCTGGTAAGTATAACAGACCAGAGAACTATAATTTTTTTCAGCATAAATTGAAAATTTGCATGTTTATTTAAATGTGAAAACCTAAAAGCTCACTGTAAACGGCATTGTAAAATTATATTTTACTTTCTCACCGTTCAGCTCCGCCGGAATCCATTTGGTTTTGATTTTTGAAACTGCCCGTACAGATTCATCATTCATCACCTGATTTTCACCTGATGCTTTTATATCGCTCACCGATCCATCTGTATTAATAACAAAAGTTACGGTGGTACTTACGGTACCCTTTTCTAGTTTTAACTTATCTGCCCTGAAATGATTCATGAGTTGTTTTCGGAATTCGTTTATTCCACCCGGGAATTCCCCGAACTTTTCAACGCTTTCCTGAGTTGTTTCCGTTTT
>JAEZYN010000053.1 GCA_023419095.1 Bacteroidota bacterium | reverse complement strand
CCTTTAAGCCTTCCTCAATCTGAATGCTGCCATCCGGCAAATTCATCAAATCATTTTCCTCCAAAAACTGAAAAGCTTTTGAAAATAAAGGATGAAGCGCATGATATGTTGCGGCGTTGTGCAGTGAATCTATTATCATGGCTTATTTATCTTGCTACACGTCCGGAAGCGTCGCCGCCCATCAGTTTCATCACTTCGTCTACAGTCACCAGGTTTGCATCACCTTTGATGGTGTGTTTCAGGCATGAAGCCGCAACCGCAAAATCAAGTGCGTTCTGGTCGTCATTCGGGTACGTAAGCAGTCCGTAGATCAATCCGCCCATGAAAGAATCTCCGCCACCAACACGGTCAACGATATCGGTGATTTGGTACTGACGCGTCTGCAGCATTTCTTTACCATCGTACAGAACACCGGCCCAGGTGTTATGGGAAGCTGAGATTGAACCTCGCAATGTTGTGATTACTTTTTTAGCTCTCGGGAATTTTTCCATCATCTGCTGACAAACGGACAGGAAAGATTCTGCTTTTACGTCGTGGCCATGGGTCTGCACTGCAAGTCCGTCTGGTTTGATACCGAAATGCATTTCGGCATCTTCTTCATTTCCCAGAATGATATCGCAGTAGGATGTAAGTTCAGTCATAATCGCTTCTCTGTCTCCGCCGTATTTCCAAAGTTTCGCTCTGTAGTTAAGGTCTGTTGAGATCGTAATACCCATTTTGCTGGCCGTTTTCACTGCTTCCAGGCAGACATCTGCCGAACTTTGGGAGATGGCCGGTGTAATTCCTGTCCAATGGAACCACTCAGCACCTTCGAAAACTTCTTCCCAATTGATCATTCCCGGCTGAATCTCGGACATTGCAGAATGAGCCCGGTCATATACTACTTTTGATCCGCGGGACACAGCGCCGGTTTCAAGGAAATAAATTCCCAAACGGTCTCCGCCCCAAACAATTTTGTCTACTCCAACGCCTCTTTTACGCATTTCCATCATCGCACACTGGCCGATATCATTCTTCGGTAAACGGGTTACGAAATCTACAGAAATACCGTAATTGGCCAAAGAAACCGCAACGTTTGATTCTCCACCACCATAAACCACGTCAAAATTATCTGCCTGTGAAAACCTCAAAAAACCCTGTGGTGCTAGTCTAAGCATTATTTCACCGAAAGTTACAACTCTACTCATCTGTTTATTTTTTGTATAATTAATTATTGTTTTTAAGAAATCTTCGCGCGCCGGACTGAAAGATTCAATCAGAACGCCTTTTTCCAGGCAAACCACACCGTGCTTGATATTGCTGGGCAGGAAAAACGAATCACCAGCTTTCAGCACTTTTTTAGTTTCCCCGATCTGCACTTCAAATGATCCCACAGCGATATAGGCGGCCTGCGAATGAAGGTGCTGATGCACTTTACCCACGCCGCCTTTTTTAAAACGCACGATGGTGAGCATCAGGGAATCATCAAAACCGACAAGTGCACGGTCAAGATTTTCGTCTATTTTCTGCCACGTGTAATTGCTCTGTTCTAAGAACATAGATTCTATATTTTAGAAATTAAAATATTCTTTAGCATTGTTGTACGAAATATCCGACACGATCTTTCCGATCCACTCCATATCATCCGGCAGTTCGCCGCGCTTCATCTCGTCTCCAAGCAAATTACAGAGTACGCGACGGAAATATTCGTGACGCGGGAACGAAAGGAAGCTTCTGGAATCCGTCAGCATCCCGACGAAACAGCTCAGAAGACCCATATTGGAAAGTGCATTAATCTGCTTCGTCATTCCGTCTTTTTGGTCCAGGAACCACCAGCCGGAGCCAAGCTGAACTTTCCCTTTCACGCTGCCGTCATTAAAGTTTCCGATCATCGTGGCAAAAACTTCATTGTCAGCCGGGTTAAGGTTATAAATTATTGTTTTAGCGAGCTTATCACTGGAATCAAGTCGATTTAAAAAGTCCGAGAGCTGCTGCGCCTGCGGAAGATCACCGATAGAATCCCATCCCGTATCAGGACCTAAGATGCGGTGCATCCGCGCATTGTTATTTCTCAATGCACCCAAATGAAATTGCTGTACCCACCCCATTTCATGATAAGATTCTGCCAGAAAAATAAGGATTGCACTTTGGAATTTCAGCGCCTCTTCATCCGTAACCTGAGCACCTTCTCTCCGTTTTTTAAATATATTTGAAACTTCGCTTTCTGTGAATGAAACTGAATAAATTTGATCCAAACCATGATCTGAAAGTCGGCATCCGTTTTCGTGGAAATAGGATAATCTTTTCGTTAAAACGGTAATAAGATCTGCGTAAGTCGCGATTTCTACACCAGCTACCTCAGCCAATGTATTCAAGTAATCATTAAAACCTTCATTTCCGATAAGGATTGCCTTGTCAGGCCGGAAAGCGGTACTCATCTTCAGTTTGCCGTTTCCCGACGCCAATTTCTGGTGATGTTCCAAGTTATCCGTAGGATCTTCTGTGGTGCAAACCATTTCAACATTCATTTTTGCTAAAAGGTTTTGCGTACTGTATTGGGGTGTTGAAATTTTTGCAGAGACTTCGTCGTAGATTTTGAATGCCGAACCTTCATTCAGCAATTCGTAAATATCGAAATACCTCGCAAGTTCAAGGTGAGTCCAGTGAAACAGAGGATTCCGAACTGTGTACGGCACCGTTTTGCCCCACTGTAAAAACTTTTCCTGTGCGGAAGCATCGCCTGTGATGAACTTTTCATTCACCCCTAAAGTCCGCATCGCCCGCCATTTGTAATGGTCACCGTTAATCCAGGCTTCAGTGATATTGGAGAAAACGTGGTTGTCTGCGATAAGGGCCGGCGAAAGGTGGTTGTGATAATCAATGATCGGCTGATTCTTCGAAAAGTTATGGTATAACTCTTCGGCGTATTTATTTTCTAATAGAAAGTTGTCGTGAATAAAATTTGTACTCATTTTCAGTAGTTATTATTCTTCGTTCGAAGGTTTTCCGATGGTGGCCAGGATGCCCCCGTCAACATAGATGATTTGCCCGTTTACAAAATCACTGGCTTTAGAGGCTAAAAAAACCGCTGCGCCCGCCAAATCTTCAGGATTTCCCCACCTTCCAGCTGGCGTGCGGCTGATGATGAACTCATTGAATGGGTTGCCGTCCACGCGGATCGGCTCGGTTTGCGAAGTTGCAAAGTATCCGGGACCAATTCCGTTCACCTGAATATTATATTTAGCCCATTCTGTTGCAAGATTTCGGGTCAGCATTTTTAAGCCACCTTTTGCGGCGGCGTAAGCTGAAACACTGTTTCTTCCGAGCTCGCTCATCATAGAACAGATGTTGATGATTTTACCTTCTTTACGCTCAATCATTTGTTTTACAACCAATTGAGATATGATAAACGGACCCACCAAATCGACATCCACTACTTTTCTGAAATCCGAAACCGGCATCGTAAGCGCGGATTCTCTTTTAATAATTCCGGCATTATTCACCAGAATATGAATTCCACCTGCCTCGGCGGTAATTTTCTCAACCTGTTTAGCGGCTTCGGTTTCGTCAGTAACATCGAATAGATAACCGCGCGCATCGTAACCTTTAGAATGATAGTATGCCAGTGCATCCTTCATTTTATGAGGTGTAGTTCCGGTGATGAGCAGTTTTGCACCGGCGATTGCCAATGCTTCCGCCATCGCCATCCCAAGACCGTGAGTTCCGCCCGTGATCAGGGCATTTTTATTTTTTAAACTGAATAGTTCCATTTTATCTTAATTCATTGGGTGCGCAAACATCCATATCACCATAATCTAGATTTTCACCTGCCATTCCCCAAATAAATGAATAATTGGAGGTTCCGGCGCCGCTGTGAATTGACCATTCCGGAGAAAGTACTGCGTCATAATTCTGCATAAAAATATGGCGGGTTTCCTGTGGTTCGCCCATAAAGTGCGAGATCGTCTGGCCTTCGTGAAGGTCGAAATAGAAATATGCTTCCATTCTTCTTGAGTGCGTGTGAGCCGGCATCGTATTCCAGATATTTCCTGGGAGAAGCTCGGTAAGTCCCATCTGAAGCTGGTTTGTCTCGACGATACTGTTGACGATGAGTTTATTCAGAACCCGACGGTTTGCAGAGTTTTCGTCACCAAGCTGAATTACCTCGGCGTTTTCTTTACCCACTTTTTTGGTTGGGAATTTTTCGTGTGCAGGTGCGGAGTTGATGTAAAAGAGTGCTGGATTTGAATTATCTTTACTTACAAAGATTACGTCTTTCACACCTTTTCCAATGTAAAGCGCTTCTTTTTTATCAAGTTCAAATAATTCACCCTCCACATGTATCTCACCTGTTCCACCTACGTTGATAATGCCGATTTCGCGGCGGTCCAGAAAGTTTTCGGACTTTAAGTAAGGAATGGTCTCCAGTGTAAGTTTTTCGTTTACAGGCATCGCGCCACCCACGATCAGCCTGTCATACATTGAGTATACTAGGTTGACACTGTTTTCTGTAAAGAGATTTTGAATTAAAAACTCATTACGGAGTTTTTCAGTATCGTAAGATTTTACATCGGCAGGATTTGCAGCATACCTGAAACTAAAATTTGTCTTCATAATAAAATATCTGTAATCGATTACACAAAGATATATAATTTTTTGATACGTAAGTTGTTTTTTCAGTTCCAAATAAAACTTTGCGGTTTTGAATAAACTTCAGGAAAAATTTAAAGCGATATTTAAACTTATTCACGTATAACACTCTATTATGGAATTAAAATCATCAAATTTCCCTCAAAAACATTCCTTTTTGAAATAAATTGTAGCTTTGTTTAGCGTAAGCAAGTCTTAAAATCATTTCGTTAACCAAATCTCCGACCGTTATATGTATCAAAATTTAATCAGAAAAAGCCTGATTGCCGCTACTGCAGCATTAAGCCTGCAATCGATTAACTCACAAACACCAGAGTGGCAAAAGTATGTGGATCAGGCACCGTTTAAAATAAATCTTCCGAAAGCAGGTCAAAAGGACATAGCGCAAAAAGTCATTTCTATTGTAGATTTTGGAGCGTTAGCAGACGGCAAAACTTTAAATACTAAAGCATTCCAAAACGCAATTGATCAGGCAAGTAAGCATGGCAATACGACGGTGATGGTTCCGGCCGGCACCTGGCTTCTTGGTGCAATAGAGCTTAAAAGCAATATCACGCTGCATCTAAGTGAAGGGGCACTGATGCAATTTACACGGGACCGTACACAGTATCCGCTCCTCCCTAAGAATTCATCGGGGAAAGAGTATTTTGTGATGTCGCCGATCTATGCCCGTGATGTGGAAAATGTAATGATTACTGGCAAAGGCACAATTGACGGTGGCGGCGACAGTTGGCGACCCGTAAAAAAAGCCAAAGTGACACCGGAGTTTTGGTCAGAACTGACTAAAACCGGCGTTCTGAGCGAAGATAAAAAGGTGTGGTGGCCCACCGAAGACGCCCTGAACGGAGAGAATATACTTCGGGACCTTAAAAAGAAAAGCAATCTTACAGCGGCCGACTTCCTGCCGGCGCGCGACTTCCTCCGTCCTTACATGATGAACCTAATTAAAATTAAAAATCTGCAGATTCAGGGAATCACGATTCAAAACTCACCGAAGCTTACGGTTTACGTCTCGCAGTCCGATGGCGTGTTGCTTACCGACTTAACGGTTCTGAACCCGAAATATGGCCAGAATACGGACGGCATAGACATCAGCGCATCCAAAAATGTTCTCGTGTACAATTGCCACGTAGACGTGGGCGATGACGGGATCTGCATGAAAAGCAGCAGCAGCAAAGGCGAACCAGGTCCAAGACTTGAAAATATCATCATTGCGAAATCGACCGTACACCATGCCCACGGCGGGTTTACGATCGGCTCTAATACGGATGGCGGAATGAATAATATTTTTGTAACCGATTGTCATTTCAGCGGGACAGATATCGGTATCCGCGTGAAAAGCAATGAGGGAATTGGCGGTCCGGTTTCCAATATTTACATCCAAAACATCAAGATGGATAATATTATTGATGAGGCCATCAATATGAGTTCATTCTACGAAAACCGGCAGGTGGGGAAAACTCCTGTAAAATATGCACCTGGTGAAGGAAAAATCCCCGAATACTCCAAATTTTATTTCAAAAACATCAGCTGCGACGGTGCGGAAACCGCCATGAAACTGGTGGGTGTGGAAGATGTTCCGATTCATGAACTTTATTTTGAAAATGTAAACATTACAGCCAAAAACGGTTTTGAGGCAGAGAATGTAAAAGATATTACCTTCAGGAACACAAAACTTAATGTTCAGGGCAAACCTTTCACATTAAAAAATACAGAGAATATTCTGTTGGATGGTGTAGCAGTGAAATAGTGCGCTATTTCAGCACTATAACAACCAAAACATTTCGCACAAAAAAAATCACTTACATCTCTGTAAGTGATTATTTTTTGTGGTTTCTCCAGGAATCGAACCAGGGACACATGGATTTTCAATCCATTGCTCTACCAACTGAGCTAAGAAACCGCCTTCATTACCGTAGTAAAGTGGTGCAAAAGTAAGCATTTACGCTATTGGCTCCAAATTTATTCCGGTAAAATTTTAATGCATACCAAAAACCTATTGATTCTCAGCCGCATTATTTTCTTCTTTGCGCATTTGCTCGCTCATTTCTTCGAGTACCGGCTTTATTGTACTCTCGGGGAGATCACTGATTCGGATATACATCAGCCCGTCAATAGCATCATTGAAACTCGGATCTACATTAAATGAGATTACCTTGGCATTTTGCTTAATATATTTCTTGATCAAAACCGGCATCCGCATTTCCGGTTCCAGATCGTCAATTATTTTGTCAAGTTTGTTAAGATCTGATTCCATTTCGTCGAAAAACAGATGCTTGTCACGGTCTTTTAGTTTTACCTTAAATTCTTTCTTAGGATGAATATACTGCGCCACAGCCGAATCATAATAATGTGACCGCATAAACTCGATCATCAGCGATTTTGAAAATTCCGAAAATTTATTAGAAATGCTCACACCGCCCATCAGGAATTTGTGCTCCGGATTCCGCAGACAAACATGTACAATACCGCGCCACAAAAGGAAAAGCGGCAACGGTTTCTGCTGATACTCGGAGGAAATGTAAGCGCGACCCATTTCAATCACTTTCCTGAAAAACGGTCTCAGTTCCTGGTCAAATTCAAATAAAGAACTTGTATAAAACCCTTCGATGCCGTGTTTTTTCATCACCTCGCTACCCAGCGCCATGCGGTACGCGCCCACAAGTTTTCGTGCGGTGGTGTCCCACAGAAAAAGATGATGGTAATGTTCATCGTATCTGTCAAGATCGAACGGAAGATTGCTGCCCTCACCTATTTTGCGGAAAGTAAGTTCGCGCTGACGCCCGATTTCGCGCATGATAGACGGAATTTCCTCATACGTCGTGAAATAAAGCTCATAGTTCCCGTTCCGGAAAAGCATTTTGTCGCGCTTGCCCAACTGCTCAATTTCGGTTTCAATATCTACCCTCGGCGTTTCATCAATGATATTCTGAACTACATTTTCTTCCTTCATAATCGGAAAATTAAGTTTCAGATTGGGAAGTTTAAGCTGTTCTGCGATCGATTTGCGTTTTTCGTAATAGGATTTAAGCATGTAAATCTTGTTTCGGAGAAATTCTCCCAACTCTTCGATCGAATCATGATCTTCAAGTGCTTTCGTAGGAACGGGTTTACCAATGCGTATACGGATGGGTTTTTCACGTTTGTGCATCATTTCCGCCGGCAGCATTAGGGTTTGCAGTTCAGGATGTAATTTGGCGAGCTGGTAGAAAAGCCGGCTGTTTTTAGCATGAAAATACATCGGCACTACCGGTACTTTTGCTGTTTTTATAAGTTTGAGTGCTGGTTTTTCCCATGGTCGATCATGGATTTCACTGAACGTGTTGTTTTTGTTGGAAACTTCACCCGCAGGAAAAATACCAACACAGCCGCCATTTTGCAGATGTTTTAACGTTTCACGCATCCCCGCAGCGCTGCTTCGCACTTCCTTGCGCCCTTCAAAAGGGTTTACGGGAATTACGAACGGCTCCATTGGTTTAATCTTTTCCAGCAGAAAATTGCCCATGACTTTAAAGTCAGGTCGGATTTCCGTCAAAACCTTGGTCATCAATATTCCGTCAATGGCGCCCAAAGGATGGTTCGACACCAAAATAAACGGACCTGTCCGGGGAATTTTTGCCAGATCTTCCTCAAAAACAATATATTTCAGCCCACGTTCACGCACGAAACCGTCGAAAAAATCTTTTCCTTTTTTATCTTTTAAAATATTATAAAGCTTATTTACCTCGGTGATTTTTGTAAGCCGCATAATAGCCGATGCCACGGGATTTTTCAGTAAACCCAGACGATTCAGGCCCGCTGCAGCGATCAGGTCGTTTTTAGAAATGAGACTCATCGTTAATTAGTTATCAGTTGGTTATTAGCTGAACGGTTTTTTTTGAAATTTGCTCTAAAAGTATTTTCTTTCCGGTGTAAAAAGCGTCTAAATTCTGCAGATCAGCGTTACGAACGGTAAAAAGCGAAACATTTTTCACGGTTTCTGTATTAAAACTTTGCGAAAGTTCACGCTCCAGCTCGCCGATCTTTTCGTATTTATCTTCAAGGCACAGCGCCAGCGAAATCGCCGAATTCTGCATTAAGGAAACTTTAATTTTAAATTTCGCGAGCACTGAAAAAATCTGGCTCATATGATCTTCGGCAATGAAGGAGAAATCACGCGTCGCAATATTCATCAAATGCTGGTTTTCCTTTAAAATAAACGATTGGATAAAACAATTCTCATCAGTTTCACCCACTTTGGTACCCGGCATTTCGGGCTGGAGGAAAGATTTTACATAGAAAGGAATATTTTTTTGCTGCAGTGGCTGCAGGGTTTTGGGGTGAATCACAGAGGCGCCGTAATAGGCCATTTCAATCGCTTCCTCGTAGGAAATGTTCGGAAGTAACGAGACATTGTCAAATTTACGCGGGTCGCCGGTCATCACGCCGGGCACGTCTTTCCAGATCGTTACCGTTTCAGCATTCATACAATACGCAAAAATGGCCGCTGAATAATCGGAACCTTCACGACCGAGAGTAACAGTGAAATTGTCATCTTCAGAACCGATAAAACCCTGTGTAATAAAGCTTTGTTCAGAATTGAGCACCGAAATATTGCGGTGGGTCTGTTCCCAATTGATCACGCCTTCACGGTAGGTACTATCGGTTTTTATGTACTCGCGCGCATCGAGCCACTGGTTCGGAAAATTTATTTCATTAAGATACGCGCTGAGTATTTTTGACGACACAATCTCGCCACTACTCACCACCTGGTCATACACAAAACTGTAATTCGGTGACTTATTTCTTTCTAAAAAAGCATTCACTTCCTCGAAGACCGCTGAAATGATGGAGAACACAGAATGACCTTCAATAAAAAGATGCTCAGCAATGCTCAGATGGCTTTCTTTTATATTTTTAAGTTGATCTGCATAGTGCTGTTTGGCGAAATACGCTTCTACTACTCTCTCGAGCGCATTCGTTGTTTTTCCCATGGCCGAAACCACAAGTAAACACCGCTCAAATCCGTGAGATTCCAGCACTCTTCCCACATTTTTTATGCCTTCAGCATCTTTCACTGAAGCTCCTCCGAACTTGTAAACCTTCATTAGTTATTGATTATCAACACAGTAAACTTTATATACATTGCGTTTTTTAACGTCACTGCAAGCCTCAAAATTATTAATTTGCGGCGACATACGAAAAACGGGCTTCTTTGATGTAAAAATCAAAACCCAATGAAGCAGAATTTTTTATTTTAAGAATCTTACGGTATACCGCACAACTTCTTATGTTGCTGATGCCCGGAACATGGCAGAATATCGGAGAATTTTTCCGAAATTTGAAACATAACAAAAAGAAAAAAAATGCCAGAACAGAATTTTCAGACCCTCGGGGAATTTATTATTGACAAACAGGAAGACTTTCAATATTCCACGGGTGAACTTTCCCGGTTGCTGAGTGCGATCCGTCTCGCGTCCAAAGTGGTAAACCGTGAGGTAAACAAAGCCGGAATTGCGAATATCATTGGCCAATCCGGCAACGAGAATATCCAGGGCGAAGAACAGCAGAAACTGGATGTTCTGGCAAATGAGATTTTTATTGAAGCGCTGTCGCAGCGTGAAGTGGTCTGCGGAATCGCGTCCGAGGAAAGCGATGATTTCATCGATGTGCGTTGCGGCTCAAATGCACACCTCAGCAAATATGTGGTTCTTATCGATCCCTTGGACGGCTCTTCAAACATTGATGTTAATGTTTCTGTCGGTACTATATTTTCAATCTACCGACGTGTTACCGAACCCGGAACGCCTGTGACGCTCGAAGATTTTCTGCAAAAAGGAGTAAACCAGGCCGCGGCGGGATATGTAGTTTACGGCTCGTCTACGATGATCGTTTACACGACTGGAAACGGCGTCAATGGCTTTACACTTGACCCAAGTCTGGGGACTTATTATCTTTCCCATCCTAACATGATGTTTCCTGAAACCGGTAAAATTTACTCGATCAACGAAGGAAACTATATCAAATTTCCACAGGGCGTGAAAAATTATATTAAATATTGCCAGCGCGAAGAAGAGGACAGACCATACACTTCACGTTACATTGGCTCGTTAGTATCTGATTTTCACCGGAATATGATTAAAGGTGGCATCTATATTTACCCCTCAACTTCACAGTCGCCAAACGGAAAACTCCGCTTATTGTACGAATGCAATCCGATGGCGTTTCTGGCAGAGCAAGCCGGCGGAAAATGCACCGACGGTTTCCAGCGCATCCTCGAGATTCAGCCAACCGAGCTTCACCAGCGCGTTCCGTTCTTTTGCGGCAGTTCTAAAATGGTAATGAAAGCCGAAGAATTCATGCAAAAAGAGTCTTAGTTCCGCATGGTAGCCAGTTTTTCATCTTATATTCTTAATTTTAAAAGACCCGGCGGCACGTCGCGCGGTGTTTTGCATACCAAAGAAACTTTCATTCTGAAAGTTACAGACGGTGACAGAACAGGAACCGGTGAGTGTGGACTTTTTCGTGGCCTGAGTGCGGACGATGTACCGGATTATGAGGAAAAACTTGCGTGGCTTTGCCAAAACATCAACACAGAGCCGGAAATTTTAGCTCAGGAAATGCGAAAATACCCATCGATTTGGTTTGGGTATGAGCAGGCAATTTTAAATTTGAAGCACGGCAAAAAACTGTATTTCCCGAGCAGGTTTACAAAAGGCGAAGATTTCATAAAGATAAATGGTCTTATCTGGATGGGCGATGTAGAATTCATGCAGCAGCAAATCGCCGAAAAACTCGAAGCAGGATTTGACTGTTTAAAACTAAAAATCGGCACAGAGTGGGCCTCAGAAAAAAAGATCCTGAAACAGCTTCGCCAAGACTTTCCACCGCAACAGCTCGAACTTCGCGTAGATGCGAACGGCGCATTCACACCTAAAGAGGCAAAAAAAGTTCTGCACGAACTTGCTGAACTGGAAATTCACTCCATTGAGCAACCGATCAAAGCCGGAGCTACTGCGGAGATGCGTGAGCT
Source organism: Bacteroidota bacterium (assembly GCA_023419095.1). Classification (GTDB taxonomy): domain Bacteria; phylum Bacteroidota; class Bacteroidia; order Flavobacteriales; family Weeksellaceae; genus Kaistella. Next base: position 4,642 of record JAEZYN010000053.1, on the reverse strand, counting down.
CTGTAACGATACACCAACTCCTATCGCACTTGACGAGGAACTTATCGGAATTTTCGATTTTGACGATAAAAAGGCATTATTAGAAACTGTTAAACCACAGTTCATCATCCTGAAACCATCACTGGTGGGCGGTTTTGCAGGGTCAGATGAGTGGATTGCAATTGCCGAAGACCTGGGAATTGGCTGGTGGATCACGTCTGCCCTCGAAAGCAATATCGGACTCGGCGCAATCGCCCAATATACTTATAGCAAAAATCCAAAAATGCCACAAGGTTTGGGAACGGGCGGCCTGTTTACCAACAATTTTGAAACACAGCTTTTCCTTAAAGGTGATGAACTTTGGACAAATCCCGACGGCTAAACTTTTTGACACTGCTACTGAAACATTGCAGAATTCGCCCAAAAAAATCACGGAAACGCTTATGTTTCCGTGATCTTGTATTTAAAAACTGAATTACATTCTAAAAACGGTACCCAAGTGAAAGTCCGCTTCTCACACCAGCCCACGGACCGTCAACATTGATATTGGCGCCATTCGTATCCGTTGCCACCGTATAGTCCACAAACGGTATATCGAGGTCTTCAATTTCACCTTTCAGTTCGGCTTGTTCCGTCGGCGTCAAAGGACGTGGTGATCTTGCTCGGAAATCTCCTTTTCCACCACCATAATGGCCACCGGCGATCCAAAAATCCAGCACCCAGCTGTCCATTTTTCCTAAAAACCACTGTGCACCAACCATCAGCCCCGCACTGTTTCCCTTAGCCTGCCCGGAAATCGCCATCGGTACTGTGTCACCGGAATAATTGACATCAAGTACTACATTTTCAGCATCAAACGTGGTGTGGCGATAGTAAGGCGCGAAATAGAAACCTTTTCCATATCCCTGTCCCAAATAGATCCGCGGCTCAATTGTAAAATGGCTCTGCGAAATCTCGATATCCTCAAACTCCGTGTCTTTGATAAAGCTGTTGCTGAACGGAATTCCTCCTTTTGCCACGGTACCATAGCCTACTGATACTGAAAAACGCTTACTGATGACGCGTTCATAAGTGAGGTTAACGTTCCGGAATGCGTAGGCAGTCACATTGGTTTTCACAATGTTCATTTTTGGGGCAGCTTCAGACCCAATTTCAGGCTCTGTCTGCGAAAACAGTGCAGCTGGCATCATCACTGCCAATAATAAAGTTCTCATGGTTTAATTTTTTTTAGTTTTGATAGAAACGCACTTTGCGTAGGTCTCTTAAATCAAATTTAAAAATTTTTAGCATTGTATGCATATTATTTAATCAGATATAATATTCTTAAATAATTAAAAATAATTCCCATGTAAGCAACTGCAGAACATTTACATTAAGAGGTGTAGCCTAAATTCCGTAAATTTGCGTGCATTAGAATTCTAAAATGGACGAAGAAAAAAAACCGCTCAACTTTATTGAGCATATCATCGAGGAAGATTTAGCCAGTGGTTTTTCCAAAGATCAACTGCGCTTTCGTTTTCCGCCGGAGCCGAACGGATATTTGCATATTGGCCACACAAAGGCCATCTGCATCAATTTTGGTCTTGGAGAAAAATACGGAGCGCCGGTAAATCTTCGCTTTGATGATACCAACCCTGAAAAAGAAGAACAGGAGTTTGTAGACGCTATCAAGGCCGATATCGAATGGCTGGGCTTTACTTATGATAAAGAACTTTACGCTTCTGATTATTTTGAACAACTGCATGATTGGGCTGTTGAAATGATAAAAGATGGGAATGCCTATGTTGACGAGCAAAGTTCTGAAGAAATTACCGCGCAGCGCAAAAATCCATTTGAAGACGGTGTAGAATCTCCGTACAGAAACCGTCCCGTTGAAGAAAGCCTGAAGCTTTTCAATAAGATGAAAAACGGCGAATTTCCCGAAGGTTCAATGTCGCTCCGCGCAAAAATCGATATGTGCTCACCTAATATGAACATGCGCGACCCTGTGATGTACCGCATCCTTAAGCGGCCACACCACCGCACCGGCGATAAATGGAAAATTTATCCAATGTACGACTGGGCGCACGGGCAGTCCGACTATATTGAGCAGATTTCCCACTCATTATGTTCACTGGAGTTTGAAAATCACCGCCCGCTCTATGACTGGTACCTCGATCAGGTCTATGAGGATAGTAAAGTACGAAACAAGCAGCGAGAATTCGCGCGCATGAATGTTTCGTACATGATTACTTCAAAACGAAAACTTCAGCGTTTGGTGGCAGAAAATGCCGTTTCCGGCTGGGATGATCCGCGGATGCCAACTATTTCAGGCATGCGACGACTTGGTTATCCACCGGTTGCCATAAAAAATTTCATTGACCGTGTAGGCGTTGCCAAACGTGAAAACCTCATTGATATCCAACTTCTTGAGTTTTTTGTACGTGAAACTTTAAACAAAACCGCAACACGCGTGATGGCGGTGGTAGATCCGGTGAAACTCATTATCACAAACTATCCTGAAAACGGAGAGGAATGGTTGGAGACTGAGAACAATCCGGAAGACGAAAATGCGGGAACGCGCCAAATTCCTTTTGCACGCGAACTTTATATTGAACACGAAGATTTCAAAGAAGAAGCCGGAAACAAATTTTTCAGACTAAAGATTGGTGGTGAAGTACGTTTAAAATCGGCGTATATCATTAAAGCAGAAAGCGTTGACAAAGATGAGAATGGCGAAATAACCACAATCTACGCTACGTACGACCCGAAAAGTCGCTCCGGGAGCGGAACCGAAGAAAGTCTGCGTAAAGTGAAAGGAACCTTGCATTGGGTTTCGGCTACGCACGCGTTGCCTGTTGAAGTGAGGATATATGACCGTCTCTTTACCACGCCGCAGCCGGATGCCGAGAAAGAAGCCGACTTCATGGAATTTTTGAATCCAGACAGTTTAAAAATTGTAAAAGGTTTTGCCGAGCCATCGTTAAAAGATGCTGAAACCGGCGCTCCCTATCAGTTTCAACGAATCGGATATTTTACGAAAGACCGCGATTCCACGGCTGAAAATCTGGTATTCAGCCGGACTGCTACCTTAAAAGACAGCTATAAACCGGAATAATACTACACTCAATCCTTTCACCACGAAAGGATTTTTTTATTACAGAAGTGGTTATTAGATATTTTAACAGATTTTAGAACTACCAGAAAGACCAAAAGTTTTTTCACTTGGTTATTATATTTAACTTCGCCTAAAATTTTTTTTACCGTGATCAGAAACTTTTTATTATTAATTATACTCGCCTTTTCCACAACGTTTAACGCGCAGGAAACCATTAATTTCGAAGAAGGCACCTTCAAAGAAATTCTTGCCAAAGCCAAAAAAGAAAAGAAACTTGTTTTCCTCGATGCATTCGCCGCTTGGTGCGGTCCGTGCAAAATGATGGAAAAAAACGTTTTTCCACTTCCCGCTGTGCGTGAATATTACAATACGAATTTCATCAACGCCCGTATCGATATGGAAAAAGGTGAAGGCATCGGTATCGCGCAGCAGTACGGTGTGCGTTCGTATCCGTCTTATCTTTTCCTTAATGGTGACGGCGAAGTGGTGAAACAGACGATCGGATATATGGGTGAAGAACCCTTCCTGGCTTTTGCAAAAGAAGCAAACAACCCGAAATATGCCACCGCTTCAAACAAAGAACTTTTTGAGAAAGGTGAATCTTCTCCGGAATTCCTGCTCAATATGATGCAGCTGTACTCGCAGAGCAACTTCCCTTTGGCACAGAAAGCCTCCGAACGCTATTTTGAAGTAAAGAAAAACGAGCCACTCAGCAAAGAAGAAGTGGGTATGCTGCTCTATTTCACAAAATCTCCGACTGACAAGAACTACAGAATTTTTGAATCGAGAAAAAACGAGATCGTTGCGCATACTTCTCAAGACATCTACAAACAGTTCGACACCAATATCAAAATTTCAAAAATCCTCGAAAATGCCGTTGACAGCAAAACTGGCCGCATTGACGACGGACTTTTCTATAAAGAAGCGATTCCACTGGTCGGAGCCTCGGAAGCTGAAATTGCGTTGAACCGCACCAAAGTGATCATTTATGCAAACGCCGGACTTTTTGATGAATACGAGAAAGCAGCCCTGAAATATTACGCTAAATCTGAAAACTTCTCGCAGGACGAACTCTTGCAGGCCGCTTACATTTTCAGCGAACATGTCTCTCATCCCGCCTCGCTGCGTAAAGCACAGGAATGGGCAGAAAAATCCGTAATGCAGGCAGAAACCGCCGAAAACACCTATATTTTGGCGAAACTTTATGCAAAGTCAGGACAAAAAGAAAGCGCAAAAACATACGCGGAATCTTCAGTTCATCTTTCAAACAGACAGGGAAAAGACGCCACGCTTGCAACACAACTTCTCGAAACTTTAAAATAACCGAACCGTTTTGAAAAAAATAATTCTCGCGCTGAGCCTGGCATTTTGCATGGTGACGCAGGCACAGCTTAAAGAAGAAAACAGTGACCGCCAAATCTACGTGAAAGCAAATGCTCTGTTTCTGCCAATCGGCATGCTGAATGCTGCTGCGGAATTTCAGGTAGGCGAAAGAACAACCCTTCAACCCGAAATTTTCGTTTCACCCTGGAAATCTTATTTCGGAAAATATGCGCAGCTCTACAC
>JAEZYN010000019.1 GCA_023419095.1 Bacteroidota bacterium | reverse complement strand
GTGTAGAAAATAAGCAGGTGAAAGTTGATATTCACTTTGTTCATGAAGACTTCCAGATCAACTTTAGACTTAGCCGGAACTACGTTCTTGCCCCAGGTTTGCTGATAATCTGACAGTTTTTTAAGCTCTTCGTCAGCTTTGCTCCAATTTCCGGATTTCTGCGCAGCTAAAACTTCGGAGAAATAAGGTCCCATCACTTTCTGCGCTTCCATATCCGGCTCGAAACTTTGGTCGAGCCAGGAATGCCATGTGTTGTTTGGATCATTCTGTACAGGTACAATGCGCATAAACTGGCCGCTGAAGAACTCATTGAAGGCCTGCACACGGTCGTTTACATTGATTACTTCCTTGTCGTAATTAGATTGCTCTGCCGGTTTTTTACGGAAGGCTTCCTGATAATCTTCCTCTAATACATAATGCAGATTTCCCTGGGCATCGGCCGGGAAAAGCGACATCAGCGAGGTGTAGCCGTCTTCATTGGCTTTGGTTTTTTTCTTTAATTCTTCGCCTCCTTTAGTACCAACTTTGATAATTGGCACCATCGTCCAGCTCGCCGTATCGGTGTTGATGGAGAGAAACCACTGGTTTGCCGTGAGGTGTTTACCACCCGTTCCGCGGAAGGCGTCTTTCTTGTAGAGTTTCCGAAGCACATCCAGTGCCTGCGTGTTCATCGGAACAATTCGGCCTTCATAGTTCTGCACCAGCAGATAGGCGAATTTATCAGCGTGTTCTTTACTTATGGTATTTCGTGAGATGATTTCGTCCGCTGTAATAGTTTTTGGTGAACGCAAAGCCAGCGAATTCTGCTGTTTTTTAGGCGCAGGTTCTTCTATAAGTAAATTTGCATCACTTCCGTGCCCGTGTCCGTCATCTGCAGAATGGGTCTGCTGCGAAGTTTTCGGCGCTCCGTCGGTCCCGTGCGTATCAATCTTTTGTGCGCTTAAATTTAAACTCAAAAGAATAAGCAGCACTGAAGCAACGCGCTTGCGGTTAACGTCTTTAAGCATTTTGTTCAGTTTCCAGAAATGTGTTCCTTTCCAGAAGAATATCACAAACATCCCGATGAACAGGAAAGCATAACCAATATAAGTGATCAAGGTTCCCCAGAAATCATGGTTTACCGACAGAACGGTTCCCTGTCTGTCTGGGTCAAAACTCGCCTGGAAAAAACGGTAACCGCCATGGTTCAGTACGTGGTTCATATAAATTTTATAAGGCGTCTGCGTTCCTTTATCGATGATCTGCACGTGGCTTTCATAGGCACTTGGTGATGAACTTCCCGGATAGGTTTCCATCACGAAATCGTCAAGTTTCAGCGAGAACGGCGTTTTATAAACTTTCGGTCCGAAACCTAGAATGATATTCATCCCGTCCAGCGAAATTTGTTTGAAGGCATTCGGATTTGCTTTTTCAACCGGCAAATCGACATTTACCTTGGTTTTTGGTCCCTGTACTTCCACTGTCAGCTGATCGGAAACGTCCTTGTCTTTTTTGCGGTCGCCTTCATAAGCAATGAGTTTACCTTTCTTCAGGCCATCCGGAACTACCAGTTTAAGGTCATTCACGGTATACAAGCTTCGGAGCACGAGCGGCTGATATTCATCTTTTTTCGTAGTTCCTGTAGCCTGCGTTGCCATCGTCATGAATTCCGATTCAACGGGTGTTTTAATTAAAAGCTGGCCTGATGTGTTATTAAATTCTACAGCACCCTCGATCGGCCTGTTAAAACTTACAAGCATGCCATTGAGCGATTTTGATTCGCCGGATTTTATGTAAATATTTTCACGCCCGTTCTGCCCTGTTGATACAATGTGCAGAAATTCAGTTCCACTGTTATCAGCGACCAAACTGTCCTTTTTACGCTGGATATAATCCACTGTCTTCACAGAAACCTTTTTCCCGTGATAGTCGTAATTTGCTGAGAAATTCTTGTGAAGCGGCGACATCAGGTACGGCACGTCCTGGTAATTCAGAATATCTCCTTTTTCTTCGATCTGAATTTTAAAGAAATTTTTGTCCGTGATCACCTCATTTGAAGTTTCTCCTTCACGGATGTGCATGATGCCTTCATAACTGATATAACGCGTTATCGCACCACCGATGAAAATCAGGATAAACGAAAGGTGAAAAACCAAAACCGGCCATTTCTCACGCTTCCAGAGCTGATATCGTGAAATATTTCCAATAAAGTTCAAGATCAAAAGCAACATGACCAATTCAAACCATTTCGCTTCATAAATCAGCGCTTTCGCCGTGGGTGTACCGTAATCGTTTTCGAGGAAGGTGGCGTAAGCCATTGAAAAAGCATAAACAAGCAACAGGACCGCCATGGTGCGGGTTGAGATAAGAATACTCTGAAGTTTTTTCATTATAAGGATACTTACGCAGCTGCTGAAAGCTGCATTAAAAGTGAATAGCCGCAAAAATACGTTGTATAATCTTAAAAAGCGAATTTCCAGAATGTTATTTCTGCGTTTGCAAAAGTTTAACATTCGTGTAATATTCGGCGCCTTGCGAGGTCTGGTATCAGCCGTTTGTACTGTTCAGCATCGGTACAAATTTATACGCACCAAATTCTTCTTTTTCAAATTCCTTTTCAGAACGTTTGGTGAAACGCGTAAGGATCTGTTCGTCGGTTTTGCCTAATGGAATGACCATTTTTCCGCCAATTTTCAGCTGATGCAGAAGTTCCGTCGGTAAAGTTTCAGCACCACAAGTCACCAAAATCCTGTCAAACGGCGCAAATGTTGGCAGACCCGCGAATCCGTCGCCAAAACTCTGAAATTTAGGACGAAGATGAAGTTCGCGAAGTTTTTTCTGCGCAAAATCGTGCAGGTCTTTCTGTCGCTCAACTGTGTAAACCCAAGTATTCATCGCAACCAGTACAGCGGTTTGATAGCCGCTTCCTGTGCCGATTTCGAGCACTTTGTCTTTTTCCGTCAATTCGAGAAGTTCGGTTTGTTCCGCAACCGTGGAGGGGTGAGAAATCGTTTGCTTCGCCAGAATCGGGAACGCACGGTCTTCGTACGCGTAATCTTCAAAGATACTTTCAAGGAAAAGATGCCGCGGAACCGTATTGATAGCGTCTAAGACATTTTCATCCGTAATCCCGATTTTTTCGCGTAGATATTCAACTAAAAACTTTCTCTTTCCCTTATGTAAAAATGAATCCTGCATGCCACAAAACTACTGAATAGAGTCGAGATTTCCGAATTTCGACTTGCAGCTGTACAATAATTCTCCGCGCGTTTTTTTTATCTTTACCGAAAATAAAATTTCTATGCTGAAAGCAGGATTAGTGGGCGCCGGACATTTAGGCAAAATTCATTTAAGACTTTTAAACCAGTCAGAAAAATACGAGCTGATCGGCTTTCACGATGCGGATAAGGAAAACGGAGAGAGAATTGAAGCTGAATTTGGCTACCGCTATTTTGAAGATTTCTCAGAACTTTTAAATGAAATCGATATGCTCGATATCGTCACACCCACGCTTTATCACTATGATTATGCGTTAATGGCGATCGAAAACCGCAAGCATTTCTTCATCGAAAAACCCGTCACGCAGACACTGCAGCAAGCGGAAGAAATTCTGTACAAATGCAGAGAATTCGGTATCAAAGCGCAGGTTGGGCATGTTGAAAGATACAATCCCGCATTTATCGGTTCTAAAGATTTCATCCAAAACCCAATGTTTATTGAGATTCACCGTCTGGCGGAGTTCAATCCGCGCGGGACCGACGTTTCAGTGGTTTTAGATCTGATGATTCATGATTTGGATATTCTGCTTTCCATCGTGAAATCTAAAGTGAAAAGCATTCATGCGTCCGGCGTTGCCGTGGTTTCAAAATCGCCCGATATCTGCAATGCGAGGATCGAATTCGAAAACGGCTGCGTGGCCAATCTCACTACATCTCGGATTTCGATGAAAGCGATGAGAAAATCGAGGTTTTTTCAGAAAGACGCATATATTTCGGTAGATTTTCTTGAGAAAAAAGCTGAAGTAATCAAGATGAAAGAAGCGCCTGAAAATCCTACTGACTTTGATATGATCATTGAAAATGCCGAAGGCGAACGCAATCAGATCATTTTTGAATATCCGAAAATACAGCCCAACAATGCCATTTTAGATGAACTCGAAAGTTTTGCGGACGCCATTACCCAAAATAGAAACGTTGAGGTTTCACTTGAAGACGGCACGGAAGCCCTGAAAGTCGCGCTGGAGATTGTTAAGATGATCAGTTGAATGGGAAATGTGGTAATGTATTAAACTGAAAAATTTGAAAATTTATAAATGAAAATAATCTCTCTTGTACTTTTTTTTATTTCCAGCATGCTCTTTTCGCAGGATTCCATTAAACTTAAATTATACCGCGAGAAAGTCGCCGACACTTACGTGATTTTTGCAGACAACAGCGAACTGGCGCCGGTTTCTGTAGAATATTCGTATTCGTCACAGAATATGAGTTCGTCTCTTCAGGATAAAAGCGTGGTCGTGATTCCGGCTTTAGCAAAAAAATTTGCATTAAGTACACTGAAACCGGTAGACAAAACCAAACCCACAAAGTTTAACTACGATGCTTACTTCGTTCTGGGTGATGTCAATTTAGAAGTTGCGGATGACAGTTTCGTTTACAGTTTACCGTTTGAAAAATCTAAAAAACACAGCATTTATCAGGGTTACAACGGCAAATTTTCGCACCAGGATGCGTACTCCATCGATTTCAGTTTAGAGAGCGGTGACAAAGTGTATTCGGCTCGTGGTGGAAAAGTAGTGACGGTTGTCACACACAATAACCGAAACTGCATGACCAAAGAATGCGCAAATTTCAACAATAAAATCATTATCCTTCATTCCGACGGCACGTTGGCTGAATATGTACATCTGCGCCAAAACGGCTCAGCCGTAAAGGTTGGTGATGACGTTTCACAAGGCGAGCACATTGGTTTCAGCGGGAATACCGGCTGGTCCAAAGGTCCGCATCTTCACTTTTCGGTTTTCACTCCGAAAATGGACGGCGGAAGGAAGTACTTTAAAACTAAATTCAGTGTTGCCGGCAGTAAAATTCCGGTATATCTTTCCGAAGGAAAAACATACACGCGAAGCCTTTAAAATGTAAGCTGTAATGAAAAAACATATTGTAATTCTGTTTCTTTTCGCCTCAGTCTTAGGTTTTGGACAAAATTTAAATAAGCAGATAAAGGAAATTATCCGAAACAGAAACGCCACGGTTGCGGTTTCAGTTTTAGACTTTCAAAATAATAAAACAGTCCATGTCAACGGAAACAAAAGTCTTGCGATGCTCAGCGTTTTCAAATTCCACATTGCACTTGCGGTACTGAGCCAGGTCGACGAGGGAAAATTAAGTTTAGATCAAAATGTTTTAATTAAAAAATCCGACCTCAAAGAAAATACCTGGAGTCCGATCCGCGAAATGTTTCCCGACGGAAATTTCGAAATGCCGCTCAGTCTTTTAATTAAATATACCGTCGCAGAAAGCGATAACAATGGCTGCGACATTTTACTTGACCTGATTGGCGGACCGGAAAACGTGCAGAAAATTTTGCGCAGCAAAGGTGCAAAAGGCTTTACCATTAGAGCTAATGAAGACCTTATGCATCAGGGTTTTAAATATATGTACTGGAACGTAACGACCACGAATGCAGCCAATGATTTGCTGAAAGCCTTTGCCGAACGTAAGATCTTATCAAAATCTTCAACGGATTTTCTGATGAACACCATGCTTGAAACTTCGACCGGTAAAAACAAACTCGTGGCAAAACTGCCGGAATCTGTCGCCGTAGCACATAAAACCGGATCTTCGGGCAAAGACAGGCAGGGCAAGAC
>JAEZYN010000142.1 GCA_023419095.1 Bacteroidota bacterium | reverse complement strand
GTGTTGAAGATTTTGTACTGGTTTCCGCATATGGTGCGAATCCGCGGTCAAAAATATTCTATTCAAGGATGAAAGGTGAACTGGAGGAAAAAATTAAAGCACTCGAATTTTCAAAGCTCACGTTTTTTCAGCCCGGAATGCTCGAGCGCAAGGATTCTGACCGTACCGGAGAAGTTTTGGGTGCAAAAGTTCTGAAGTTTGCAAACAGTCTTGGATTATTTAAAAGCCAAAAACCTTTGCCTACCCATGTCTTAGCTCAGGCAATGATCAATGCCGCCAAAATAAAATCTAAAAGTTTCTCGGAAATCAAACTGGGCAATATCTTCAGTTTCGCCGCGAAATAGCACAAAAAAGTTCTGATTTCTCAGAACTTTTTGTTTTAAACTTTCATGATATCTGCTTCCTTGGTTTTCAGATGTTCATCGCAGATCTTTACGTACTTGTCGGTTAGCTCCTGAATTTCAGCTTCAGCACCTTTGATAAGGTCTTCGGAGACACCGTCAAGCTTTTTCAGTTCTTTCATGCCGTCCTGACGCGCGTTCCGTACCGTAACTTTGGTTGCTTCGCTTTCCGCTTTTGCCTGCTTGGCCAACTCGCGGCGGCGCTCTTCTGTAAGTGGCGGAACGTTGAGAATGATATTATCCCCATTGTTCATCGGTGCGAAACCAAGATTTGAATTGACAATCGCTTTTTCGATCGCACCTATTGCGCTGCGGTCCCAAGGCTGAATAGAGATGGTCATCGCATCGGGTACCATCACATTTGCCACCTGGTTAAGCGGGGTCGGCGCACCATAATACTCCACCATCACATCCTGCACCATCGAGGTAGATGCTCTACCTGCGCGGATTTTCTGAAAAGCGTGATCTAAGTGTTTCAGCGCAGCATCCATCTCCTGCTTTACCATGTCGATGATTAGATTTATTTCTTCCATAATTTTCTGTTCTTTTAAAATTATAAATAAATGTATGCAGTAAATTAAAGTCCTACCAGCGTACCTACCTTTTCGCCCTCTACCACGCGCTTTAAGTTTCCTTCGCGATTCATATCAAATACAATAATCGGTAGTTTATTTTCATGACTTAACGTAAAGGCCGTCATATCCATCACCTTCAGGTCCTTGGCGTAAACTTCATCAAAAGTTAGTGAATTAAATTTCACTGCCTCTGCATTTTTCTCCGGATCAGAATCATAGATTCCGTCAACGCGTGTGCCTTTTAATATCACATCAGCACCAATTTCGATTGCTCTTAAAGTTGCTGCCGTATCGGTTGTGAAATACGGATTCCCGGTTCCGGCACCAAATATCACCACACGGCCTTTCTCAAGATGGCGTGTTGCTTTTCTTTTAATGAATGGTTCAGCCACCTTATCCATTTCAATTGCAGACTGTAGTCTTGTGTGAATTCCCGCATCTTCCAGAGCGCCCTGCAGTGCCATGCCGTTGATCACGGTTGCCAGCATCCCCATATAATCTCCCTGCACACGGTCCATCCCTTTAGCAGCGCCGGCAAGCCCGCGGAAAATATTACCGCCACCGATCACGATCGCCACTTCGCAACCCATATCGACCACTTTTTTTATTTCAGCAGCATATTCCTTCAGGCGGTCATTATCAATACCATACTGACGGTTTCCCATCAGGGCTTCACCACTTAATTTCAGGAGAATTCTCTTATATTTCATTTATTAGTTTTTAAAACTGCATTTTTGCCCTGCAAATATAAGGAAACGCGAATAATTCCGTTAATACATTTAAATTTAGACTAAAAATTTCATCCAAATTTTTCTAAAAAAATTACTTTTGCAAACACAGATCATCATTTGAAAAAACTCTTTGCATATTCCGCTCTGCTGTGTTCTACACTTTTTTTCGCTCAGGAAGGGACGCGGGTGTATCCGTTTCTCAACCTGCCGTTTTCGGCGCGTCAGGCAGCGCTGGGTGGTGACGCCGTGTCGGTACGCGACTATGACGTGAGTTTTGCAGGAGTCAATCCCGCGGTGATGAACATTGAGCAGGATGAAATGTTGGCTGTAAACTATTCCTCATATCTTGCGGATTCAAAATATGGAACCTTCACCTATGTCCGTGACTTGCAGGAAGCGCACCTGATTTCTTTCAACGCCAGATATATGGATTATGGGCGAATGCCGAGAACGGATGAAAGCGCAAATATCGATGGCGAATTTGGGGCAATGGATGCTTTGGTAGGCGTCGGCTATGCCTATCAGTTTGATGAAGACTGGACCATCGGCGGCAGTGCGAATTTCGTGACGTCAAAAATTGATACGTACACCTCCATGGCAATTGTAGGTAATGCGGGTGTAACTTACCATAACCGCCAAAGTAATGAGACCATTGCGCTGGTTTTCCGGAATTTTGGCTACCAGTTTAAAACTTTTAATGGGCTGCGTGAAAATGTTGCGTTCAGGGTAGATTTAGGTTATACAAAAATCCTGGATGAATTCCCGCTTGCATTCACCGTCACGGCGCACGATCTTCAGCAGTTTAATATCTCGCAGGATTATAATAACAACGGACAGCCTATAAGTTGGCAGCGCAAATTTGCAGATCATTTCTCGCTCGGTGCTGAACTTTTCCCGCAACAGGCTTTTAATATCAGACTTGGCTACAATGTCCGGCGCGGAAATGAACTTGCGGTTTTGGATCAGCGCAGTTTCGCGGGTCTTAGTGCGGGTTTTGGTATTAAAATCTCTTCGTTCCGTTTTGATTATGCGCATGTTCGTTATCACAATTCATCAAATACAAACATGTTCGGACTTACGCTGGACCTAATCGAAGTATCAGGTAACCGGCGCTGATAAATTTTATTATACCTAAAGTCAGCTGTTCACCCGCGGAAAATTCAAAAAAAAAGATGAAATTTGTGCTATGAGAAAACCTGTCATAGCAATCGATGGCTACTCCTCCACCGGTAAAAGTTCGATTTCAAAAATTTTAGCACAGCGGCTCGGTCTGATCCATATGGATACAGGTGCGCTCTACCGTGGGGTAACTTATTTTGCTTTAAAATGCTGCACTGATGCTGAAGGTAAAATTATTTTTGAACAGCTTTTTTCAGAACTGAAAGGTATAAGTTTAGAATTCAGGAAGACAGGTGATGTACTCACATTATTTTTAGATGGTGAAGACATTTCGCAGCCGATCCGCACAAAGGAGGTTTCAGATAAGGTCAGTGAGATTGCCTGTCAGAAGGAGGTTCGTGCTTTCCTGCTCGACACGCAGCGCGCGATTGCGGCACATGGTGGTGTGATTTTGGACGGACGGGATATCGGAACAGTGGTTTTGCCCGATGCAGATTATAAATTTTTTCTGACGGCCAGCATCGAGGAACGGACAAAACGACGTTTTCTTGAACTTCAGAACATGGGCGTTAGAATGTCAGAGGAAGAAGTACGCAACAACCTGACGTCACGTGACCGGATTGACAGCGAACGCGAGATCGCACCGCTGAGAAAGGCTGAGGACGCAATTTTAATTGATAACTCAAATATGACGAAAGCCGAAACAATTGATGCAATATTGAGTAAAATCACACTTTTTTAACATTTTTTTAAGAAGGCATGTTTTCAATTGGTATATTAATTGTACCCGAATGATTCAAATAAGTCAAAACATTAATTATTAACTATTAAAAATTATTAAAATGTCTAAAAAAGGTAATAATTCAGCAGGAGTTTTAGCCGGTTTACTTGCAGGTGCTGCCGCAGGTATTGTTCTTGGGATGCTATACGCGCCGGAAGAAGGCAAGGAAACGAGAAGAAAGGTAAAGGAGAAAGCGAACGAGCTGAAAGATGTAGCTGTAGACCAATATGGCAGAGTTACTGAAAAAGCCAAGGAGCAGTTTCAGGATGTGTCGGGCAAAGTGCGTGATCAGTATGGAAACATTACTACACAAGTAAAAGAAACAGCTGATAAGGTAGTTTCATCCGTGAAAGAAGGCTATGACCGTTATAAAGATCAGGCAATCGCCACTACGACCGAAGTGGTGAAAGATGTGGAAAATGAATTAGACGGCATGAAATCTTAATTAGAATGCACTAATTCAAAAAGTAACAGGAACTTTAAATTTTTGAAGTTCCTTTTTTGTAACTTTAAATATAAATACTATGCTTGACCTCGTAAAAGAATACGCCTCAAAGAGGCTCATGCTTCTCAAAATGGAGGCGACCGAAAAATCCTCGGTCACTGCAGGTACGGTTACCTATCTTTCGCTGGCTGCCATTGCTGCTCTCTTTTTTATTATTCTGCTGAATATCGGCCTCGGCTTTCTGATCGGAACGTGGGTTGATAATTATGGTTACGGATTCCTTATTCTTGCCGGCATTTATCTTCTGCTAATCATAATAATTTTCGCTGCGCGAAATGCCATAAAAGCCTCTGTGGCTAATAAAATAATAAAATCATTTAACAGCTAATGCTATGGAAACTAAATACAATAATTTAGAAGAATTGAAGCGTAAGAAAGAACTTCTGAAAAAAGAGGTTTCCGGACTCGAAGACCTTTTGACATTTGATAATACGAAACAGAGCTTAAGTGCTTTCACCAACGGCTTTACAGACCGGTTCCTTAAAGAGGAACCAAAAGCAGGCGGCGGAACAGAGCTGAAGTTTGACGGCAGCGGAATTGTGAAAGAATTTGCTGAAAACCTTAAAGATTCCATACTACATAAAAACACAGTGCGGAATTTTGCGGCAAATCCCGCTACCGTAGCGATGGCTGAAAACGCTTTAAAATTGGGAGCTGTAAGTTATATCGGTAATTACGCCCGAAAAAATTTGAGCAACACCAGTTGGAAAAAGAAAGCGATCGGTCTCGCGCTGATTTATGTGGCGCCTGTGGTGTTGAAAATGGTGCGCGAACGGCTTGAAGATTATCAGCGAAGCCGCACAACTTCAAGTATGCAGCAACTTATATAACCTAAACCGCATTTGCGGTTTTTTTTTATGCCTTTGAATATATCTGTCCCAGAATGATTCCGGCTGCCATGGAAACGTTCAGACTTTCAGTGGCGCGGGATTTTCCGGCACGTGGGATGGTAATTTTATACGTTAAAATGGCTTCCGTTTCCGGCCGGATACCATTTCCCTCATTTCCTAAAACCAGATCGAATTCCTCGGGAAACGCGAATCCGTACATATTTTCTCCATCCATATCAGTGCCGATCACTTTCCGGTCTGAAGATGCAAAATACGTGTGAAGGTCGGTATAAATGATGTTTACACGCAAAAACGAGCCCATACTTGCCTGGATCACTTTGGGATTGTAATAATCTGCAGTGTCTTCGCTGCAGATAACCTGTTCGATACCGAACCAGTCTGCAAGACGGATAATGGTGCCTAAATTTCCCGGATCTTGAATGCCGTCTAAAACCAGCTGTACCGGTACATCAGTCAACATTTTTGGCTCAATGACTTCGCAGACAGCCACAGAATCTTTGGGATTCTGCAGAAAACTGATGCGGCGAAGTTCCGTTTCAGAAACAGCTACAGCTTCCGCGCCGGCAACTTTCAGTTCTTCCGGATTTACCGAAAACAACTGCTTTATGTTGTATCGCGAGCCGGGGATTTCTTTGATGGTTTTGTTACCCTCAACCAAAAACAAATTGTATTTTTGTCTGAACTTTTTCCTGTCCAGGGACTGTAAAATCTTTAATGTATGAGCGGTAAGCATCTGTCAAAATATTTTCAAAAGTATCATATATTTTTCATTTTTGCAATTGCCGTCTCGCTGTTGTACGCCTGCAGCACCACCCGCAAAGTTCCCGAAGGTGAATATCTGCTGACCAAAAATAAATTCCGTTATGAAGACGGAAAACTTTTTGCCGATGATGTGCCCAACTATGTAAGCCAGAAGCCTAACAAAAAACAGCTCTTTCTTTTTCCGGTGGGTCTGTGGATGTACAATGCCACAAATCCTAAATATGACTCGATCCTGAATGAGTACATGACCTACCCTTCTGAGATCCGTGACCAAAAGCTCCGCGATTCGCTTTTCATTAAATATAACCATCCCGAGTACGTGGGCAAGAGTCTTTTCTATGAACGATTCATGCACAATATCGGTCAGCCGCCGGTGATTTTGGATCAGGGTAAAACGGAAACCAGCGGCAATTCGATCCGTAAATACTTTGTCTATCGCGGCTACTGGGATGCAGATGTGAAATTTAGTCACGATCTTGATTCGGCGGGCAAAAGAGCGCAGGCAAACTATCTCATCACGCATCGCGATCCTACCATCATCAGCGATTATTATTACAATATTCCGGACGCGGGTATTCGCTCCATATATGAAGAAGATCTTACCAAAAGTCTGGTCATGGGAAAAAATGTTCTGGATCAGAATGTTTTGGAAAAAGAGGTGAAACGCATCAATGATCTGATGAAAGATCGTGGCTACTACCGTTTCAACAATTCGAATGAGGAAATTTACTTTACCGCAGATACACTGCAAAGCCGCAAACAGGTACCGCTGACAATGGATATTCACCGCGATTCACTGGATACGCCCTACCGGCAAACCACCATTGGCGACATCAAAGTGCATTACCTCGAAAAACTTTCAGACAGTGTTGATACCGTAAAAGACTCGCTGCTGGGCATTAATTTTTATAAACTTGATGATCAGTACAAAACTATCGCACTCTGGCGACCAATTATTCTTAAAAAAGGCGACCTCTATCAGCAGCGCAACCTCGATCTCACCAAACGCAACATCGCCTCAACGAATAACTTCAGTATGCTGAAATACGACGAAATTATCCGCAAAGACAATGACAGCATTTTAGATGTAAGCTATTACCTGGCGCCGTTGCCAAAGTATGACCTGCGGATTGCGACCGATCTCAACTATTCCCAGATCCTGAACTTTGGTATTTCACCTTCCGTAGATCTCACAACGCGTAATGTTTTTGGCGGCGCTGAGAACCTTGTGACCAGCGTTTCCGGCATTTTCGGATCGATTGAAAACACGAAGAATCCTGATAAACGTGTGCTCGCATACGAAATTTCCGCTCAGGGCTCGCTTAATTTTCCGCGTTTGCTGTTGCCGTTTAAAACATGGAAGTTGATCCCAAAACGCTTCTCGCCTGCCAGTTCCATTGTTTTAGGTGCATCTGTGCAGAACAATATTGGTCTGGGCCGCATCGGTTTTAATGCGGGACTGAATTATTTCGCAAATGTAAATGACGTCGTGACGCACCGCCTGTCGTTATTCAACACGCAGCTCAGTTTAACCCGTAACAAGGATCGCTACTACGACTTTTTTCCGAGTGATGAGGGTGTGAGAAATGCGGTTTTTGATGATTATTCACCCGCACTGGTCGATGATTTTAATAATGATATCATTTCATCCGATGAATTTGCGTCCATCATTTTAAACGATCAGCAATACCAAAATTCGCTTTCGGGCGAGCAACTTTCACTTTTCAACACATTCCGCCAGTCGCTCATCAACAAAGACCGTCAGAC
>JAEZYN010000130.1 GCA_023419095.1 Bacteroidota bacterium | reverse complement strand
CGCCGGCCCGTGCATTCTGCCACAGGAAGTTTTTGAAAAATCTGCCCAGGCCATTATTAATTTTAATGATATCGGGCTATCGCTGCTTGAGATTTCGCACCGCAGCAAAGATTTTGTCGCCGTGATGGACGAAGCGCGCGCGATCGTGAAAAGGCTGATGAAGATTGGAGATGATTACGAGGTACTTTATCTGGGTGGCGGAGCGAGCTTGCAGTTTTTGATGGTCCCGTTTAATCTTTTAAAGACCAGGGCCGCCTATCTCGACACCGGAACGTGGGCCGCTGGTGCGATAAAAGAAGCGAAAATGGTGGGCGAAGTTGATGTCGTTGCTTCGTCCAAAGATGATAAATACGCGTACATCCCAAAAGATTACCATGTGGGCAGCGAATACGATTATTTCCACTGTACTTCGAACAATACAATTTACGGAACGCAGATGAAAAGCTTTCCGAAGGTAGACACGCTGCTGGTTTGTGATATGAGTTCTGACATATTTTCGAGAGAGATTGATTTTTCACAGTTTGATCTGATCTATGCCGGTGCTCAGAAAAACATGGGTCCTGCGGGAGTTACACTGGTGGTGGTGAAGAAGAGCATTTTAGGAAACACAGGCCGTGTCATCCCATCTTATCTTAATTATCAGCTGCACATCGAGAAAGAATCAATGCTGAACACGCCGCCTGTTTTTCCGGTGTACGCATCGCTACTCACCTTGCAGCATCTTGAAAAGAACGGCGGAATAGCAGCGGCCGAACAGCGCAACATTGCAAAAGCAAAACTGCTATATGACGAAATAGACCAAAACCCAAATTTCGAGACTTTCTGTCGCGCTGAAGACCGTTCGCTGATGAATATTTCTTTTAAACTCACCGACGACACGAAAAAAGAGCAGTTCGATGCTGCCTGGAAAGCAGCCGGAATCAGCGGACTTAATGGGCACCGCAGCTTGGGCGGCTACCGAGCAAGTATGTATAATGCAATGCCGATTGAAAGTGTGCAGGTTCTCGTAGACGTAATGCAGACTTTAAAATAAAACGACAAGAAAAGAAACAATATGATGAGAGTTTTAGCCAACGACGGAATCTCAAAATCCGGCGCTGATGCCCTCGCAAAAGGCGAAATCGAACTGCTGGACGCGAAAGTTTCACAGGAACATCTGGCAGCGTATATCAATGAAAACAATATTGATGTTTTGCTGGTACGCAGTGCCACCAAAGTAAGGCGCGACATTATCGATGCATGTCCGGGACTGAAAATCATCGGTCGTGGCGGCGTCGGGATGGATAACATTGACGTTGAATATGCCATCGACAAAGGTATCTATATCATAAATACACCCAAAGCTTCATCGCGCTCGGTAGCCGAAATGGTTTTTGCGCATTTCTTCTCCTTAGCCCGGTTTCTTCACGAGTCCAACCGACTGATGCCACTTGAAGGAGAAACACATTTCAGTGCGATGAAGAAATCTTTTTCAAAAGCGGTGGAACTTGAAGGTAAAACTTTAGGTGTCATCGGCTTCGGCGGAATCGGCCGCGAAGTGGTGAAAATGGGTATCTCGCTCGGCATGAAAGTGAAAGTTTTCACGCGCAACATTAAGACTGAAACTTTATCACTTGATTTTTTTGATGGCCAAACCGTGAATTTCGATATCACTTCCGGCAATGATTGGGACGAATTTCTATCTGATACCGATTTTATCAGTATCAATACCCCTAAATCTGACGGTTATATTCTTGATACGCCTCAGTTTATGAAAATGAAAGACGGCGTCTTCATCGTAAATACTGCCCGCGGCGGCGTTTTGAATGAAGTTGCCCTGCTCGATTTTATAGATAACGGTAAAATCGCGGGTGCGGCTTTGGACGTTTTCGAAAACGAACCAACGCCTGAACTGCCACTTCTGATGAACCCGAACCTTTCCCTTTCACCCCATCTTGGCGGCAATACCGTGGATGCACAGGAAAAAATCGGTGCTGAACTGGCAGCGCAAATCATTGAAATAAAACACAAACTTTAAATAATTTATGCCAACTTTTAAGCCTTTCCGGGGAGTCCGTCCCAGCGAAGATTATGTAGACGTATTCCCTACTCACCCACTTGATAACTTTTCACAGGATGAAATCAATAAAAAAGCACAGCTAGAGAGTTCTTATATCCAGATGATCAAGCCTTACGTGGTAAGCAAATCAAAAGATCTGGACAGAAATCTGCGAAAAATACGAACAAATTTCGAGGAACTTTTAGATGAAAAAACCCTCGTGCAGGATGCTTCTTCCTATTATCTTTACGAACAGGTTTTACCAAATAAAAATATTTATCGCGGTTTGCTTGGCCTGGTGAGCGTGGAGGACTTCCGCAGCGGAAAAATTAAAAAACACGAATCCACAATCACTCATAAAAAGGAAAAACTGGCTTATTACCTGGAAAAAGTAAGTATTCAGGCTGAACCCGTATTGCTAACCTACATGGCGAATCCTAAAGTGGAAATGCTGATGAACCACGAGGAAAAAAACGTTCCGATACTTAATTATTTGGATGATAACAAAGTCCGTCATAAGGTGTGGCGTATCGATAACCGCCTGAAAATGCAGCAGTTCAAAGAGGTTTTAGAGCAGATTGATTCGTTTTACATCGCGGATGGTCATCACAGGATTGGTTCTACTGCATTAAACGCGGAAAATCTACGCGAAAAAAACAAAAAACACACCGGCGCGGAGCATTACAATTATGTTTTCAGTTTTTTAGTGTCGAATCAAAGTATTAAAATCCACGATTACAACCGAATTCTGCAGGATCTGAACGGACTTTCGGAAGAAGAATTTTTAAACAAGATCAGTGAAAACTTTTTGATCCACGAAAAAGGCGAAACGGCCTATTATCCTTCGCAGAAGTTTCATATTTCAATGTATTTGGGCGGAAAATTCTATTCACTGCACGTAAAACATGACCTGAGAAAAAAACAGAGCGAACTGAACGATCTTGATCACTTCTTGCTTGAAGAATTTATTTTAAAGGACATTTTAGGTATTGAAGATCCTAAAACCACTGATAAAATTACTTACGTAAAAGGAAATTCGTCGGTAGACGGTATTCATCTGATCAAAGAAAAGGTAGATTCCGGTGAATTCAAGGTCGGTTTCGGCATTTATCCGGTAAGTTTCAATGACCTGCGCAAAGTTTCCGACAAAAACATCAAGATGCCGCCAAAATGCACATACATTGAGCCAAAACTGGTAACCGCCCTGGTAATGTATGACATGAAGCAATAAATTTTTATTTAAAAACACTACATTTGAATTGAAATCTATACTTTTCTATACAATGACGATTAATTTCATAAAAATACTTCCGCTCTTTCTGGGCGGAATTTTGTTTGGACAAAACCAGCAGGATTCATTACAATTTCGAAAAATTGCAGATGAAATTCTGGTAAACGGGAAGGCGTACAACGATCTGCACGATTTAACCAAAAACATCGGCCATAGATTGAGTGGTTCCGAAGCGTACGAAAAGTCAACCGACTGGGCCGTTGAGAAGTTGAAAGAGGCAGGCGCGGACAAAGTCTGGAAGGAAGAAGTTACAGTTCCCGTCTGGGTGCGCGGCAAAGAATCGCTGCACATTAAATCCGGCAGCGGCACTTGGAAACAGATCCGGATGCTGTCGCTGGGCAATTCCGAAGGCACGAAAGGCAAGGATGTTGAAGCCGAGATTATCTTCGTTAAAGACAAGGCTGCCTTCGACAACTTGAGTGAGGAACAGGTTCAAGGCAAAATTGTGTTCTTTAATTATGCATTTAATCAAAAATTCATCAATACCGGTCAGGCTTACGTTGATGCTGGAATTTACAGGCGAGCCGCTGCTTCGTGGGCGGGGAAAAAAGGTGCGAAAGCAGTAATCATCCGTTCGCTTTCGTCCGCTTTGGATGATGTTCCGCACACCGGCATGATGCGCTATGACGCCGATGATACCACCAAAATTCCGGCTGTTGCCATTGGGCCGAAAACAGCGGATGAACTTGAAACAGTATTAAGAACGAAAAAAGTTTTCGCCCGGCTCAACTCAAACTGTACGATGAAAGGCGAGAAAAAAACGTACACTGTGATTGGTGAAATCACTGGAAACCGCGATAAAAGCGTGATTGTAGTTTCGGGTCACCTCGATTCCTGGGACCTGGGCGAAGGTGCGCACGATGACGGGACCGGCATTGTGCAGAGTATTGAAGTTTTACGCACCTTTAAGAATTTAGGTTTAAAAAACAACCATACCATTCGTGTAGTGTGTTTTGCTAACGAAGAAAACGGTGTGCGTGGCGGAAATACCTACGCGGACAACATTAATAATAAAAATGAAAAGCACCTTTTCGCTATTGAGAGCGACGCCGGAGGTTTCACGCCGCGCGGCATTGCAATGGTAATGAACGATGAAAAACGCAGACAAATTCAGTCCTGGCGGAAATTATTCGAACCTTACGGCGTCCATAATTTCGAACTTCAATACGCCGGCACCGATATCACACCGATGGAGAAACTCGGGATTCCGCTGGGCGAACTGGTGGTAGATTCTCAACGTTATTTTGATATTCATCATTCTGAGGAAGACACTTTTGAAAAAGTAAACCGCCGCGAACTGCTGCTCGGAGCATCGACGATGGCGCAACTGATTTACATGATCGATAAAAACTGGTAATGAGAAAGCCACCGTTTCACAAAAGTGTACTCAATTCCGTTCGCGGCTTGATCTGGATGCTGAAAAACGAAAGAAATTTTCAGCTTGAAGTGCTGGCTTTGATGATCAATATAATTTTAATCCTGATTTTAAATGTTAAAGCATCTGAAGCCGCACTGATTTTAATTTTGTGCGCAGCTGTTTTATCTGCGGAAATTTTAAATACTGCTATGGAGAAGATCTGTGACATCATCGAACCTAACTTTGATGTGAGAATAGGCATCATCAAAGACATTTCGGCAGGCGCGGTACTATTGCTTTCATTAACTGCGATTATCGTTGGCCTGATAATTTATCCGCGTTATATTTTTGGATAGCGGTTTGTGGTTTTTAAATAAATTAAAAAAAAATATTAAGCTGAAACCCAATAATTAAGTTTCCTAGGTAAGATTGTAAATAAAAAAACCACTGCTGATGCAGTGGTTTAACGTATAGAGATTATTTTTTTAAATCTTAAATGTGGATTACTTCGCCGTAAGCAGCCGCCGCAGCTTCCATAATCGCTTCGGAAACCGTTGGGTGCGGGTGAATTGATTTAATGATTTCATGTCCCGTAGTCTCAAGTTTTCGCGCTACGACAGCTTCCGCAATCATATCCGTAACGCCTTCACCGATCATGTGACAGCCAAGCCATTC
The DNA here is from genome assembly GCA_023419095.1 of Bacteroidota bacterium. Classification (GTDB taxonomy): domain Bacteria; phylum Bacteroidota; class Bacteroidia; order Flavobacteriales; family Weeksellaceae; genus Kaistella. Next base: position 11,661 of record JAEZYN010000130.1, on the reverse strand, counting down.
GCCATATTTTGCATCGAAAATTACCTTTACGAAACCGTCTGTATTTCCGTTGGCTGTTGCCTTTCCGCTTGCTGAAAGCGGGAACTTCCCTACTTTGATTTCGTAGCCTTTCTCCTTAGCCTGCTTCTCAGTAAGACCTACAGATGCAACTTCCGGATGGCAATAGGTGCAGCCCGGAATGTTTGAGTAGTCAATTTTCTCCACGTGAAGACCTTTAATTTTTTCAACGCACGTAATTCCCTCTGCCGATGCGACGTGAGCAAGAGCCTGAGTTGGCAGGATATCACCGATTGCATAATAGCCCGGAACAGAAGTTTCGTACCATTCATTTACAAGAACACGGCCTTTTTCAACCTGAATCCCGATCTCTTCAAAGCCTTGCCCTTCAACGTTGGCAGCAATTCCTACCGCTGAAAGAAGGATATCTGCTTCGAGGGTAACATTTCCGTTTGCAGTTTTCACGTTTGCTTTTACGCCTTCACCGCCGGTGTCAACAGATTCCACGGACGCATTTGTCATGATTTCAATTCCGGACTTTTTGAGGGATTTCTCAAGGTGTTTTGACACTTCTTCATCTTCAACCGGAACGATGTTTGGCATAAATTCTACCACAGTAACTTTCGTACCCATTGAATTATAAAAATCCGCAAACTCGACACCGATAGCGCCTGAACCTACGACAATCATTGATTTCGGAAGTTCGGGAAGTGCCAGCGCCTGGCGGTAACCAATCACTTTTTTACCGTCCTGAGGCAAATTGGGAAGTTCACGAGACCGCGCGCCGGTGGCGATGATAATGTGATCTGCGCTGTATTCAGTGGCTTTCCCGTCCTTGTCTGTTACGGATACTTTCTTGCCTTTCTGAACTTTGGCAGTACCCATGATGACGTCAATTTTATTTTTCTTCATCAGAAACGAGATTCCGCCGCTCATTTTTGTGGCCACACCACGGCTGCGCTGCACAACCTTAGTGAAATCAAATCCCGGATTTTCAATTTTATTAAGACCGTAATCTTCGGCATGGTTTAAATAATTAAAAACATGTGCCGATTTCAGCAGTGCCTTGGTTGGGATACAGCCCCAGTTCAGGCAGATACCGCCAAGGTTTTCTTTTTCAATAATGGCTGTTTTAAAACCGAGTTGTGAAGCTCTTATGGCGGCAACATATCCACCAGGACCACTTCCGATTACAATAATATCGTAGTTCATGAATTAATAAATTTAGGGCGAATTTACGGAAAATTTCTCAGTGCACTGAACTGCGACAGTTGGGAAAGAACAGAATTTATCAGACAAAAAAAGCGGACACAAGTGCCCGCTCTGTATGAACCATTTATTTGAAAAATCAGATTGCAGGATATTTCGCCGGATTGCTTTCTGTAAACAAAGCATACACTTTTTCTACAATATCGTCGACACTCGGCTTGCTGAAGTAATCTCCGTCGCTTGCATATGCAGGCCGGTGATTTTCTGCGCTGATCGTGAGTGGATCTGAATCCAGATAACGGAATGCTTTCTGTTTTTCCAGAATTTGCTGCAGAATGAACGCGGAGGTTCCACCTTCCACATCTTCATCGATTACGACAAGACGGTTGGTTTTCTTCACGCTTTCAGCAATTTCGTGAGTCAAATCGAATGGGATAAGTGACTGCACATCGATCACTTCCGCCGAAATGCCAATTTTCTCAAGCTCCGTAGCGGCTTCCATTACCAGTCTCCAGGTAGAACCGTAAGTGACAAGCGTCACATCGCTGCCAGGATTGGTCACTTCTATTTTTCCGACCGGTACGGTAAATTCTCCCAGGTTTTCGGGCTGTTTTTCCTTAAGTCTGTAGCCATTGAGACATTCAACTATTAATGCAGGCTCATCGCTTTGCAACATCGTGTTGTAGAAGCCGGCAGCTTTTGTGAGATTACGCGGCACCAAGATCAGAATTCCTTTTGAAAGATTAATGATCCCTGCCATCGGCGAGCCTGAATGCCATACACCTTCAAGTCTGTGACCACGTGTCCGGATGATGACCGGTGCTTTCTGGCCGCCTTTCGTACGGTACTGCACGGTGGCTAGATCGTCGCTCATGCCCTGCAAACAATACAGGATATAATCCAGATACTGAATTTCGGCAATTGGTCTAAGGCCGCGCATTGCCATACCGATACCCTGCCCTAGGATTGTCGCTTCACGAATACCTGTGTCCGCGATTCGAACTTCACCATATTTTTCCTGTAAGCCTTCGAGACCCTGATTTACATCACCAATATTTCCGGCATCCTCACCAAAAACTAAAGTTTCGGGGAATTTTTCAAATATTTTATCAAAATTATTCCGCACGACCACACGGCCATCAACCATTTCAGAACTCTCGCTGTAGACCGGCTGAATTTCGGTCACATTAGTAGCTTTCAAACGGGATTGAGAATATAAGTGAGATGAATAATTATCTTTTTCAACCGAATAAATCTCATCAAGTTTCGCTGCAAGGGCCTGTCTATCCGCATACTCAGTGTCCCGCGTTAATAGTAAAGTCTTGCGAGCCAAATGGAAAACGTCCTTCTTGGCTACGGCAATTATTTTACTGAATTTTTCAATTTCTGATGATACCTCCGGATTCGCTTCCTTTAATTTTTCTACAAGCGGTAGGATTGTGTTTTTAAGGTCGCTAATGGGCTTCTGGTAGTTTTCCCAGGCTTTTTTCTGTCCGTTCTTTACGAACCTTTTCGCCTCATTATCAATAGCATCCAGCTCCTCTGCAGTGGCAAGCTGTTCTTCATTTCCTTCGATTTCGATCGAATAGTCTAAGATCCATTCGCGGAACTTGGCTAGGCCATCAAATTCGCCTTCCCATTTTAATCTTTCCTCATTTTTATAACGCTCATGTGAACCCGAAGTTGAATGCCCCTGCGGCTGAGTAACTTCTATCACATGTACCACAACCGGAACACTTTCGGTACGTGCAAAATGTTCTGCACGTGCGTACGCATCAAGCAATGCAGGATAATCCCACGCCCGGACCTGAATGATTTCGCATCCTTGATTTTCGCCGTCTTTTCTTTGAAAACCCGACAGCATTTCAGCGATATCAGCTTTTGCACGCTGGTTTTGTGTGGGAACCGAAATTCCGTATCCGTCGTCCCAGATCGATACAATCATTGGCACCTGCAGCGCACACGCGGCATTTAGAGATTCCCAAAAATGTCCTTCCGCAGTGGATGCGTCACCGATAGTGCCGAATGCGACTTCATTTCCGCCGTTTGAAAATTTTTCAGAACCCTCAAACTTTACACTTTTATATATATTGGAAGCCAGTGCGAGACCCACCAAGCGCGGCATCTGTCCGGCCGTTGGGGAAATATCAGAAGAAATGTTTTTCTGCTCCATCAGGTTTTTCCAGGAACCGTCTTCATTAAGACTTCTTGTCGCATAATGCCCATTCATCTGGCGCCCGGCCGAAGCTGGCTCACGGTCTACGCTAGTGTCAGCATAAAGCTGAGCAAAGAAACTTTCGACGCTTACAGCGTTGATCGCCATCGCAAAAGTCTGGTCACGGTAATAGCCTGAGCGAAAATCTCCGTTTCGGAAAACTTTCGCCATTGCCAATTGCGGCAACTCTTTACCGTCACCGAATATTCCAAATTTTGCTTTTCCGGTAAGTACTTCACGGCGGCCCAGATAAGACATTTCGCGGGATATTCTGCCGAGTCTGTAATCTTCAATCACCGAGTTTCTGAAATCGCGGAAGGAGACTTCCTGTGTTTCTATATAAGGGGCTTCCATATGAATCTTCGTTTTTACAAATATAAATAAATGATATGGTTTGCCACAGCCCAATTGCCAATTTTACGGAAATAATAATTTAACAGGGTAAAAATTATCATTATGGAATGTCTATTTTTGCAGCCAACAAACGCCCGTGGTGTACGGGTTCGTATAAAAAAGATTCTTCCGCGACAATCGCGGAAGAACCAAACACAAATGATGAAAAAAAAATATATAGATTAGGGGGTTACTTTCTTGGAGGTGGAATAATTTCCCCATCGACTTCAAGATTTGAAGTTCCTGCTGGTTCTGTATTCGTACCCTGTACGTTGTGACTGTCGTCTAATTTACTTGTAGAATCCTGTACTCTTTTTAAAGTAGCGGCTTCTGTTGGTGATAATGCTTCGTCTGGCTGTCTGCAAGACTCTAATGTATAGGTAGTGAAAACTACGGCTGCGATAAGTGCAAATTTTTTCATGCGTTTTATTTTTGACAAATGTAGGACAGCCACCAGATGCACCGCAAGTTTTGCAACCGTTAGTTTATAAAAAATAACAAGTAATTCATAAAATTGATGGCGGATTTTAAAAAAAATAGCAGTATTATTGTAAAACAAATGATGAAAAATGATTTATCTACCTGCTAATCATTTTATTACGGTTTTATGCTGTTGAAGTTTTTCCGCATTGTAATTTTTCTTTTTTGTATCACCTTTTGCATAAATATTTGTGCTCAAGAGTCTAAATATGCCAACCTAAGCAATGAAGAAATAGAAAAATTGATTGATTCGAACACAAATGATTCGGATAAATTGTGGCAACTTATAAATATTTACATAGAAAAGTCATTAAAGGAAAAAAATAATGAATCGCTATTCTATGCTTATCGTTATGCCAGTATCAATAGTAAGTATCCTCGCAACTTAGAGTTTGCTGATCGCGCGCTGGAAACGGCAAAAAACTCAGGAATTAATAAACTCCAACTTGACGCATACTTAAATCGGGGCATTATTCAAATGTCTGAAGAACTCTACCAACAGGCATTGAGTGATATTTTGATTGCTAATAAACTTTCTCAAACTTCCGGCGACGAATACATATATAATAAGACGATCTATTTTATCGGACAAAACAAGATATATCTAGGTCACTATGAAGATGCAAAGAAAGAACTGGAAACATGTGTTAGTTTTTTTAAAAATAATCTTGAGACAAAAAGCTCATTGGGCAAGAATTATGAGATTTACTACCTCTACTCGATGTTGAGTTTAATCGATTCGAATACAAAACTGGGCCTTTTTGAAGAGAACAAAATCTTATTGAACGATGCATTTACTTATGTTCAGAAAAATAAACTTGGTCAATATTTGCCATACTTCATTACTTCTGAAGGTTTAACGCATTTCTATCGCAAAGATTACGAAACAGCCATCTCAAAACTTTCCGAAGCCATCCGGCTCTACAACGACCAATGGCCGCATAACACCGAGGTTTTTTACCTCGGTCTTTCCTACTGGCACACGGGAAAGCAAAAATTGGCAATAAAATACCTCGAGGAAATCGATAAACATTATACCAAAACTAAAAAACTCGATCCGCAATTCCGTTCAGCTTACGAAATTCTGATCAAATATTACAAAGCGGCCGGAAATACGGCAAAACAGCTTGAATATATCGATAAACTGATGGTTCTCGACCGCTCTTACGAGAAAAATTACAAATATCTTTACCAGCGAATCGTTAAAGAATACGACACCAACAAACTGGTTGCTGAAAAAAACCGCATCGAGCACACTCTGCAAAACCAGCGGATCATTTTTATTTCACTCGTGGCACTGCTGATTTTCGGATTTGTATTTTTCGGCTTCCGTATTTATAATGAAAAGCAAAATTACAAGAAACGTTTTGAAGAAATCATGGCACAGCGCGATGACGACAAAACTGGTACGGAAAAAGCCGTGATCGAAGACGGAAAGTTTGAAGACCAACAGAAAATCGATTACGATTTTTACAACAAGATACCGGGCCTGAACCCAATTTTTGTAGAAAACATCCTGCAACAACTTGAAATTTTCGAAAAAGAAAACAAATTCCTCGATTCCCAGGTCTCGCAAAAACTGCTGAGTGAGGAGCTTGGGACCAATTCCACTTACTTTTCAAAGATCATCAATACCTACAAAGGCAAAAATTTCACACTTTACATTAATGATCTGCGACTTGATTACATTATTGAGCACCTAAAAACTGACGTGAAATATCTTAATATGGACGTGAAAGAACTGGCGTCAATTGCCGGATTCTCCAGTGCCGAAAACTTTTCGGATAATTTCCGCCGGAAATTTGATCTGAAACCTTCTGTTTTCATTAAGATGATGAAAGAGAAACTGTAAAAATAGGAGGATGAAAGTCGGGAGATTCATTTTGCAATACAGATAATTTTTTACTGTCGATAAAAAAACCGGAACTCACAAATATGAGTTCCGGTTTCTGTAAAACGTAAAATTTAAATTATGAATCTATAATTAGGGGTTAGTATCTATTTTCAGGTCCGAAGTTTTCAAAAATTCATCGATAATTTCAAACGCTTTCTGCTCGTCGGTAAGGTTTACCATCAATCTGATCGTTGCAGCCGTGGGCGTCGTAGTGAAAGACATATACTTGTCATTTACAAAAACCGGAATCTCCTGATTTTCTAGTTTTGCCCTGATAAGCTGAATTTCTGCGGCATTTTCACTTTCAAAAACCGATACCCTCGTCTCTCTTTCCATACGCTACTGTCATTTTTTGAATTCTAAAATTACAATTTATATCCGAAAAATAATGTTAAAATAATATTAAATTAAGGGAAAATTAAAATTAAATTAAAACATAATCTAAATCTTGACAATATTCGCAGCTAATTTATCCAATGCAATCTGAATTTCATTTGTCGATACATTCAGGTGTGGTCTGAAGCGCACAGAGCGGTCACCGCAAGCCAAAAGTATCAGATTGTCATCGTAAAGCACTTCTCTCAAGCGATCCCGCATCATGCTGGTCGGCAGGTCAATGGCGCACATCAGTCCACGGCCGCGCGCATTCGAAAACTTTTCTGGGTGATCTTTCTCCAGTTCCTGAAGACCGTTCAGCAAATATTCACCAACCTTTCTGGCGTTTTCTACGAGATTTTCCTGTTCAATCACTTCAAGTGTCAACTGAAAACGAAGCATATCCACGAAGTTACCTCCGAACGTAGAATTGATCCTGGAACTTTCACGGAAAACGTTTTGCGGAATTTCGTCGAACTTTTCCTTATTAGCCAACACACCACAGACCTGCGTCTTTTTACCAAAAGAAATGATGTCTGGTTTTGCAGTGAAATGTTCAAAAGCCCACATTTTTCCTGTAATTCCTATACCGGTTTGCACTTCATCAAAGATCAGCAACACCTCATTTTCATCACAAATTTCACGCAGTCCGGTGAAAAATTCGTCGCGGAAATGGTGATCACCACCTTCAGCCTGAATGGGTTCAATGATGATGCACGCCACCTGATTCGGATTGCTGATGATCGCTTCCTGAATGTGAAGCAGTGCAAGCTGCTCATTTTTAATGGTTTCCTCTAAATTTTCTTCCGTTATCGGGAAATTAAGATGTGGATTTGTGATCCGCGGCCAGTCAAATCTTGGGAAATACTGATATTTCCGCGGGTCTGATGTATTCGTAAGGCTTAATGTGTAGCCGCTTCTGCCGTGAAATGCCTGTTTGAAATGGATGCAGATTCCGGCTTCTAAATCTAAGCCCTTTTCAAAATTTTTACGTGTCTTCCAGTCGAAGCACGCTTTCATCGCGTTTTCCACAGCCAGTGCACCACCTTCAATGAAAAATGCATACTGCAGTTCTTCAGGAATGGCAACACGAGAAAATACCTCCATAAAATCCGCAAACTCCTGTGAATAGACGTCTGCAAGCGTAGGCTTGTTCACAGCAAGTTTCCCAAGCCATGCAGATTTTTCCATTAAATAGGGATGGTTGTAACCGATGGAAGCCGAGCCAAACATTGAAAACATATCCAGAAAATCACGGCCCGTCAAACGGTCGTGGATCCAGCTTCCGTGTGATTTATCAAAATCCATTACGAAGTCGAAACCATCCGCGAGCATATGTTTGCCAAGTGTTTCCTTTACTTTATTTATTGTCTGAGGTTTAGAAGCGAGTGCGTCGTTCATAGCTGAAAATTGAATTAGTTAGATGATATAAAAGGATTAAACAGCGTCAGTTTCGTTCTTCGCGTCACCGCTAAGGTCGAATTTTATTCCCTGCGCCAAAGGCAGACTTGTAGTAAAATTGATGGTGTTGGTCTGTCTTCTCATATAATATTTCCAGACATCAGAGCCGGATTCGCGTCCGCCGCCTGTTTCTTTTTCGCCGCCAAACGCGCCACCGATTTCCGCGCCGGACGTACCGATATTTACGTTTGCAATACCACAGTCGGAACCCGCTTGTGACAGGAAAAGTTCTGCTTCGCGAAGATTCTGCGTCATAATTGCCGAACTCAGACCTTGCGGCACATCATTCTGCATTTCGATGGCTTCTTCGAGCGTAGAGTATTTAATTAAATATAAAATGGGTGCGAAAGTTTCATGCTGAACAATCTCGTAAGAGTTTTCAACTTCCGCGATGCAAGGTTTCACATAACAGCCTGATGCGTAATTTTCGCCTTCCAGAACACCGCCTTCTACCGGAAATCTTCCGCCTTGCTCCTTTATTTTTTCAATTGAGTTAAGATATTGATTTACAGCATCTTTATCAATCAGTGGTCCCACATGATTTGTCTCGTCAAGCGGATTTCCTATTTTCAATTGGCCATACGCCTGAACCAGCCGGTTTTTCACCTCGCTGTAAATACTTTCGTGTATGATCAGCCTTCTGGTCGAAGTGCATCTTTGCCCCGCAGTTCCCACTGCGCCGAAGACCGCGCCAATCACGGACATATCCAGATCCGCATTTTCAGTAATGATGATTGCGTTGTTTCCGCCAAGTTCTAAAATTGATTTGCCGAATCTTTCCGCTACATTCTTCCCTACCAGACGGCCAACTTTCGTAGAACCTGTAAAGGACACGAGTGCCACGTTTTTATCTTTTACCAGAAGATCTCCGATTTCGTGATCACCGACAATCATGGTCGAAATTCCTTCCGGCATTTCGTTTTCGGTAAGCACTTCATTAATTATACTTTGACATGCGATGGCGCAAAGCGGCGTTTTTTCTGAAGGTTTCCATACAGTAACGTTTCCGCAGATCCATGAAAGTGCGGTATTCCATGACCAAACAGCTACCGGAAAATTAAATGCCGAGATAATTCCAACGATTCCCAACGGATGATACTGCTCGTACATGCGGTGGCCAGGCCTTTCCGAGTGCATTGTGTAGCCATGAAGCTGGCGCGAAAGTCCAACCGCGAAATCGCATATATCGATCATTTCCTGAACTTCACCTAAACCTTCCTGCAAAGATTTTCCCATTTCATACGAAACAAGTTTTCCCAAATCATCTTTATATTCCCGAAGTTTCAGTCCGAACTGACGCACCAGCTCCCCTCTTTTTGGCGCGGGAATCATGCGGAATTCTTTGAATGCAGCTTTTGCTTTTTCTATCGCATCTTTATAATCTGTTGCAGACGCTGTGCGGATTTTGGCAATCATCTCACCATCTGTGGGTGAAAAACTCTCGATGACATCGCCTGTTGCGAAGAAAGTTCCGCCGGTTGAAACACCGTTGTTCTCCGCGTTTATTTTTAAATTTTTTAAGGTTTGCTGAATTCCGTAATCCGCTGTATTTTTGGACATTTTAAAATAATTTGTTTAAAGTTGCCCTAAATTACACAATTTTATTGGTTGAAAGTGTGCCTAAACACAGAAAAATCATTTTTATATTTGAAAATTAGTTTTAAAAAATGACCGAAAAAGACAACACGCAGCAAAAAAATCCGAAGTTGAAAATCTGGCTGAAAAGAGTCGGGATCGGCGGTCTGATATTCTTCACGGTGAAGGGAATTGCGTGGCTGTTTGTGTTTTATTACGGTGCAGAATTTTTAAGACAATGCTCGGGTAAATAGTTACATTTCCTCCCGCGTCAGCCAGTCCGAGCGGAGAATCCAATATTCTATGTTGGTCTTTTCAGGTTCGCCGTGGTATGCAACTTTTAATTCGCCCCGAGGTTTCCCACCCAAACGCTCCATCGCCGTACGTGAACGCCAATTTTCTGCTCCAACGTGAAATTTTACAAGGTCGACAAACTCAAAAATATAATCCAGCATCAGTTTTTTGACCTTTGGATTTAGCCTTGAGCCCCAAAACTTTTTCGCATAGAACGTATAGCCGATGAAAATTGAGTTCTGATCTTCATCGAAATCATAAAAACGCGTACTTCCTGCAACTTCACCAGACTTCTTATCGGTGATGATGAAAGCACCACCGGAAATGACGGCGCCATCGAAAAAAGTACGGAACACATCTTCTTTGTAACGGTCTCTGTTCGGATGTTGTAACCAAATTTCAGGATCGGAGGCTACTTCATACAGCCTTTCAAAATCTGCTTCCGCCAAAGGCTGGAGGAGAATTTCGCTATTTTCGATGGTAGGTTGAATTGAAAACATATGGATTGGGTGTGTTAAAATAAATAGTTGGTTTTTTTTTCGGATTGATGTTGCTGAAACCGATTGCTTCCGCCTTTAACACTCGGTGCCGGCGGCGATGGTGCAGTGTTTGGACCCAGCATTGTGGCAGGCGCGTATCTTGGTTTGGGTTTCGCGCTGTTTTGCAATATGTATCTCGGCACCGCCTTCATTTTTCTGAATTTTGCGCTGATCGGTGCTGCCACTACGCTCTCAAGTTCGATATATGCACCTCTAATAGCACTTTTTTGGTCTCGAATCTGATGCCGGGCGGTTTTACGCAGGCATTTCCGATACTGCTGGCGAGTCTCATCGCAAAATATTCCACGAACCGGTTTGTGCTGCCATATAACGTTTTACACATAATACACGGCCAACAGCAGTCCGGCGAGCGCTAATCAGCAGAGAATCGCTTTTTCGAGTTCAAGCAGTTTCTGTTTACGCCAAATACCGCCCCCGTAACCGGTTAATGTTCCATTGGTGCCGATTACACGGTGACATGGAATTAAGATTGAAATTTTGTTCATGCCATTTGCATTCGCTACAGCGCGAACTTTATTTACGTCGCCTAAAATCCCGGATTGTTTGCGGTAATTCCAGGTTTGGCCGTAAGGTATGCTTTGCAGGATTTTCCACACGCTTTTCTGAAATTCTGTCCCCACGGGAGAAAGCGGAACGCAGAATTCTGTAAGCTCGCCATCGAAATACAGTTTGAGTTCTTTTTCAAGTGTCTGAAAATGTGGATTTTCGCCCAGAACAATTGTTGCATTAAGTGATTTGGCAAGATCTTTAAATTCAGTTTCGAGCATTTTACGGTCAGTAAACTCGAGCATGCAGATGCCTTCTTCTACAGCCGCGGCGTACATCGTGCCTAAGGGTGTTTCAATGCGTTTCAGGTCGATAATTCTCTGCTGTTTTGAGTTTTTGGGGGAAACGCCAAATATGTTTTTAAAGCTTTCGCTGAAACCACTCAGACTTTCAAAACCACTGTCGTAAGCAGTCTCTATAATGTTTTCGCCCTGTTGAAGTTTCTTGAAAGCAGTATTTAGCCGGAACATCCGCTGAAAGGCCTGGAAAGTCATGCCATGATTTTTCTGAAACCATCTCCGCATCATTGCAGGTTCTATCCCGCGTTTAACGAGATCGTAATCTTTAAATTTCCGGGCTGGATTCGCGCGCAGTTCTTCCAGAATTTCCTGGATAAAAACAGGGGTTTCGTCCGGGTTCTCGAGCGGCTTGCTGACTTTGCA
>JAEZYN010000128.1 GCA_023419095.1 Bacteroidota bacterium | reverse complement strand
GAGGTAAATATCTTTTTCATTCTATGGTCTTTGTGGGTAAATTCCCTGCAATGCAATAATGCACTTCATGGCAACAAAAGGCTGCATGTTGTTGTGCGCCTGGCTTCCGCCGGTTATTCCGGCAGCCTGCAGGTTCATTGTTACGTTGGGAGCTGCTGTGCTGTACTCTTTATCTAATGTTTTCGTATTCGCTGGAACGGCATCCGTAGGCAGGTGTGTATCGCCTTCCGTGCTGCTCGCGCGAAGCTGATGCGTGTGAACCGGCATTTCGGGTATTGTTAGGGTATGATGTTCAGCACCACCCATCTCGCCCTGCGACCTTGGCGAAAGGCCTAATCCCTGACCTGCATGCATCGGCACTCGGCCACGCATATCAGGTAAGGCAAATGTAGTTATACCATTTCCACCGTAGGTAGTGCCCAAGAGTGAGAACAGTGCAGTATTCTGTGAAATAGATAATATCTGGCCATTACATTCTGCCCAACCTTGCGGCGCAAAATTAAATGCTACAAATGCAATCTGTCCCAAAAACGGTTCAGACTGTGCCTTCATTGTACTGAGGGAAGATGCCAACAGCAGAGACAATAATACTTTTTTCATAAATTAGTTTTAATTGTTTTTAATGATACGGCGAAGATATTATTTTTCAGTATTTTTAAGTCAGGTGGATTAACCTTTTTTTTTAAATATAAACAAAAATTCGAAGATTTTTTTGGGTTTACCTTAATCGCCGGGTTGCGATACCTTTTTGCTGTCAATTTTATTATCTTGTGACATAATTCATCTGTGAATCTTTTATATTTAAATTTAATTCGGATATCTTTGTCCCATTAAAATCAAGTAAAAAAAAAATTAAAAATGAATAAAGTACTCACAACTTTTGCACTTGCTCTGTTCATGCTGCAGGCCTGCAAACAAAACCCTGAAAACACGACTTCCAACGCTGAGAATGCCCTTGAAATAAAAGTAAGCGGCGAAACAGAAACTCAGAAACCTCTTGCGCCACCAATGGTTCCCGCTCCGATCGGCGACCGCGGTGCAAAAAAAGTAGTTGTGCACCTTGAATCTACTGAGGAGGAAGGCGTTCTGGCCGACGGCGTAACATACAAGTTCTGGACTTTCAACCGCACCGTTCCGGGCTCTTTCATCAGAATCCGCGTGGGTGACGAAGTAGAACTTCACCTGAAAAATGCCAGCAACAGCGTAATGCCACACAACATCGACCTTCATGCCGTAAACGGTCCTGGCGGTGGTGCGGAAGCAACCAACGTGGCGCCCGGCAAAACTGCAATCTTTAACTTTAAAGCACTAAATCCGGGACTTTATGTGTATCACTGCGCCGCAGCACCAGTTCCTTTACACATTGCGAACGGTATGTACGGTCTGATTCTGGTAGAACCTGCCGGCGGACTGCCAAAGGTGGACAGAGAATACTACATTATGCAGTCTGAATTCTACACGAAAGGAAAAACCGACGAAAAAGGTCTGCAGGAATTTGACCAGGATAAAGGTGTAGAAGAAAAACCAACCTACGTAGTTTTCAACGGTAAGAAAAACGCGTTGATGGGCGCCAACAAGCTGGAAGCTAAAGTGGGTGAGACCGTAAGACTCTTCGTAGGAAACGGCGGCCCAAACCTCGTATCATCTTTCCACGTTATCGGTGAAATTTTTGACCGGGTGTACATGGAAGGCGGAACCAAGATCAATGAAAACGTACAGACTACCCTGATTCCTGCCGGAGGCGCGGCCATCGTAGAATTTAAAGTGGAAGAGCCGGGCGATTATGTTCTGGTAGACCACTCTATCTTCCGCGCGTTCAACAAAGGTGCAATCGGTATGCTGAAAGTAACGGGTGAAAAGAACTCTAAAGTTTACCATAAAGCTCAGTAATCATTAATTCAAAAAAAAAAAAAGAAACTGCTGTGCAAGCATTTATAAAAACAATTTTCTGGTTCAGCAGTTTCATTTTCCTGTTTCAAAGCTGCGGTGACGCCACGGCGGAACCTTCAACAAAAATTGAAATCAACAACAGCGATGAGCTGGTGGCAATCACACCAAACGTGAAGATGGTCAACATAAAAGGCGGCATGTATCAGCCTTTTTATGGCGAAGACAGTTCGCTGGTAGAGGTAAAGGATTTCCTGCTCGATGAAAGACCGGTGACCAACCGTGAATTCCAGAATTTCGTAAAAAAGAATCCGCAATGGAAGCGCAGTAACGTAAAAGCCATTTTTGCCGATGACACCTACCTTCACGACTGGCAGGACGACGAAACACTTCCAAAAAATGCCGATCCAGATGCACCTGTGACATTTGTTTCGTGGTTTGCCGCAAAAGCTTATGCTAAAAGCGCCGGAAAACGTTTACCTACGCTTGATGAATGGGAATATGTCGCCATGGCTGATGAAGAAACCGCGAATGCCCGTGAAAAGCCAAGTTATTCAGCGCATCTGATTAATCTTTACAACGAAAAGAACCGGCATACGCACAAGGTCAAACTTTCAAAACCCAATTACTGGGGCGTCTACAATATGTTCGATATTGTATGGGAATGGACCGATGATTTCAATTCTATCATGACAACAAGTGACACCCGCAGCGGAACTTTTGATGACAAAGGTCTCTTTTGCGCGGCGGCCGCGACAACCTCAACCGATGCGCTAAACTACGCTTCATACATGCGTTACGCTTTCCGGGCGAGTTTGAAAGCAGATTTCACTGTGCTGAATCTCGGTTTCCGTTGTGCGAAAGATTTAAAATAAAACTGAACAATGAGAAAAACAATACCATTCCTACTGGCTATTTTCATGCTCTTCTCATGTACGCAGGAAGTAAGCAAATCTTCCCCGAAAGATGATGTGGAAGCCAATTCCATTTTCGTTCTGAACTCGAAGTGGCAGAACCAGGAGGGTAAAGAACTTCAGCTTAAAGATTTTAAAGGTAAAAACCTCGTGGTTGTTCTTATTTTCACCAGTTGCCAAACGGCATGTCCACTGCTGGTAGCTGATATGAAACGAGTGGAAGCTAAAATTGACAAAAAAGTCTTAAAAAATACGAATCTTGTACTTGTTTCCATTGATCCCGAAAATGACACGCCTGAAGTACTGAAAAAATATGCAGAAAAAGAAGGCATTGCACGCGAACCTTATACACTTTTGCGCGGTGATCTGGAATCAACCCGCGAACTTGCAAATGTTCTTGCCGTGAAATACAAACAGATTACGCCGATTATTTTTTCACATTCAAACATCATCAGTATTTTCGACAGAAACGGAGTGATGGTGGCGCAGGAAGAAGGTACTGTGAAAGCTGACGCTATCGCCCAGACAGTAAACGGACTTAAATAACAAGTTCAGAATTAATATAACTACGAAATGACCCGCTACAACGGGTCATTTTTTTTACTTAATTTTTCTTTAAAATTATCAATCCGCCACTCGGTTGCGGTGTCGCCTTTTGCAATTTTTTCTTTTGAATAAAGACGGAAATCGTTTTCAGTTTTTTCCAAAAGATAATCGTAAGGTCCAACGGATGAAATAAGTTTCACCAAGACCGGCGCAATCTCAAGCGTGATAAAAAGTCCCATGATGAAAGCCGCGGCAATTGCGATGATTTCAGAGTTTTTTCCCAGCTCATCCAGCGCCTGAAGCCTTGCCGCAAAACCGTTGAATTTGTCTTCAAATGTCTCCGTTTTTTTCCGTTCCGTTTCAATATTGCTGTAGACTTTCGAAATTTCTCTGTCTAAATATTCCAGACGCGGCGCGACGGATTTCTGATAATTTTCTAAATCCTGACGGCGCTGTTCTTTCAGTTCGGCTTTCCGTTTAGCGTTGGTTCCGTAACCGACTTTCCCGGAAGTGAGCCCGCTCTGTTTGCCTAAGATCTCTTTTTCAAACTCTACCGCAGCGGAATCGTAGGCTTTCTGATAGTCTGCGGCGCGCGCGGTGATCTGCTTTTTTTCCGTTTCAAACGGTCCGGACTGTTGCAGGATCCGGCCGTTCATTTCTGCCTGCAGCTGCGTTTTGTTTCGCTGTATGATCGTGTTGAGCTGCTTGTTCACTTCTTTTTCAAAGATTTTAAGTTCAAGCGGTTTTGAAATAATGATACCCAGAAACGCCGCCAGAATCAGCCTCGGAAGCGACATCAAAATCTGGTTCCACCAGGTTCCCGTTTTCTTAATGGAGGAAACGATATAGCGGTCGAGATTGAAAATCATGAGTCCCCACAGAAGCGCGAATGCCACTGAAATCCAAATATCATCAAAGACCGTGAACATGGCGTAACCTGCTGAAAGTGTTGCAAATATGGAGGTAAATAGCACAATGCCACCAATGCCCGCGAACTTGTTCCATTCTGAGGGTGTTTTACGAAGAATGTGGATATTACCGCCTGAACAGATGAGCAAAAATTTTTGAAACCAGTTCATCTGGTGTGTGTTGAGGGGTTGAGGTTTTGGAACTTTCATACTTGATTTGTATAAAAGAACGTATCAATGTTACAAATAGTATTAGGTTTAACCAAGTGAATTTTATGTAAAGATATATACCTGAACTTTTAGCCCGGATTGCAACGGCATCCTTTTTTGATGATTGAGCACGAGCGAAATCAGCAAAAAAGATAGAGTGGAAAGCCGGTAGAGTCTTCGGAAGGTGTTAAAAACTTGTTGCTCCTAAAGAAAAAAACTATTTCAGACGATCCGGATTCTGTTTAAGGAAACTTTCCCAGCCCGAATAGCTTTTGTCCGACACCAGAATCCCCGAATTGAAATGATGGCAAACCGCGACGGCGAGTCCATCCGACGCATCGAGGTATTTTGTAGGAAATTCTTTCAGTTTAAGCAGGTTCTGCAACATACCGGCGACCTGCTCTTTGCTGGCGTTACCGTTGCCGGTGATGGCCATTTTGATTTTCTTCGGCGAATATTCGGTAATCGGGATATCTCGGTGCAGCGCGGCGGCCATGGCTACACCCTGCGCTCGGCCAAGTTTGAGCATACTCTGCACATTTTTCCCGAAAAACGGAGCTTCGAGCGCGACTTCATCGGGATGAAATTCGTCGATCAGCGCAAGCGTACGGTCGAAAATGACCTTGAGCTTGGTTTCGTGATTTTCGTATTTTTTAAGGATGAGTTCGTGGATGGAGATCATTTCCATTTTTCCTTTAATAATGGAAATCAGACCGAAACCCATGATGGCGGTTCCGGGATCGATTCCTAATATAATTTTTTCGCTTTGCACGCTACAAAAATAGATGGTTTAAATTAAACCGCTTCAGCTGTTCAGCATAAAAAACCGGAACTTAATCCGGCTTTAATCATTGAAGATTTAATTTTGAAAGTAGTAACCTACACCGATCTGCAAAAAATTGTTTTTCATCACCACACCCGGACTTTCCTTTGCGATATTGCTGGTTCCGATATTGTATTTCGCTTCTGCTGAAAAATTTGGCGTAAAACGGTATTCTGCACCAAAGGAAAACGAACTGTTGCCTTTGTGAAGGTCTTCAAAATCTACTTCTTCGCCATCCTGTTTGCCTAAAGCATTGGTCACAAAGCCAAAATTATACGCGCCTACCAACGCAAATCTCTCTACCGGATAAAGTTTTACTCCCACAGGGAAATAAACTGTAGTAAGATGTAGTCTGCTGCGTTCGCCACCAAAATTCAGGTTTTCACCACCCAAACCTGCCATTGCAAGCTCCGTGAATATTGAAACG
This sequence comes from Bacteroidota bacterium, assembly GCA_023419095.1. Taxonomy (GTDB): domain Bacteria; phylum Bacteroidota; class Bacteroidia; order Flavobacteriales; family Weeksellaceae; genus Kaistella. The sequence goes on along the minus strand of JAEZYN010000128.1, from coordinate 4,261 downwards.
TTTTTGTGCGCGTGGTACTCGATAGGAACGCTCATGTATACGCTGTGCTTAGGATCCACCTGTTGCTTTTGGCCATCAACAGTAAGGTCTAATGTAGAGTTTACATAACCCACTTTAATTCCTGCTTCGAATTTTTGGGCGTTTAAAAAAGTAGCAGCGAAAACCGCTGCAGCAAGTACAATTCTGTTCATATATAATTTTTCGCCAAAAATAAACTTAATGCGGTGGAGACACAAATCGGGATTAATATTTTTTTGTAGTTTTAATTTAACCAAAATCACCTCATTATGACACGCAAAGAATTCCTCTCAAACACTGCGCTGGCCGGACTTGGCCTCGCCACACTACCAGCCATCATAAGCTGTATGCCTCAGCGCATGCTGTATCAGCCGCTAGAACTTGCATCTGGTGGCGATTTAAAAACCGTGCGCGGCAATGTATCGCGCTACACAAACAGAGGCGGCACAGTTGGAATTTTTGAAACGAAAGACGGTTTTGTGCTGGTGGACTCGCAGTTTCCCGATTCGATTCAGCCGGTATTGGACGGAATCTCGGCTAAAGGAAAACCTGTTCTTTACCTTTTGAATACCCATCACCACGGCGATCACACCGCCGGTAACATTGCGTTTAAAGATCAGCAAACTAAAGTTGTAGCGCACAGCCGCGTACCCGAACTTCAGCGGCTCGCCGCAGAAAAAAGCAACAAACTAAACGAACAGCGTTACGCAACTGAACTGTTTGACACCCAATTTTCCATTGACCTTGGCCGTGAAAAGATTCGCGCATACCATTTTGGTAACGGCCATACTTTCGGCGATGCAATGTATCATTTCGAAAAAGACAATGTTGTACACGTGGGCGACCTGATGTTCATCAACATGATTCCGGTTTACCGAAGAGCCGACGGTTCCGATTCGCGCAGCTGGATAACTGTTTTGGAAAAAGCGATCAACACATTCGGAAACGACACAAAATTCATTTTTGGTCATGCAGATAAACCTGAAAACAGTGTCGGAACCAAAGAAAACCTGCGTGAAATGATCAGCTTTCTCAGTGCATCCAATGAATTTATGCTGAAGGCAATTAAAGAAGGTAAAACGACCGATGATCTGCTTAAGGAACACGCCTATATTCCAGGTTTTGCAAACAGAACGACGCCGGAACGTTTTAAAGGTTTTCTGGATGAGCTCAGGGCTTCATTAAGCTAAAAATTCACCAAAAGACAGACACACAGATTGGTAAACCCAGAGCTGCGAAATTATTATGTTAAGCTTTGTGGTATCATAGTTGTATTTAATGTGGCCGCAACCAGCATTCAAAAATGAAATTGAATGAAGGTTCCAACCAAAAAAATATTCTATGATGGAAACACATACTCAGTCTGTAGATGTCGCAGTTATCAATAAAGACTTTAAAGCATTTATCCTCGAAACGCAGCATCCGTGTGTGATGGCGAAGTCGGTTTTCAAAATGAACAACTACGATTTACATGCATATGATGATATGCACAGCGCTGACGGCATTTCTGCATTGCTCAGTGATTTAGAAACTTATCTGGAGGGTGCGTCAAAAATTGACTCGATGAATTTCAGGTCATTTGTCGCAGTCTTCCCAAACAATAAATTCGACGACGAAATCTCTTTCGAAAATGCACTTTGGCAAACGCTTCAGAAACTTCACGAGGCTGACGATACACCGTGGGACGAGAGTGTCAGCAAAGACCCAAATGATGCAGAATTCAGTTTCAGCCTGTTGGGAAAAGCATTTTATGTTATCGGGATGCACCCGAAAAGTTCACGTATGGCGAGACAGTCACCCTATACGGCGATGGTTTTCAACCTGCATTTTCAGTTTGAGAAACTCCGGGCCATGGGAACATACCAAAATGTGCGCGACATGATTCGCAAGAATGACGAAAAACTGCAGGGCAGCATAAATCCGGTTTTGAAAGACTTTGGCGACGACTCCGAAAGCAAGCAATACAGTGGTCGGAATGTAGAAAGTGCGTGGAAATGTCCTTTTCATCATAAACATAACTAATGAGGGACGATATTCACATTATTCCACCACAGAGCGGCAAAGCTTTTTTGCTGAATAAAGGACAGTTTCTAACGGTTTACGATCCTGAGGGCATGCAGGTGAGCGATATGGTGATGCTGAACCGAAATGATCATGGCGAGAAAATTTCGTCCGGCAAAACTTTAGACTTTGAGGAAAACATCCTGTTGACAGCCGGAAATTTCCTTTGGAGCAACCGTTCGCAAAAAATGGCAAAAATTGTCGAAGACACCAATGGCCGCAACGATTTTCTGCTCGCGCCGTGCAGTAAAGAGACGTTTGAAATAATGTATGGGTATAAGGGTTACCATCCGAGCTGTCTTGAGAATTTAACTAAAAATCTTGAGCCATTCGGCGTTACGCAGGATGAAATTCCGACTGCTTTTAATATTTTCATGAATGTGCAGTTTGATGCAAATGGCAAGATTTCAGTTCTGCCGCCTACGTCAAAAGCCGGCGATTATGTAAAATTTGAAGCGCAGATGGATTTATTGGTCTGCCTCACGGCATGTTCTGCGGAGGACAGCAATGGCGGAACTTTTAAACCTATTCATTACACCATCGAAGGTTAATCTCTTTTTTCCATTTCGATTAACGTATTTTCAATAGCATCGGTTATTATTTTAGCTTCTGTATGAGGTTTAAAAATAGCCGATTTTGTTTTTGACGTATCTGCAATATTACTCACCACAACCATCGACGTTTTCGATTGAGGATAATAAATCAAGAATGTAGGCGAACCTTTTACATATCCGGTATGAAGGTAACTTTTGGGGCGCTCGCTCAGCATAATACCGTAGCCATACCCCACTTGACCGATAACAGGATGCTTCATCATTGAAGTTTGAGTAAGAAATTTCTTCAAAGAGTTTGGCTGAAGGACTTTTCCGTTATGCAGTGCCGCGTTCCAGCGGTGAAGATCGGATACTGTGGACAGCAGTCCACCAGCTGCGGTGGAGATGGAACCATGGGCCAGTCGTTGTGGCATATTCGGCACCGGCGTGGCATTGCTGTTAGGTCCGGTATATGCGCCGGCCAGATTTTTTCCGGTAAAGTTCTCAGCAGTATATGTCGCGGTAAGTCCTGCTTTCGCAAAAAGCTCACGGGCATTTGCATCGTAAGGCTTGCCGGATGCTGCCTCTGCAATCTCCCCGAGTAAGCGGTACCCTTTATTTGAATAATTGAACTCTGCACCCGGTTCAGACTGCAAACCTGGCCCCAGATCACTGATTCCCGAAGTATGCGTAAGTAAATGATGAATGGTAATATCCTCAAATGTCTTGCTTCGGTATTCCGGCAAGTATTTCGATATGCTGTCGGCGGTGCTCAGTTTTCCTTTTTCCTCCAAAAGCAAAATAATAGCGCCAGCAAACTGTTTGCTTACTGATCCTATGGCGAATACCGAATTGCTGTCCAATTGTTTTTTGGTACGAAAATCTTCAAATCCAAGGCTTTTCTCATAATACTTTTCAGATTCCCGGTACACGGAAATAATGCCATTAAACTGAATATTCGCAAAAACAGAGTCGAGCAGCGGCTTCAGCGTTTTCTTTCGTTCCCAGCTGACGAGGGTGTCTTTATAAGGAATTTGTCTAGATGAAAGGTCCTGAGTGGCCGGTACATCGGGTTTACACGAGAAAAGGAAGCACAGGAAAAAGACAGGTAGATATCGGTTCAAAATAAAAGTAGAATTGTTTGAGGTGATACAGCAAAAAGCGTGGCAGAAAAGCAATTATAAGCACGAATATTTCCAGGTTTGAATATTATTTCTGCATCATGGCAGGAACCTTGTTGCAGCTTACACTACCAAAATATCAGAATTATGAAAAATGAAATGCTATTAGAGAAACTGGCAGCCTGTATTGCCGCGTGTAATCACTGCGCAGATGCGTGTCTGGAGGAAGAACATGTGCAACATATGGTCAACTGTATCCGTACGGACCGCGTTTGCGCGGCAATATGTACGGCCGTGCATCAGGTGGCGGCTACGCAATACACCAACATGGTTGATTTGCTGGAAGTGTGCATCAGGATTTGCGGCGAATGCGCAGCAGAGTGTGAGAAACACGAACATGATCATTGCCGGGAATGTGCCCGTGCCTGCCGCGAATGTGCGGAAGCTTGCCGGTCATTTATGAATTGATTTTTGGAGCCGGGAACCTGCTTTCGCGGCTCGCTTTTACCCTGGTGCGGGGGGGGAGCC
>JAEZYN010000044.1 GCA_023419095.1 Bacteroidota bacterium | reverse complement strand
CACTTGTTGGTGTTTACGAGGTAGATCAGGGCGCTTACGAAATGTCGGTAAGTTTACTTCGAAGAAAATTTGAGATTCAGAAAGGAAGCACCATCACCTGGACGGGCGAGCCTACCAGCGCCAATCTGGATATTACGGCGGTATATAAGACCAACGCCGCGCCGCTCGATTTGCTTCAGCAGCAGCTTACCGGCGCTTCAGGTTCGGAACTGAACCAATACAAACAGAGGATTCCATTTAACACGTTGCTCATTATGAAAGGCGAACTGATGAAGCCAATCATCACGTTTGACATTACTACGGACGAACAGAACAGTTCGGTTTCTGCAACGGTTCTCGATAATACCAAAACGAAACTCGAGCAACTTCGGCGCGAGGAAGCAGAACTCAACAAACAGGTTTTTGCGCTGCTCTTGCTGAACAGGTTTATCGGGGAAAATCCGTTCCAAAGTGATACAGGAGTTTCGGCAACTACTTTAGCCAAACAGAGTGTCAGCCGCATCCTTTCTGAGCAGTTAAATAACCTGGCTTCAGACCTGATCGGTGGTGTAGAACTGAATTTTGATCTTGAATCTACCGAAGATTACTCCTCAGGTAACCGGAATGAACGTACAGACCTCAATGTTGCATTAAGTAAAACCCTGCTCGATGACAGACTTACCGTCACAGTTGGGAATAATTTCGGACTTGAAGGCGAGGCTCGTCAAAATGAACAGATGACGAATATCGCCGGTGATGTAACCCTTGATTACAAACTTTCGCGCGACGGCCGCTACATGCTGCGAGCCTACAGAAAAAATGATTATCAGGTTGCACTGCAGGGACAGGTGATAGAAACAGGCGTGGGCTTCATCATCACGCTTGATTACGATAAATTCCGCGAAATTTTTGAACAGATGAAACGAAACCGCGAAATCAGAAAACAAAAACGCCTTGAAAAAAATGACTAAACATAAACTGATAACTTCTATAGGCGTTGCGATGGCTGCAATGCTGACTTTAAACTCGTGCAGCAATACAAAATTTTTGCAGGAAGGGCAGCTTTTGTACATCGGCGCTGATGTCAAAATAAAAAATGACACACTTTCCAAAAAAGAAAAATCAAATCTTGCAAACGCACTGAAAGACCAACTTCGGCCAAAGCCAAACTCCTCGTTTTTAGGCTTAAGACCGCAACTTTACATTTACAATATTACCAAAGAACCGAAAAAAGATAAAGGTTTACGGCATTGGCTTAAGTATAGAATAGGAGAAAAGCCCGTGCTGCTGAGTGATGTGGACCGTGAATTCAACAAAAAAATCATTGTAAACTACTCCGAAAACAAGGGTTTCTTTAATGCAAAAGCTACGTCTGACACCATTTCGAAAAATAAGAAAGCAAAAGTAATTTATACGCTGACACCCGGCGCACGCTATCTCATCAGCAACGTGAACTTTCCCGAAGATTCTACGGTAATCAACAGTGAAATACAATCGATAAAATCTGAAAGTTTTTTAAAAGCCGGCAATGCGTTTGATCTGGACGTCATCAAAGCAGAACGTGAACGCATTGACGAACACTTGAAAAACCAGGGTTTTTACTATTTCAGCCCGGACAATATTATCGTTCAGGCGGACAGTACTGTTTTAAAAGAACCGAAAGTGGAACTTTTTGTTAAACTTAAAAACAACACGCCGCAACTCGCGAAAGACCAGTTCACCATCAATAAAACGATCGTGTTTCCGGATTATAATATCAATGATGTGAAAGTTGGCAAATACGGAATTCCGTACAATACAGATTCAGTAGAGGTTCAGGACGATCTGTATATTGTAGATCCTGAAAAGAAATTCAATCCGCGTATTTTCAACCGCGCACTTTACTTTAACAAAGGCGATCTCTACAACCGGAAAGATCATAATTTATCGCTAAACCGGCTGATCAGTCTTGGTGTTTTTAAATTTGTTAAAAATGAGTTTGTAGTTTCAGACTCCCTGAACAATCAGTTTGATGCGTACTATCTGCTTACGCCGCGGCCTTTTCAATCTTTAAGACTCGAAACATTAGGCAAAACAAGTTCGGCCAATTACACAGGCGGCGAAGTAAACCTGAACTGGACGCACCGCAATCTTTTCCGTGGTGCTGAACAATTAAAAGCCAGTGTTTATGGTGCTTTCGATGTACAGATCGGCGGACCGAAAGATGCCAACAATATTATTAGGGTAGGTGCCAATGCGCAACTCTCCATACCGCGCATCGTGGCGCCATTCAGATTCAGATCCTCGAGTGCGTATGTGCCCCGTACAAATTTTGACATTGGATACGAATATTTAAGCCGTACCGAACTATATACGCTACATAATTTTACGGGTTCATTCGGTTATCTGTGGAAAGAAAATGAGCGGAAAGAGCATAATCTAAAGGTTCTCGACGTAACTGTCGTTGCACCACAAAATGTGTCGGAAAAATACCTGCAGCAGATTAACGGCGATATTGCGCAAGGCATCATGCCGAACCCGTCTTTGCAGCGTGTAATTGACAAACAGCTGATTTTCGGGCCGACTTATAGCTACACGTATACGAACACGATGTTGCCCAAAAAAAATACTTTATACTACAAAGGAAGTCTTGATTTGGCAGGAACAATTGCCGGACTCGTGAGCGGTGCAGATGCGAAAGCGGGTAACCAGAAAGAACTTTTCAATATTCCTTTCAGCCAATATGCAAAAATGGAACACGACCTGCGCTACTACCGGAAGGTGGGCGACAAAAGCAGCATTGCGACAAGAATCATTGCCGGTGTGGGTTATCCTTACGGTAATTCAACTACGATTCCTTATGTAAAGCAGTTTTTTGTGGGCGGCAGTAACAGTATCCGGGCTTTCCGGGCGAGGACTTTGGGTCCCGGAAGCTACGATCCTACGGTGCAAAATGCCTCATTTTTCTTTGATCAAAGTGGAGATATCAAACTGGAACTGAATGCAGAATACCGCGCAAATCTCTACAAATTCCTGAATGCTGCCGTTTTCGCTGATGCAGGTAATGTGTGGCTCGTGAATGAGGATCCGGAACGACCGGGTGGAAAATTTTCGAAAGATTTTATAAAGGAAATCGCGGTAGGTGCCGGCATTGGCTTGCGACTTGATTTTAATATTCTGCTTCTGAGACTTGATTTGGCCATGCCACTTCGCATACCTTATTACGAACAGGGCGACCGCTGGACATTTGACAAGATAAATTTCGGTGACCGAAACTGGCGAAGGGATAATCTTATTCTGAACATTGCTATTGGTTATCCGTTCTAATTAAAATATTATAACTGATGAAAAAGCTGCGTTTTTACTGGGATACATTGAAAGAAACTTTTAAAGAGTGGAACGAATCACCCGCGGGTAAAGATTCTGCGAGCCTTGCCTACTACTCCATTTTCTCGATTCCAGGATTGCTCATCATCATTATATGGATTGCAGGTTATTTCTTTGGCCAGGAGGCTATCCAGGGTCAGATCAGCGCGCAGATAGGCGGAATGATGGGTCAGGGAGTTGCAGAAAGTATAGAAGAAATGATTGCAGGTGCCATGATCGACAAAGAAAATATTTTCATGAAAATCGTAGGGATATTTTCGCTTGTATTTGGTGCGACCACTATTTTCTTTCAATTACAGAAGTCGCTGAATTATCTTTGGGATGTGGAGGCTGCGCCTAAAAAAGCATTCGTAAAACTGATTTTAGACCGTGCAAACTCATTAGGTATGATACTTGTAATCGGATTTTTACTGATGATCACCATGGTATTATCCTCACTGATCAGTTTGTTTAATAATTTCATTGCGGCCCAATTTGGCCTGCAAACGTACTACCTGATGGAAGTTGTCAATTTCAGTATTGGATTCTTCCTCGTGATGGTGGTTTTCGCATTTATGTTTAAAGTGCTGCCGGATGCCGAAATCGGTTGGAGATCAGTCTGGGCCGGTGCTACGCTCACGGCAATACTGTTCACCATCGGTAAATTTCTCCTAAGTTTTTATTTTGCAGAATTCAAACCGGAATCGGCGTTCGGTAAGGCGGGAACCGTAATTCTGATCATGTTATGGATTAATTATTCTTGCATGCTGATATTTTTCGGCGCGGAATTTACAAAAGTCTATTCCAGAAATAAAGGTTATAAGATCGAGCCTTCTAAACACGCAAAATGGAGTACGGAAAAACTGTACCGCAAGAAACTGGCAGAAATGTCTGAAAAAGACAAGACAGCGGAAATGGAAAAGATTTGAATGTATTCACCAAGATCACATTTCCGTCATTTTTATTTAAACAAATCCTTAATTAGTGAGGGATTTTTGTTTGTAGATATCCTGCGAGATATGTTGCCACTTTCTTTATCATATAATTTTTATCAAACAACACATAAAAATTAGTAAACGAAGATGGTCATATAAAAGACATTGCAAACTCTTTTGTTCATATTTAAATTAACGGATAAAATAAAAAATAGATCTTTTAAGACACTACTAATAATATAGTGCCGACACCATCGTCCTGAGACGCTTACTTGCGAATTAAAAACAGCAGTAAAATAGATACAGAATTGCCGTTCTTCATGATTTGGTTTACTGCTAAAATATGCAAGTTTGGAACAGTTTCAGTAAATGGTTAAAAATGTATCAACAAAGTAATAAGTCACCTGTTGCTGTAGATATAAATTTAATTGATTGTAAAATTAATAAATCCGAAGATTCATTCTCCAATACACACAAAAAAACTGGCGGCGAGCTACTCTCCTCTCGTCATGGGTGACGAGACAGTACCATCGGTGCTGGCGGCTTTTAGCAGGTGGTATAACCAATTGTATATTACCGCACTTTTGTTCCTGGCAGTGGCTCTTGGATCTTCTTCCTTGGCACTTGGCTTCTAGCTATTAAACATAAAAAAACCTCAATCAAATAAATG
>JAEZYN010000043.1 GCA_023419095.1 Bacteroidota bacterium | reverse complement strand
CATCTCGGTTGCCTTCACCTTTCTGGATTTTCATCAGCGCGAATTGCTGGATACTTAGCAGCGGCAACACGATTTTTTCGCGGATTTTCACAGATTTCCTTGAAAGCGGTTCTTCCTCCATCAGCATCCTGAAACCGCTGAGTTCGAGCATCAGGTCGCGCGAAAGCGTGTACTCATCGAAAATGACCGTCCAGAAATCACCGAATTTTTCGTTGTTTTTCATGTAGTACGTGAGCGGAAAATAAGATTTATTCATACTCATCATCGAATTTAAAACCAACGTTTTGAAGAAATCCGAACCTTTATAAAGCGCCTTCACCTCATCAAATTTTCCCTGTTTCTTAAGTTCATTCACCGCAAACCCAAAACCGAAAAACCCCGGAACATTCTGTTTCAGCTGGCTCCACGAACCCACAAACGGAATCGCGCGCAGATCTTCGAACTTCAGCTCACTGCTTCCGGACCTTTTGGTCGGGCGGCTGCCGATATTGGTTTTTCCGTAATATTCCAGCGTGCTCATTTCCTGCAGGTACGGCACAAACATCGGGTGCGCTTTCAGATCGGCATATTTTTTAAAGCTGATTTCAGCCAATTCCTCAATCAGTTTTCTTTCTTTGTCGTTTAAATCTTTTTTTGAATTTTTAAAGACGTCGTTCTCAATTCCGGCTGTAAGCAACTGCTCGAAATTGTATTTTGCCTGGTCTTTATTCCCGAAAACACTCGTAATCGTCTGGCCCTGGATGGTAATTTCAATTTTATTATTTGCAATTGTTTTTCCCTGTGAAGCATAAAAATCATGCGTCTTGCCTCCACCTCTCGCCGGCGGACCGCCGCGACCGTCGAAGAAAATGACGCGGATGCCGTTATCATCGGCCGCTTTTGTCAGCTGTTCCTTGGTTTCGTAAATTTCCCAGTTCGCCTTGAGGTAGCCGCCGTCTTTGGTACCGTCTGAAAAACCGAGCATTATGGTCTGTTCATTGCCCCGTCTTTCGAGGTGCTTTCGGTACACCGGAAGTGCATAAAGCTGTCGCATCACGCTTTCGCCCGCATCCAAACCGTCCATGGTTTCAAAGAGCGGAACAATATCAATGTTGATTTCGTCTTCTTTATAGCCGCAAAGCCTGAAAAGCCCAAAAACATTGAGCACATCTTTAATCTCGTTGGAATTTGAAATGATGTACCGGCTCAGTCCGCGCGGGCCGTTCTTTTTCTGGATTGATTTGATATTCTGGATATTTCTTAGCGTATCGTGTGTGATATCTTCAAAATCGTCCGGATCCAGGACGATATCAGTTTCCAGAAGCCATTTCAGTTTCGCATCGGTGCTGATATTTTCGGAATTTAAATCTGACTTTTTTATAATAATCTCGTCAATCACACGTTGATGAACCCTGCTGTCCTGACGAATGTCCAGCGTGGCGAAATGCGTTCCGAAAATCTTTACACGGTCTTCAAAATCATCGAGCAGATCTTTAAAAAGACCGTTGTGTTTCTCTGTTAAAATTTGCTGAGCATCGCCAACCGTATTTAAAATTTGGTCGGCCGAAATATTTTCTCCCTTGAAAACAGCATTGTACAGATCTTTACTCAAACCCTCGAGAAGTTCTGAAACGCCACTGAAACTCAGTCTGCGGCGGAGTTTTTTGAGATGTTCGTAATAAGATTTCAGCACAGACGAATGGAGTTCATCAGCGACCTTTAAAGTGGTTTCGGCGGTAACAAACGGATTTCCGTCGCGGTCTCCGCCCGGCCAGAAACCAAGCTCGAAAATATCTTGCGGCGGTGTGAAATGCTCATCACCGAACAGGTACTTAATATTTGCGTAAAGTTCGCCCAGCGAATCATAGTACACATACCTCAGATAGAAAATGATACTCATCGCTTCATCGAACGGCGTCGGTTTTTCACGGTTCAGGAAAGGTGTTTTCCCGAGTTGCTGCAGCAGCATGTCGATTTCGGTCACCGAATCTTTCATAATCGCAGAGCGCAAATCGTGAAGAATCCGCTGCACCGAACTCGGATAAAACTGCGTTGGGTGGGCAGTGAAGACAACGCGCACCGAAAAGTCCTGCATTTTCTCCTGCACCGCGCTGAGCTGATTCTGCTGCAGAGCGCGTTCGTAAAGATTATGCATCGTTCCGCTCTCACCGGCCGGATGAAGTTCCGCAAAAGACGCATCTTCGATACTGTCGAAAAGCACCACCTGGCGCTCGATGTACTGGATGATTTTGAAAAGCAGCTCGGTTTTCTGCTCTTCTGTTTCAAGTGTGGTGTGACTGGCAAAAAATTCTTCCACGATGTCTACCGGCGTTTTGCCTTTCACGTAGCCGGCCTTGCTTTCCTCGTACAGAAATGGCAGCAGCATACCGATATTACTCATTTTATCATAAGGTAAACTCATGAAGAGTGCGTTGTAAATCTGAAATTTGTTCTCAACAATCTGCCGGAATTTTTCGGTCTTTTCGTGGTTTTGCATAACGCAAAATTATAATTTTTAAAACAGCGGACAGCCGAATTTCTGCGAAATTAAGATAACACAAAGGCAAAAAATTGTAACTTCAATTAATGAAAATTTTCACCCCGCTTTTTATCTTAATTGCTACCCTGCTTTATTCACAGCAGGGTTTCGCGCTGGTGGAAGATAAAAAAACCGTTATACCGTTTCAGTTTATCAACAATCTGATTTTTGTACCGGTAAAAATCAACGGTGTCGATCTCACTTTCCTGCTTGATTCGGGTGTAAACGAAACCATACTTTTCAGCCTTGATGACCGAGAAGTGAATTTTAACGACGTAGAAAAAGTAAAATTTTCAGGACTCGGAGAAACCAAAAATATTGAAGGTTTGCGCTCGGATAACAATGTAATGAGCGTCGGAGCTAAATTCAGCGATCCAAAACATACGGTTTATATTATTCTCGACGAAAGCATCAACTTTTCGGCGCATGTGGGTATTCCGGTTCATGGAATTATCGGATACCAGTTTTTTGCGGATCATGCGGTTCAGATCGATTTTTTTTCAAAAAAAATAACAGTATTTCCAAAGAGCGGCGAAGCCATTAAAAGATTGAAAAAGTTTAAGGAATTTCCACTCACCATTGAAGGTAACAAGCCATACATCATCGCAGGTGTGGAGCAGAAAAATGAGAAAAGAGATTCCAAAATGCTCATCGATCTGGGTAACAGTGATGCCGTGTGGCTGTTTCCGAAACTTATCGACGATTTCGTGTATAACCGGCCAAATATTTACGATTATCTGGGCCAGGGTTTCAACGGCGATATTTTTGGCAAACGCAGCCGCATCCACAGGCTTTACCTTGGGGAATTTACATTTGAAAAACCAATTGCCGCGATGCCGGACGAATATTCAATTCAAAACCTTAAACTGGTTCCGGGCCGCAAGGGCTCCGTTGGCAGTGAGATTTTGCGCCGCTTTACCGTAGTTTTTGATTATCCGCGCAGCCGGATTTTACTCAAAAAGAACCGCAATTACAAAGATTTGTTTTTAATAAATAAAAGCGGGCTCGACATACAGCACGATGGCGCCACCTGGGAAAGCGATTTGGTACGCGTAGAAACCACCAAGAAAGAAGCCGACCCTGAAGGCATAAAAGTGTACGATGCACGTGAAGGTTTTCGGTATAATTTTGTTCTGAAACCAAAGTATTCCATCGCGGGCTGCCGCAACGACTCGCCATGCAGCAGCTCCGGACTGCAAAAGGGCGATAAACTGCTTCGTATCAACAATCAGAAAGTCGGAAACCTGACACTGGAACAAATCAACCAACTGCTGAAAGCGGCGGATGGAACGCGATTAACTCTAAAAATAGAGCGTAATGGACAAGAACTGAATTTTACAATAAGACTGATAGACCCAATTCCCTACCGAGATGAAAATTGAAGAATCTACACTGGACAGCATCCGCTCACGCCCACGGTTTAAAATTCATACGGATATAAGTCCGGAGGAATATACGAGTTATCTGCGGACTTTCCTGGATGAGCATTCAGCTGAATTTTCAGGTATCATCAATTCTGAAAGCGCCACAATCACCGTTAAAACATCGGATAATAATTACTGGAAACCAAATCTCGCCCTGCGCGCGGAGTGTGAACCCGGAGAAATTTCCACCGTAGTGCGGGGAATTTTCGGTCCCAGTTCTGCAGTCTGGACTTTTTTCATGTTTGTTTATTTTGTGCTGGGAATCCTGTGGATGGTCTTTATCACCATTTGGTTTGTGGAACTTCAGATCGCCAGCAATGATTTTCCGTGGGCACTCACGGCGTCATTCATTATGCTGTTCTTGCTTGCACTCACCTATCTGGCCGCGCTTCTGGGCCAAAGGAAAGCGCGTGACGAAATGCAGAAACTGCGAACGTTTGCGGAAAAGTCTGTATTTAAATTTGAAGAGTCACGAATTAACTAAATATAAACTGTTCGCTACTTATTAAGATCTGTACATTTGGAGATAACGGATTGCTGAACGGTCCCACGAAAAATCGAAGTTCATGTTGGATGTTACCAGATCATCCATCAGACCCGGATGGTGATAGATGTGCAGCGCCCTGTGAACAGCGTGTGTGACATCCTCAGCGCTAGCACTGCCGAAATTGATTCCGCTACCGCCACTCGAAATATCGCTGACCGTATCACGAAGCCCGCCGGTGTAGCGCACGATCGGTACGGTGCCGTAACGCATCGCGTACATTTGGTTCAGGCCGCACGGTTCCACACGCGATGGCATCAGCAGAAAGTCTGAGCCCGCGTAGATTTTATGCGAAAGATATTCTTTGTAACCCAGTTCCAGCGCAAAATTGTCAAAAGTTTTATGCAGGTTAGAAAGTTCGTACTCAATCTTTTTATCACCGGAACCAAGAATCATGATGTTAATGGCGCCATGCGTGCTCTGAATTGCCTTCACGACAATAT
>JAEZYN010000037.1 GCA_023419095.1 Bacteroidota bacterium | reverse complement strand
ATATAATTTATGGCAGATTCTTTTTCAAAAAAAGAAAACTTTAAGAAAAAACAACAGAAACTAAAGGAGAAATCGGCAAAACGCGAAGAGCGCAAAACCAATAACAACAAAGGTAAAAGCCTGGATGAAATGTTTCTTTATGTGGACGCGAACGGACAGCTGACGTCTACGCCACCGGATCAGCAGGATCGTGAGGGCATCAACCTGGACGATATTCAGCTGGGAGCGGCGCCCATCGAGGCGGAAGAAACCGTGAAAACAGGCATCGTAACTTTCCTTAGCGACAAAGGTTATGGATTTATCACAGAAGCGGGTTCGCAGGAAAATATTTTCTTCCACGAAAACAATTGCGCGCACCAGGTGAAAAAAGGCAACAAAGTTTCCTTCGAAAAGGAAAGGTCACCTAAAGGTTTCTCTGCGGTCAATATTCAGATCGTGAAATAATATATTTGCAGATTATTCTGTATTAAATATAGTTCAAGCTCCATTTTGGGGCTTTTTCTATTTTAAATTTGAATTAAAAACTGCTGGCTAATGTGGTCAAATTCACTTTGGCTTCCGTTTATAATTCACTAAATTTGTGTCCCAAATTTTTTTGCCCTGATGGATTACTTAAAAGGATTGAATGAAGCTCAATATGAAGCGGTTACCACGCTTGAAGGCCCGCTGATGGTGCTTGCGGGCGCGGGTTCCGGCAAAACGCGTGTGCTCACCATGCGTATCGCTCATTTGATCACCAATCTCGTGGATCCGTTCAATATTCTGGCGCTGACGTTTACCAATAAAGCGGCGAAAGAAATGAAAGAAAGGATCGCAAAAGTGGTAGGGCAGAGTGAGGCGCGCTCTCTTTGGATGGGAACATTTCACTCGGTTTTTGCCAGAATTTTACGCAGCGAAGCGCATTATCTCGGCTTTCCCTCCAATTTCACGATCTATGATTCTCAGGACTCGCTGAATGTCCTGCGGAAAGTCCTGAAAGATCTGAGCATTGATGCCGATCTTTACAAACCTAAAAAAGTGCAGGCGCGCATTTCAAGCTACAAAAACAATCTGATCACAGTAAAAGCCTATTATAGCAATCCCGAACTCATTGAAAGTGACGAACGTGCCAATATGAAGCACATGGGTGCGATCTACGCGAAATACGTGGATGCGTGCTATCGCAACGGTGCGATGGATTTCGATGATTTGCTGCTGAGAACCAACGAGTTGTTGACGCGTTTTCCTGAAGTTCTTGCAAAATACCAGGATCGTTTCCGCTATATTCTGGTGGACGAGTACCAGGATACCAACCATTCGCAGTACCTTATCGTGAAAGCCTTGGCTTCTAAATTTGAAAACATTTGTGTCGTGGGAGATGATGCGCAATCGATCTATTCATTCCGCGGTGCGAACATTTTTAATATTTTAAACTTTAAAAAAGATTATCCTGACGCCGTCACAGTTTCACTGGAGCAGAATTACCGTTCCACCCAGAATATTGTGAATGCGGCGAATGTCGTCATCTCCAAAAACGTACAGCAGTTTAAAAAGAATGTATTCAGCGATAACGAAGAAGGAGATAAAATCAAGGTTTACCGCTCGCTTTCGGATGCGGATGAGGCCAATTTTGTCGCATCCAATATTTGGGAGCAACACAATTCACTGCAACGCAGATTCAGTGATTTTGCGATACTTTACCGTACCAATTCACAGACGCGGGCATTCGAAGATGCTTTACGGCGCAAGAATATTCCTTACCGTGTTTTTGGCGGTTTGTCTTTTTATCAGCGTAAAGAGGTAAAAGATCTGATTGCTTATTTACGCTTGCTCGTCAATGAAAATGATTCCGAGGCACTGAGCAGAATTATTAATTATCCTGCACGCGGAATTGGCGAAACAACTCAAAATAAACTCACTGTTTTTGCGGATAAAAAAAGTGTAGCCATAACTGAAGTTCTTGGAAATCTTGGGCATTATGCGCCGGAATTAGGATTGAATAACGGAATCCTGACCAAACTTTCAGATTTTTGGGCCATGATAAAGGCGTTTCAGGTAATGCTCAAAACCGAAAACGCGTACACTGTTGCTATGGAAGTGGCGAAGCGCAGTGGACTCATTAAAGTCTTAAAAGACGACCAGACGCCCGAAGGTATTTCGCGCGTAGAAAACGTACAGGAACTGATGAACTCAATGCAGGGCTACATCGAAGAACAGCAGCAACTCGAAGACGGTGACCCGTCTCTTTCCGGCTTTCTGGAAAATATTGCGCTGTCTGCAGATACTCAAAATGGCAAATATGATACGGGCGATCAGGTTTCGCTGATGACGATTCACCTTTCAAAAGGGTTGGAATTTCCGGTTGTACATCTGGTTGGGCTTGAAGAAAACCTGTTTCCAAGTTTTATGAGTTCATCCACACGCGAGGAAATAGAAGAGGAAAGGCGTCTGTTCTACGTGGCACTCACACGCGCCGAAAAACAAGCCTATTTTTCATACGCGATTTCGCGTTTTCAGTGGGGAAAAATCACGGACGCTGAACCTTCGCGGTTTCTGAGTGAGGTCGATTCGCAATATCTGGAATTCATCAATCCGGCCGTGGAAAGCAGATTTGTGAACCATTCAGGCTTAAAATCAAATATTTTTGATGATCACCCATCAGAACCGAGATCATTTATTAAGAAATCAGAGAAGAAAACCATTGAACGCAGCGAGCCGAAACCACCGCCGCAAAATCTGAGACCTGTTGCTACCGCGAGAATTATCAATCCGAGTGGCGCTTCATCAGAAAATATCGAAGTTGGCGATCAGGTGCGTCATGACCGGTTCGGAGTGGGCGAGGTGATGTTTTTAGACGGGACAGATCCGCAGAACATTAAAGCTAAAGTTAAATTCCAGCACGAAGGTGAGAAGAATTTGATTTTAAAGTTTGCGAAGCTGACGAAAATTTAGAAAAGAAATTTGTATTTGCAAGGTGCTGATGTACAGTGAGTTTATTTCACCAATTCCTCGAACAGTCTTTCAAAAGTCTTATCCAGATCTGTCGTTTTGCCAGGATGCGGCCGCGACGTCTGTATAACTGAGCTTCTCACGGCGGTCAGCCAGCGGAATCTTTCGGGAATATCAAACCCCGCAATTTCACCGCCGGCTTTTTCGCCATTGGCAACATGGTTGAAATTTTCCAGGTTTTTCTTCACATCCTCGTAATCAAGCTTTGAATGCATCAGCTCAAATTTTTTCGGACAAAGATGAAATTCGGCACGAATGTACTTTTCCTTTTTTGAAAACATCACGAGACCGATATTGAAAAATTCTTCGCGCTCGACTTTGGGAACAAGCCTGATGACGGCGTATTCGTAAATTTTAAGCTCTTGCATTTTTTGCTTCATTTACAAAGTTAGACGAGTTTTCGAGACGGGTCTTCAGAAAATTAAAATAAACATCTTTAATTTCTTCCGGAGAATCTTCAGTGTCGCGCCAGAAGAGCCAGTCAGGCGGAATCAGGTCTACAATTTCCCGCAGAATATTTTCATTCAAAACCGATTTGGCGAATGCATCAGCTTCATCCAGCATCGTTGCCTGTGACAGAAGTACATGATCTTTCACGTAAGCGAACGGGCTTAACGCATGTTTTTCAAAATTCATCCAAGAGTGATGGAAAAAAAACGATGCACCGTTATCGATCACCCACAGTTCCTTATGCCACAAAAGCAGATTGGTATTTTTATGCGTCCGGTCAATATTCGTAATAAACGCGTCTAGCCAGACAATTTTCGATGCGAGCAGCGGATCCACTTTAACAGACGCGTCGTAAGAGATGGCGCCGGAGAGGAAATGGAGCGCCAGGTTCAGACCTTCCGAAAATTTAAGAAGATCCTGGATTTCTTCATCAGCCTCCGTACGACCGAAATCCACATCGAGGTTTGCAAATACGAGTTCGGGAATCTTCAAACCCAAAACTTCCGCAATTTTGCCACCCAAAAGTTCGGAAATCAGCATTTTCACGCCGTGTCCGCCACCGCGGAATTTTAAGACATACTTGAAATCGTCATCCGCCTCGGCCAGCGCGGGCAGTGAGCCGCCTTCGCGCAGCGGAAGTATGTAGCGCATGACTGTGACAGTCCTTAAAGATAAATCCATAAGTTCAAAAGTAAGGAAATCAGAGGTGATTCGCAGTATGGCGAAGCAGGAGATTTCAATTTTCAGAGGTGAGATTTATGATTTTCGGCTTTGAATCTATTTATTCTAAAATTTAAATTTTTGTAATCTACCTGGCAACCGTTTAATCATTATGATACGGTTTTCCCTGCAGAATCTGGTCTGCGCGATAAAGCTGTTCCACGATGAAGAGCCGGATCATCTGGTGTGTAAACGTCATTTTGCTCAGTGAGATCTGCAAATTTGCGCGCTGGTAAATTTCAGGTGAAAATCCGTATGCGCCACCGATGAACAGCGAGACTTTTTTCACCGCAGAATTCATCCAGTGGTCAATATTGGTGGCGAATTCACGGCTGGTGAACTGCTTTCCCTTTTCATCCAGCAAAACTACCAGATCAGTACTTTCAGTTTGCGAGAGGAGAAGTTTGGCTTCTTCTTTTTTTAACAGTTCCGGCGTGAGATTGCGCGCGTTTTTCACATCGGGAATTTCGGTCAGTTCGAAGTTCCAATGCCGCGGCAAGCGGTTTTGGTAATAATTTATAAGGCTGGCGATTTCTTTGTCGTCGGTTTTGCCGATGCAGACCAAATTGATTCTCATTTCTTACCTTTGAGGTGCAAATATAGATTAATGGGCCTTAAAACTCCTAAATTCCTCCTCCGAATCCACGACTATCTCGACGATCTGCACATTCCGTTTCTGGGCATCTCTCTGTGGAAAATGTTCGAAATTTATGGGCAGGGCGTTTTTAAAATGCAGATCGGCCGCAGCGCAGCGAGCATTTCGTGGAGTTTTTTCCTTAGCCTTTTCCCGTTTATTCTGTTTCTGCTTTCGGTGTTGCCTAATCTTCCGCACTACGATAAACTTCAGTTCTATATTTTCGATGTTCTGATGCTCAATATTTTTCCGGCGCACATACAAAAGGATGTGACGGGCTACATCAACACGTTCATCCTGCCGAATATGAAGAACATCAGTAACCTGACGATCATTTTCGCGATGATATTCGCGGTGAACGGAACGCATTCGCTTATCAACGGATTTAATCTGAATACCAACCTGCAGCGCGGTGTCGTAAAGGAATATCTGGTGGCTTTCGGAATTACGATCGCGTTTGTAGTCCTTGTAATCGCTTCGCTTTTCGGCGTCTATTACAGTGAAGTTGTGCTTAAACTTTTCACGCCCGAAATCAATATTTCCTGGCTCGTAAAAAACATGACGCGCATCATCGGATTTATTTCATTCCCAGTGTTTTACCTGATCTTACTGGCGCTTTTTTATTGGGTTGGCTGCCTGAAAATCACTTCTTTTAAACAGGCTTTGCCGGGCGCCGTGCTCACCACAGTTCTGTTTGTTTTGCTCACCTATATCTTCGCGATTTATGTGCGCAATTTTGCCCGCTACAACGTGATTTACGGCTCGATCGGAACCATTATTCTGGTTATGGTTTGGGTAAATATTAATATTATACTCATTCTGCTGGGCAATGAGCTGAATATAGCCATCAAGAAAGTACGCGTTGAGAAAATGATCGCAGATGAAATGAAAGCCAATGCACAGCACATTGATCCTGCAATTTTGCCGGAACTGGAGGATTCGTCCAGCACGCAAACGCTGAAATTTTAATCCTGAACGTTTTCCTTAGCTGATATTTTAAGGAACAAAAAGCCTGCAGTTCCGGCAATCACCGAAGCAACCAATATGGCAAATTTAGCCTCATCCTGAATCTCCGGATGTCCTTTAAATGAAAGCAGCGCGATGAAAATAGACATTGTAAAACCGATTCCGGCCAGCAAACCTGTTCCCGTCATCTGAGACCAGTTACTTTTATCGGGCAGCGAACTGATTTTAAGTTTAATGAAAATCCAGGAAAACAGATTGATGCCGACGACTTTTCCGAAAACAAGTCCTAAAATAATTCCGTAGCCCAGCGAACTGAAAAGACCTTCGACCATTCCGGCTTTGAATGTAATATTCGTATTCGCTAACGCAAAAAGCGGCATCACGATGAAGTTTACCGGCAAATGCAGTTTCTGTTCAAGTTTTTCTAAAGGTGAAATTTGGGTTTCCGAAACGTTTGTCGGAATCGTAAATGCGAGTAAAACCCCCGCAATGGTCGCGTGAATTCCCGAATGATGCATGAAATACCACAGCAATAAACCCGGAATCATATAGAAAATATGTTTTTTAAACTTGAAAAAATTGAGCATTACGAGCACTAAAACCATCAGCGCACTTCCCAAAAGGTACATCCCGTGAATCTCCTCGGTGTAGAAAAGCGCTATTACGACGATGGCTCCTAAATCATCCACGATCGCAAGGGCAGCCAAAAAGATTTTAAGTGAGAGCGGAACTCTTTTCCCCAACAGCGAAAGTATCGCCAGCGAGAACGCGATGTCCGTCGCCATCGGGATCGCCCAGCCTTTTGCGTACTCAGTGTCATTATTGAAAATTACATATATCAAAGCCGGGACTATCATGCCACCCAGCGCGGCCACAATTGGCAGTGACGCGCTTTTAAAACTTGAAAGTTCGCCTTCTACTATTTCGCGTTTTATTTCCAGACCGACGAGCAGGAAGAAAACCGCCATCAAACCATCATTAATCCAGATGCTCAGCGGATACCGCAAACCGAAAATATCAGTGCCAAGGTCTTTATCCAGTAAGTTCTGGAAGGCTTGTGCGAGCGGTGAATTTGCAATTAATAATGAAAGAAAAACGCAAAAAATCAGCAAAATGCCGGAAGACTGCGAACTGTGAAGGAATTTTTTGAAATAGGCTGTAATCAACATGAATGAGAATGTTTTTTAAAGTCGTCGGACGCGGGACACGCCGTTAATATTTTTTAGTTGTTTGAACGTTTCCTCCAGTTGGCTCTTATTACGTACTTCGAGGTTGATGTTTCCAAGAAAAATCCCGTTATTTGACTCGATTGACATACTTTTCATGTCCATGTTCATTGAATTTGAGATGACCGCCGTAATGTCGTTGATCATTCCCATTCGGTCCAGGCCTTCAATCTCAATTTTAATCCTGTTTTTAAAACTTTCTTCGTTTACCCATTTTGCCGGCATAACGCGGTAATCGTACTGTGCGCGAAGGTTTATGGCGTTGGGACAGTTGTCATTATGAACTTTAATTCCTTCGGAAATAGTGATGAAACCAAAAATCTTGTCGCCCGGGATTACTGTGCAGCATTTAGCAAAAGTATAGTTCAGTTTTTCTTCATCCTTTCCGAAAACAATCATATCAAGATTGGTTTCGGGATGCTCTGTGAAGGCCTCATTTTTGTTCGGTGACTTTCGGAAGCGCTGAATGATATTGCTGAAAAGGCCTTTTCCTTCGGTATATTTTTTTATGTCACTGATGTCCAGCGAGCCGTTCTGGAAACTCAGAAACAGATCCTGGGAAGTTTTCAGGTTGAAAAATTTCTGCATCTTATTGATTTCTTCGTCATTAAAGTTGAGTTTAGCATGACGCATTTTTCGCTGCAGAATTTCTTTGCCTTCTTCGGATAACTGGTTTTTCTCTGAATTCAGAATCGCCTTTATCTTGGATTTGGCTTTGGATGTCACCACAAATTCGAGCCAGTCGGGCTTTGGTTTTTGGTTCTGTGAGGAGAGAATGTCTACCTGGTCGCCATTCTGCAACACATAAGAAATCGGGACAAGTTTGCCATTCACCTTTGCTCCCAAACATTTGGTTCCAAGATCGGAATGAACCGCAAAAGCGAAATCGAGCGCCGTAGAACCGATCGGCAGAATTTTTATTTCGCCTTTCGGCGTGAAAACGAAAACCTCTTTGGAGTAAAGATTCAGTTTTATGTTATCTAAAAGCTCCGTGGTAGTCAGTGTTTGCTGATTTTCAAGAACCTCACGAATTTCCCGCACCCATTTTTCAAAGTTTTTTTCGTCCGGATTCTGGCGGAAGCCTTCTTTGTATTTGTAATGTGCCGCAACGCCTTTTTCGGCAATGTCATCCATTCTTTCAGAACGGATCTGTACTTCAATCCATTTTTTATCTGGGCCTAAGACAGTAAGGTGCAAACTTTCGTAACCTGTAGACCGCGGTCTTGTGATCCAGTCGCGCATGCGCTGCGGGTTGCTGTGGTAGAGATCGGTCACTATGGAATAAATTTTCCACGCCAGAAACTTTTCATTCTTGGCATCAGAGCGGTAAATGATGCGTATCGCGTAGTTATCATACACTTCATCAAAAGTGACCCCCTGTTTCAGCATTTTCCGGTAAATGGATGAAATCGCTTTTGCGCGGCCCTTTATCGAAGTATTGAGACCTTCAGCTTCGAGCTGCTCGGAAACTTCTTTTTTAAATTCCTCAATATATTTTTCGCGGCTTTCTTTCGCTAGTTCAAGGCGCTTAGAAATGTCAAAATAAACTTCGGGATTGTTAAATTTAAGCGAAAGGTCTTCAAGCTCAGATTTAATATTGTAAAGTCCCAAACGGTGCGCGAGCGGAGCGTAAATGTAAACGGTTTCTGACGCTATTTTTTTCTGCTTCTCGGGCGTCATGCTCTCCAGCGTGCGCATATTGTGCAGTCTGTCGGCTATTTTGATCAGGATGACACGGAAGTCTTCCGAGAGCGTAAGCAAAAGTTTACGGTAATTCTCGGACTGAATCGAAATATTCTGATGGTTCATCACCGAAATTTTCGTCAGACCATTTACAATACCCGCGATCTTAGCTCCAAAAAGTTTCTTTAAATCTTCATAAGTATAATCTGAATCTTCCACCACATCGTGCAGAAGTGCACAGGCGATGGAGGTAGCACCCAGCCCGATTTCGTTCGCTACAATCTTGGCCACTTCGATAGGGTGATAGATGTAAGGCTCACCAGTTTTCCGTCGCTGATCTTTGTGCGCGTCCAATGCCACGTCAAAAGCTTTCCGGATGAGTTTATTATTTTCCTCATCCAGCGTGCGGTACGTATTCGAGATTAAATCTTTATAGCGCGCAAGGATTTCCTTATTCTCCTGTTCTAAATCATAAACCATTTTAGAAAGTGCTTTAAGTAACGAAAATAGGGAAATTAAATAAAAAATCCGTTTCGTACAAAACAGATTTATTTACAGAAGCCATCTTTGTGGCAGTTTAATTTCAAAATTGCGAAATACCAGCAAGCCAATTTTCCGGCGCCTAAGTTTTGCCAAATGTGACCTCCGCGTTCATACCGCCCGACTGGCCGTGATGCCGAACCTCAGGCACACTTGCGATTTGCGATTTGGCACGGAGCGAAACAATCCGCTTCAGGAACTGCAGCGACATGGCGTCGCGGAATCTGATGTTTTCGAAAAAATGGCTGCGGATAACCTGGTTTGCGACGAAGATTTCGTTGGTTTTGAGTTCACATTCTGGTGTGCGCACGCGGACACTCACTACCAGGCTGTCATCTTCCAGTTTGGTGTGATCCCGAAAAAAAGATTGCCAGATGGAAGTTTTCACCTCTTTTGCTACAGGTTTATCATGGAGATAGATTATATAATCTTCGCTGGCGAAACCTGCCTGCTCCAAATCATCCGAAATCTTGCGTGCTTGGCTTTGGCTGTGGAATAAGCCGGTAATAATTGAGGCCATAACTTTAAATTTTTAGGATATTGCTACAAATTTTACAAAAAATATATCATATTAACAAACATTTGATGTTAAAATTTCGGAATTACCTTCCTGCTGGCTGCCCGTGTATTATTTAATATATTTGGTAAAATGTTTTAAACTTTATGCAAAAACTCCTTATGGTAGCTGTACTAAGCTGCAATTTATTTTTTGGACAGACAATCCCGCAGAAATTAAAGTCTGCTACAAGCGCTTTACTGGCCAGCAAACCGGCTTATTCGGCGAATTTGTCTTTGTATGTAGGTGACGAGGCAGGAAATCTGGTATACGAATTCCAGGGGGACAAGGGACTTTCATCAGCTTCCACGCAGAAGATTTTCACAGCTGCCGCCGCGCTCGAAACTTTAGGTTCAAATTTTCAATACACCACAACGGTTTCGCAAACCGGAACAGTTTCGGGTAATACTTTAAATGGTAATCTGATCATCAGCTCGGATGGTGATCCCACATTGGGAAGCTGGCGCTATGACGGTTATAAGCCTGAAAATTTCAAGGCAAAATTACTCACCGCATTAAAAGAAAGCGGCATCCAAAAAATATCTGGCGACCTGTATATCGACGATTCATATTTTGATTTTCAAACGGTTCCCGGAGGCTGGCCGTGGAACGACATTGGCAATTATTACGGCGCCGGAGTCTGGGGAGTAAACTGGCGCGAAAACCAGTTTGACCTTAATATGAACGGTAAACAGATGAATGGCTCGAACGTGGAGTTGCCGGGTGTAAGGTGGATCAATGATTTAAAAACCGGCGGCTCCTCCGATCAAAGCCTTATCTATACAGCGCCGGTTTCAGAAGTTGCGCAGATTACCGGTACTTTGCCGGCGAAGCGGATGACGGTCTCCGGCGCAATGCCGAATCCGCCGCTGACTTTAGGAACCGAAATCGCGGGATGGTTTAAAGATTCCGGTATTACGTTCACGGGAAAAATATTATCCGCCTCCATGCAGCGGATTAATGGTGAAAAAACCGAAGGAACAGAGGGACGAAAGATTATTCTGGAGCAAAAATCGCCGTCTTTAGATAAAATAATTTACTGGTTTATGCGTAAAAGTGTGAACTTCTACGGCGAAACATTAATTAGATCACTTGGCAAAGAAAAGAAAAATGAAGGCAGTTTTGATGCCGGAATTGCTTACTTAAAAGACTTTTGGCAAGCTAAAGGAATCAATCCGGCGATGATTAATTTTGCCGACGGCAGCGGGCTTTCTCCGCAAAATTATGTATCGGCGCGCGCTGAAGTTCAGGCTTTGCTCTGGAGCAGAAAGCAGTCCTGGTTCGGTGATTTTTTCGAAGGTTTTCCCACGCAAGGTAATGGCATGAAAATGAAAAGCGGCACCATGAAAAACACCAAATCCTTCGCCGGCTACCACACTTCGAAAGACGGCAAAAAGTACGTTTTCGCGATTATCATCAATAATTATCAGGGTGCGGACAGCAGCGAAGCCTTGTATAAAGTGCTGAATATTTTAAAATAAACATCAGCATGAAGCGCAGAAGTTTTCTATCAAAAATTAACAATTGGGTTATCTATTTTCTCCTAACCCTTGCTGTGACGGGCGTCGTGGTGGCTTCCGTAATTCTGATTGATTATCTCCGAAAGGAAGAAATTAAGAGAATCGAACTTTTCGCCACCGCCATGAAGTACCAGCAGGAAGAAATCATTGAGGACCCGATGACGCTGGACCTTTTGCTGCAGATTAGCAAAACGAACAATACAATTCCGGTAATCGTGACGGATAAGTACAAAAAACCAATTGGTCCCGATTTTCAGAAAAATATACCTGAAAAAGTCCTGAATGATCCGCAGAAGATGCTTCAGCTCCTGAATAAAATGGAAAAATCTTACAAGCCAATCGAACTGCAGATGCCGGACGGGAACAACCAGTACGTATTCTATATGAACTCGGACCTTCTCAATAATCTGCGCTATTCGCCCTACATCCTCGGACTTCTTATTCTGGCGTATATTTTCTTTTCGTTCTGGTTTCTGCGGACAATAAAAAAAACCGATGAAGGCTATGTTTGGGCGGGATTGGCGAAAGAAACCGCGCACCAGATCGGCACGCCGCTCTCGTCGATGATCGGTTGGATCGAGATTTTACGGATGGAAAACGAAAACAGTGAGGGCGTCCGCGAAATAGAAAACGACATCAGCCGCCTGAAAACGATCTCTGAAAGGTTTTCGAAAATCGGCTCGGTTCCGGAACTCAATGACCTTAATATCAACGAGACATTGCAGCAAAATTATGATTATTTAAAATCCAGAATATCTTCCAAAGTGCGTTTCATGCTGATTCTTCCGCCTCAGGAAATCCTTATTCCGCACAACCGCATTCTGCTGAGCTGGGTGATTGAAAACATCGTGAAAAACGCCGTAGATGCAATGAAGGGTGAAGGTCGGCTGGAGATTGAACTCTACGAAAAGAATAAATCCATCGTCATAGATTTTAAAGACAGCGGTTCAGGTATGACAGCTTTTCAGGCCGGCAACGCGTTCAAAGCGGGCTATTCTACCAAGAAACGCGGCTGGGGTTTAGGTCTTTCTTTAGCAAAAAGGGTAATCAAAGAATACCATCGCGGCGACATCAAAATAGCGCACACCGAAGTCGGAAAAGGCACAACGTTCCGAGTTGCCATAAAAAATGCTTAAAGTTTAATTTTTTTAAAATTTTACTTCCTCGTATTCGATGTAATAATTTTTGTCCATAGTAATACGCTCCGCATTTTTTAGCTGGACGGTCTGCCACTTTTCAGTTGGCGAAATTGTTTGATTCTGATTGATTCTAAGTGGTAATTTAAGGCCTGGAACCGAATTGGTGTAGCGGAATTTCAGGGTTTTTCCGTTCTGGGTATATTCAAGTTTCGGAATTTTCGTTGTGCGCAAATACTGATCGAAAACAGAACTGAAATCAATACCCGATTTGTTTATAATATAATCTTCAATCTGCTTCGTCGTTACAGTCTGACGAGCAAAATCTTTGCTTAAGCCGCGCAAAATCTGGCGGAATTTTATGTCATTACCGATAATCTGCCGGATGGTATGCAGCATGTTTGCACCTTTATAATACATATCGCCGCTGCCTTCGTTCCGCACGCCATATTTTCCGATGATCGCGATGTCGTTTTTGATGTTGTTGCGTATTCCCTGAACATATTTCTCAGCCGACATTTTATCCATGTATTTTTCGGTAAAAAGCGTTTCCGAGTAGCTCGTGAATCCTTCGTGAATCCACATATCAGCCTGATCTTTGGCTGTAATATTATTTGCAAACCATTCGTGTCCGGTTTCGTGAATGATGATAAAATCCCAGTTGAGTCCAACGCCGGTTCCGGACAGATCGCGTCCTAAATAGCCGTTTTCATAGCGGTTTCCGTACGCCACATTACTTTGGTGTTCCATACCTAGATAAGGCGTTTCAACCAGTTTATAAGAATCTTCATAAAACGGATAAGGCCCAAACCAATACTCAAATGCCTGCATCATCGGTTTTACCTGTTGAAACTGTTTTTTTGCTTTGTCTAAATTATAGTCTAGAACCCAATAATCAAGATCCAGTTTGCCATTTTCGCCATCAAAAGTATCTTTAAAATTGACATATTTACCAATGCTCGGCACGATGGAGTAGGCATTTATTGGACTTCTAACCTCCCAGACAAAAATGTTTTTCTCTTTTTCAGTTGTTTTCGAAACCAGTCTTCCGTTTCCAACGCCGACCAGTTCTTTGGGCGTGATAATTTTCATCACAATGCCGTTATCAGGTTCATCGCTCCAAATGTCTTTTATCGGAAGCCACACCGAAGCGCCGATTCCTTCCTGTGCAACACTGATGAACGGATTTCCATGATCGTCTTTTTTAAAAACCCATCCGCCGTCCCACGGAGCGTTTTTAGCCACTGTCGGGTTGCCGGAAAATTCGACTGTAAATGAATGCATTTCACCTTTTTTGTAGGCTTTATTGGTTTCGATGAAGATGAAATCGCCGTCCCGCTTTGACGCGCAGAGCTTGTTGCTGGAATCCACGATTTTGTAGTTCATAGGCTGCTGCAGATCTACCTGGAAAACGGGATTCACAACGTCTTTCGTGATTTCAAAACTTATTTTATTCTGCCCTGAAACTTTACGGTTCTCAAAATCTGCTTCTACCGAAAGTTCATATTTTTTTACATCCCAAAAATCGCGGAAAGCAGTGTTGGAACCTTTCAACGTATCCTGACGTGTGAAGTTTTGGGCTGATGACATCATAGAAAATAACATCAATGGCAGAAGCGTTTTTTTCATGTTTTAAAGTTGTGGAATAGCAAAGATAAATAATTAAAAGATGTTTTTTTCACGCGCTGTTTGGCGATTTTGAAGTAATAAAATTTAAGTATTTTTGACAAAAATATTTCAATGAACAAACGGTTTTTGCTTTTGATGCTGGCATTTTTATTTTTCACGGCGTGTAATAAGGACAAGGAAATTCTTAATACACTGAATGACTATAACCTGTCGATGGAAAGCCAGGGTTACCATTTTGGTGACACGCTGAATTTGCCTAAAGAAGTAACCGATAACGCCGAAAGCATCACCATAAGTTTCGGTGACAAAGAAACTTCCAAACTTATCGTCGATCCTGAATTTTTCACACTTGGAGATAACGCAGTAACATTTAATATTAAAAAGAAAAACGGCGAAATCATCACTCAGGATGCGACCGTTAACGTCTTTGCCAAGAATCCGGAAGCAGAAATCAGTTATGAGATTGTGAATGAATATCCGCACGACCCGGCCAATTTCGTGCAGGGATTTTTGCTTGAAGGCAACACCATTTACGAATCTGACGGACAAAAAGGTTCTTCGAGAATCTTAAAATACAATCTCGGCAGCACAACACCGATTGTTTCTACACCACAACCTGCTGAAATTTTCTCGGAAGGTGCCGCTATTGTAGGCGAAAAAATATATCAGTTAACCTGGATGCATAAAAAAGGTTTCATTTACAACAAAAGCGACCTGAGTCTGATCGGCGAATTTGCTTATCCAAACGTGGTAGGCGAGGGTTGGGGTTTGACATACGACGGCAAAAACCTTATACTTTCAGACGGAACCAAGAATATTTATTTTCTAAAACCCGACAATCCTTCCGAAATTGTGCGTTTTATCTCGGTTGCGGGCCACAGTGAAGCTTTCGACAGGCTGAACGAACTTGAGTTTCATAATGGTTTTATCTACGCGAATGTTTGGCAGAAACCGATCATCTTAAAAATCAACCCGAGTAACGGTGAAGTTGTGGGGAAGTTTGATTTCAGTGAGATTGCCAAGAAGCATACCACCCATGAAGATGATGTGTTGAATGGCATCGCTTTCAAAGGCGAAAATATGCTGGTAACTGGGAAAAACTGGGACAAAATCTACGAAGTAGTCATTAAATAAGAAACTTTGCAGAACGAAGGATGAAATTACTTTATATCATAATGCTTTCGTTCTTTTATCCTGTTTCCGCACAGCAGATTTTTTCCGCTAAAAATTCATTATTTAATAGCGTATCTGATTTATTAGCAGACGATTACGGCAATATTTATTTGTATAAAAATGCCGATTTCAGCTTTACGAAATACGATTCCACCGGAAATCAGCTCGGAAAACTGATGTTTACGCTGCCCTTTAAGATCCAGTCTGTAAAGAATCCGCTTAATATCCCGGCATTTTCAGAAAACGCGCAGGAACTTCGCTTTTATGATCAGAATTTGAATCTTGTGCAGACGCTTGATTTCAGGCGGAGATTCGGTTTTGTGAAAATGGCTTTTGCGGAAGATCTGCAGCAAATCTGGCTGCTCGATGAAAGTACGAAAAAATTAATTCGGTATGATTTCCGGGAAGATTATGTTACCGCGTCATTTCCTTTAAATTCCGATTTTGAACTCATTTTAGATTTGCTGGTTCACGATGAGGTTGCGTACATTTTGAACAGTGACCGTCTTACGGTCTTTACTTATAAATCCGGTCTTAAACATGAAATTGCAGTAGATAATCCGCGCAGTCTTTTACGGGAAAATTCGCAGATTTTAGTTATAACCAAAAATAAAATACTTGCGCTCGCCGATGATAACTTAAAAATCGTTTTTGAAGCAGACCAGGCAGATGTTGTGGATAAAAACAGCGATGCTTTTTTTGAAATCAGGAACAACAACCTTTATCTTTACCCGATTAAAAAATAAGCGGGCCGCAGCGTATTTTCCGGTGCAGCCTTCTAAAACCTTCTAATTAAAATTTTTATGCATATTGCGGTTACAGGAAACATCGGCGCGGGTAAAACTACATTAACAACGATGCTGGCAAAGCATTACGGCTGGCATGCACAGTTCGAGGATGTAGATCACAATCCTTATTTGGAGGATTTCTATGCCGATATGAGCAAATGGAGTTTTGCGCTGCAGATCTATTTTTTGGGAAGCCGTTTTCGCCAGGTGAAAGAAATTCGCGACAGCGGAAAAAATATAGTGCAGGACAGAACTATCTATGAAGACGCGCATATTTTTGCTGAAAACCTCAATGATATGGAACTGCTCGCCGATCGCGATTTCAAAAATTACTCGGCTATTTTTGATTTAATGAAAAGTTTTGTTTCCGCGCCCGATCTGCTGATCTATCTGAAATCTGACGTTCCGAATCTTGTAAAGAAAATTTACAAACGCGGCCGTGATTATGAAGCAACGATTTCCATTGAATATCTGGCAAAACTCAACCAGAAATATGAAAAATGGATTTCCGGCTACAAAGAAGGAAAACTTCTGGTCATCGAAGTTGACGACTTAGATTTTGTGGAAAGACCTGAAGATTTTGGGTTTATACTTGAGAAAATAGAGACCGAACTTCACGGACTTTTTTAAGTTTAATTTTTTTAAAAATTTCTCCAATGATTAAAGTACTTCACAATAATTCCTGCTCGAAATCGCGCGCGATACTTGAGCATTTGGATGAAAATAATGTAGCATTTGAAATTATTGACATCATTGAAAATCCGTTGAGTGAAACCGAACTTAAAACGGTTTTGAAAAAAATGAATACCGACGTCCACGCGATCATCCGAAAGAATGATCCGCTTTTCCGTGAAAAATTTGCGACTAAGGAGCTTTCAGAGG
The DNA here is from genome assembly GCA_023419095.1 of Bacteroidota bacterium. Classification (GTDB taxonomy): domain Bacteria; phylum Bacteroidota; class Bacteroidia; order Flavobacteriales; family Weeksellaceae; genus Kaistella. The sequence goes on along the minus strand of JAEZYN010000037.1, from coordinate 21,409 downwards.
ATGAATGGATCAAGGTTTTGGCTGAAAATCCGTCACTGATACAAAGACCAATTCTCATTAAAGGACCTGTCGCGATGCTGGGCCGGCCAATAGAAAACGTACGTCTGTTCATCGAATAGGTGAGCCACACAAAATATCATCGGACTAAATCCTGAAAAGCCTGTTCAGGTGTTGAAAAATTAAAATCAAATCCCAGCGATTTGATTTTTTCGTTGCTAACCCGTGTTCCTTCTAAAATAATTGAACTCATTTCGCCAAGCGCCAATTTCAGTACCCAAGCCGGCACTTTGAAAGGCAAAAATGGTTTTCCCGCCGCCCGCGCGAGATCTTTTGTAAAATCCTGAGCTGTAGGAATTTGGTCTGCCACCGCATTGAAGTTTCCGGAAACTTCAGAATTTTCGAGTGCGAAGACGTAAAGGTTAACCAAATCATCGACATGAATCCAGTTCATCCACTGTTGTCCCGAGCCGGTGGCAGCACCGGCATAATAATCGACGCTCTTTTTTAACAGACTGAATGCGCCGCCGTTTTTTGCCAGAACCATTGATGTACGGACGCACACAACACGGTCGGAAATCTCAGAAAAGTCATAAGCCGCTTTTTCCCAGTCCGCGCAAAGTTTGGCCAGAAAATCGCGCTTTACGATGCCGTCGTTTTCGGTAAGAATGCGATCGCTGCTAAAAGTGCCATAATAGTTTACACCAGACGCAGAAATAAAAGATTTGAGTTGTACTTTTTCGCGTTCGCAATATTCTCTGAGCAAAGCGGCAGTGGAAATACGGCTTTCGTACAGCTCTTTTCGGTATTTTGCAGTCCACGGTTTGCTGATACTGGCACCGGCGAGATGTATTATTGAATCTAAATTTTCAAAAACCTTCGTATCAATGTATTTTTCTGCCGGATCCCATGTAAATTCATTGTTTTTTGTGCTTTTTTTTCGCGTTAATATTCGCACATCATGATTCCGCGCACGTAAAGCTTTTGTAAGTGAATTGCCGATAAGTCCGCTGCCACCGGTGATTAAAATGTTCATTGGATTGGCTTAAATTTTTAAAGCATCATCACACCGGGAATTTGCCCAACTTCTTTATAGATGCGGATCACCTGATCTGCGTCCAGCACAAACGCGCTGATACTGATCGAACTGTATTTCCCATTTTTGCTTTCGCGGGTATTGAGGGTGAATTTTATGCCGTCGAAAATCCTGTAAATCTCAGTATGACGCGAGTCCGCGTTGGTAAGTATAAATTTGAAAAGGTAATCTTCCGGAAAATTGTGCGTGGCTTCAAGTTTTTCCTTCAGCGAGGCGTAAAAATCGTTGGGATTGATGTTGTCCTGTGATTCTGAAATATTGATCATGGCATTTTCATTTAAAATTTAAAAAAAATTCCGGACCAGCCGGAATGTAAATTTAGGAATATTTGAGGACTATCTCGCTGTGGTAAGCGAATTCATTATGGCCGTTTGGTTTTGCCTTTCATGATTTTCAATGATATTAAAAAGACCATTCACCATCTGTTGTGAAGCAAAACGGCTGATGCCGCCAGTAACCGAAGTGGTAGAATTCTGATTGCCGAAAAGACCGCCTAACAGATTGGTTCCCGAAAGCGCTGAATTCAGAGAGCTTACCAGACCGAATTCGTTCAGTTTAGCATCAACTTTTGGCGCTATAGCGGCCATAAGTTGTTCGGAAGTTCTTTCTTTTAAAATTTGCGTTGCGGCTCCGCTGCCGCCCTGGATAATTCTTGCCGCATCATCTGCAGTAAGGCTGTTTACAGCATTTACGAGTATCGGTCTGGAAGTGTCCACTGTAAATGCTGCGGCTCTCGCGATGTATTCTTTCTCTTTTTGTACAAGGCTGTTGAGCCCGAGTTTCTGCAACGTACTGTTAAGATCTTTTAACTGTTGCGGAAGTGCGGCGTCAATGAGCTGATTGGCCAAAAAGCTGTCTTTATCGCTAAAAATATTGAGTCCTTTTGTAATTCCACCCAACAAAATCTGCTTCAAGACCGCAAGTCCGACACTTGATGTGGCAAGCGCCATACATGACTGCGTGGTGGTTCCCAGCGTTGTAACCGCCATGGCAGCCACTAAAATTGTATTTCTGTTCATTACTTTATGATTTTAATCATGATTGAACTCATTTTCAAATATTGAGCCAAAATTCTGATAATTATGAGGTTACCAATCGCCAGAAATAAAATAAAAATTAATATTTTTTTAACGTTTAAAAATAATTTTTAACTTTGAGTGAACATAACGCGAAAGCACTTCTAAAAAGAAAAATAAATTAATAATTATATGAAACACAACATCTTAAAGTTTCCTTGCATGATCGCTGTTTTTTATTTCGGCATGAATGTAAGCGCGCAGGAAACACCGCGGGACTCCAGCAGTCGGGAACAAAAAATTGAGGAAGTAGTGGTGATCGGGTACGGTACCGCCAAAAAGCGGGATCTCACCGGATCCATCGTGAAAGTGGCTGGTGCGGAGATTAATGATAAGCCGGCGTCGAACCCGGTAAACTCATTACAGGGGAAAGTAGCGGGTCTCTCAATTGTAAACTCCGGTCAGCCGGGTTCACAGGCCGACGTGAGGATCCGGGGTACGGTAACTATCAACCAGACTCAACCTGTGTATATTGTGGATGGAGTTTTTGCCAATAATATCGATTTCTTGAATCCCGCGGACATTGAATCTACGGAGATTCTTAAAGATCCGTCATCATTGGCCATCTTTGGTAACCGTGGTGCGAACGGTGCAATAATCGTTACAACTAAAAGAGGCCGCTCCGGCAGAACAAGTGTGACGCTTACATCGTCACTTGGTGTGAAATCTTTAGATAACCGACCTGATCTGGCAGATGGTGATCTTTTCCGGACGCTTTATAATGAAGATTTAGTAAACCAGGGTTTGCAACCATACAACTTCAACCTTTTTAATGCGAACACCAACTGGATAGATGAAATTGCTTTAAAAGGCGGAATAATTAATCAGCATAACGTGACCATTTCAAATGGCAACGACAAAAACAGGGTAAGTTTCTCCTTCGGTTACCATGATGAGGACGGTTCTATTAAATATGAAAAGTATCAGAGACTCACTTTCAAGTTCAATGATGACCTTAAGATTTCTGACCGTCTGAGAGCTGGTTTTGGAATTACGGGTGCTTATGCAAAGCTTCCCCAGATCAGAAGCTTTAGCAGTGCGCTGAATGCAACACCGGTAGTTTCGCCGTTGAATACTATAGATGGGCCGTACTACGGTTATTATAACTCTCTTCCTCAGCAGATAGGAGCGGCACAGATTGGAAATCCGCTGGCAGCTATAGAGGCAACCCGAAATACACAGCTAAACCGCGATATTCAGTTTAACCCGAATGCGTACGTAGAATTTGATTTCTTTAGAAACTTCACGTTCAGATCCAACTATTATTTCAATTTCAGAAATAATTATGGACGGAGCTACAGCCCGATATTCGACATCTACATACCAGAAACGAACACCATTGCGCCGTATGCAGGTCAACAACTTACATCTGTAAGCCAGTTTGAGAACCGTGACATGGTTTTCCAGCAAAATCAGTTGCTTACGTACAAAAATGAATTCGGCAAACATGATATTACTGCTTTAATAGGTTTTGAAACTACATCTATGGAGTTTTCAGGCATGAGCGGATTTGTACGCAGCAGTTTATCAAATCCGCTGGGTCAGATTCCGAATGATCCCCGTTTCTGGTATCTCAGCAATGATTTTGGAGATTCTACCACCAGAACTGTGGGTACGGCACAACGGAAAAAACGTGACGCTTCATATTTAGGACGGGTTTTATATAATTATGACGGTAAATACCTGTTTAATGCATCATTCCGTTCTGATGGCTCTTCGGTATTATCAAAAGGTTACCGTTTCAATGAATTCTGGGCTGTAGGTGCAGCTTGGGAAGTAACAAGAGAGGAGTTTTTGCGTGACAACGAAATACTAAACTACCTGAAGATTAAAGGTTCTTACGGTGATTTAGGAAATCCGTACGTTCCAAATAACTATTTAGGATATTCCGGTTTCGTGCCAGGCGGAGTGGGGGTATTTAATGGAAATATCTATCCGGCTTTCGAGAAAGAATTCGAAGAAACTGCTGACATCACTTGGGAACACTTAAAGTCTTACGAATTTGGCTTTGAATCACAGTTTCTGAATCGCAAACTTTCATTAGATGCCGTTTATTACAACAAGAAAACCGATGGTCTGTTAACTTACGTTCAGACAATTTCTAATATCTTCCAGAATACTGGGCAGATAGAATCAAAAGGATTTGAATTTTCGGCAGGCTGGAGAGACAGATTCAATGATGATTTTACCTACTATATTAATGGTAACCTTACCACTACCTCAACGAACGTTCTTTCAACCTTAAATAGTGGTGACAAGTTTTATTATGGTGCTTCTACTTATCAGCCGGGATTACCAATCGGCGCATTCTACGGATATGTAGTGGACGGCCTGTATCAGTCTTACGCTGATATTTTAGGTTCACCATCATCAACGATCGGTGATGTAGCTCCAGGTGACTTTAAATATCGTGATGTAAACGGCGATGGTAAAATAACGCCGGACGACAGAACGATGATCGGTGATCCGACACCAGATTTCACCTATGGATTTTCTGTTGGAACAAATTATAAAGGTTTCTACGTAGATGCAGACTTTTACGGAGTTTACGGGAATGAAGTTTACCGGGGCTGGGGTAACGGCAACTCATTCGCACCCTTTAATTACCGTGCGGAAAGAGCTGACAGATGGACCGGACCAGGTACTTCTAACTGGGAACCGCGCAGCTACACTGCTACAGGATATAACCGCGAAGTGTCTTCATACATGATTGAAGACGGCAGCTTTTTCAGAATTCGTAATGTGCAGTTGGGCTATAATTTTAATAAAAGTTTGATCGCAGGGTTAAGTTTAGAAGGACTTAAAGTTTATCTGAATGTACAGAATCTTAAAACCTGGGACCACGTAAACGGATTCACTCCTGAAGCAGGTGGCAGCGCTACTTCCTTCGGTGTCAACGGTGGTGGATATCCAAACCCACGTATTACAACATTTGGTATTAATGCAACTTTCTAAAAATAAAATTACAATGAAAATTATATCACTTAAAAATGTGCTGCTGTTTGGAGCACTCTCGGTCGCGAGTTTTTCCTTTCAGAGTTGCGGCGAAGACTGGCTGGACCTGCGTCCGGAAGGAAGACCTACAAGCGGCGAGGTTCCCGTGGGCGGCTTTGAAGCCAGTGCCTTCGGATTATACGCTGGGTTACGTACGCAAAGTGGAATGAGCGACTTCTCTTATCTGTGGACACACAGCATCCGCGCTGATGACAACGAAAAAGGCAGTACCGCCGCCGACGCTTCTGCAGACGGTACCGTATTTAATAATTTCGGCTATGTAGCTACAAACGGTCACATAAAAAACGCGTGGAACGGACCTTACAAGATTATTTTCGATGCCAATGAACTTATTATTGACGCAGAAGCCTCCAATGATCAGACTGCGGGTACGTTGGTTAACATTGCGGAAGCTAAAGCCATCCGTGGTTACTGTTTCTTCCAGTTACGACGGGATTTTGGTGAAGTACCGGTAAACTTAAAAGCTATTGACGTTCCCGCTGACGAAGTCGCACCAAAAAATACAGTGGCTGAAGTAGATGCGCAAATTATAAGCGACCTTATGGCTGCCCGTGAGAATCTTCCGGTACAGTGGCCTGCATCCTATCGTGGAAGAGCTACAAAGGGAATGGCAAATGCCATTTTGGCTAAGCTGTATTTAATCCAGAAAAATTATGCGAAGGCACTCGAGCATTCAATGGAAGTGATAAATAGTGGAGCATATTCACTTAATCCATCTTATGACGCAGAATTTACCAAAGCTGGAAATAATTCGAGCGAATCTATCCTTGAAGCACAGAAAACTTATGATTTCCCTACGAAATATACGAACAACTATTACGAAAGTCAGGGTGTTCGCGGTTCCGGAGTTTGGGATCTCGGCTGGGGGTTCAATGTGCCGTCTGAAGGTTTGGTAGCAGCATACGAACCGGGTGACAAGCGTAAAAAAACTACCATTTTGACTTCCGGCGGACCTGATATTTACGATACGCCAAACCTTGTACTTCCGGGTTCTCCGCCATTGGCTCAAAAATACTGGAACGGAAAAGCATACACACTTCCTGCAGAAAGAACCCAGTATGCCGAAAACAAGAACCATTGGGAAAATATAAAACTGATCCGCTATGCTGATGTAGTTTTAATGGCTGCTGAAGCTGCCAATGAAATGGGCCAGTTAGCCACCGCGACTACTTATGTAAACATGATCCGCACCAGAGCTGGGCTGCCAGCAACAACCGCTTTGAACCAAGGCACTATGCGTGACGCCATCAAGCATGAACGTAGAATCGAGTTTGCGATGGAATCTGAAAGATTTTATGATCTTGTGCGCTGGGGTGACGCTGCCACGGTTTTGGCACCATACGGCTATGCACCGAGAAATATGTATTTCCCAATCCCGCAGGAAGCCATTGATAAGAGTCAGGGTGTTCTTGTTCAAAATCCTAATTATTAATTTAAAGTCATGAAAAATAAAATTATCAATATAATCGGAGCCTGCGCGATGGCACTTTTTGCCTTTTCGTGTCAGGATCTGGATCGTCCTGAGCTGGGCAACTATCCGAAAGATGCGGCGGTACCCGGCGGACCATTGAAATTCTACGTCGCTTTTGACGGTACTTCCAGCAATCCGCTGATGAATGCGGTTGACAGCATTAGAGCTAAATTTCCGTCTGACAATCCGTTGACCTCTATTGACGGTATATCTGCGAAAGGTGTGCAGGGCGAAAAGTATAAATACATCAAGTACACCAGCGCAAACGATTTCGCACAGACTGCGGGAAGTTTCACCGTATCAGTTTGGATGCAGAAAAATCAGCAGCGAACAGACCATATCTTCAGTATGCCCGCTGCATCCGACTATCATTGGTCCGGAGGTTCAATGTTTTTGCTAACGGAAGGTCCAGTTACAGGACCGGTGGTGAAGTTTTTTGTCAAAGACAAAACCGGCGAAAAATGGTTTGAGTGGGTGGGAGCCAACACCGTAAACGGATTGTACAATGGCCAATGGCACCATTTGGCATTTGTTTACGATGGTTCTACTTCTGTCATGACATTATATGTGGATGGACAGCCTCATTCGTTTAAATCTGAATGGGCAAACCACGGAAACATCGTTCTTGAACCTTCCAAAATTACCGCACTGAAGATTGGCGCAGGACCGCAGGAATTCACAGCGACGGAAGTCGGAAATAACGCAGACGATTGGTTGAAAAATTCATTCGTAGGTGGTATCGATCAGTTTCGCATGTACTCTACAGCTCTCAGCGCTACCGAAGTTCAGTCTTTATTTACAAGGAAAAAGTAGATGAATTTATTCCGAACATTAAGTTTTTCTTTAGCAACTGCCATACTTTTCAGTTATGGCAGTTGTTCTAATGAGCGGGCTCCTTCTGCTCCCGAGCCACCGGTAGATCCACCCAAATCCACTGCGTACACAGATGCTCAGATCATCGATATGGTACAGAAAGAGACCTTAAAGTATTTCTGGGATTTTGCCGAGACCAATTCTAAACTCGCCCGCGAGCGCTACCACACCGATAATCCCGGTATGGATGCCGGAGTTATCAGCACTGGCGGATCGGGTTTCGGTCTGATGAATATCTTAGTCGGAATTAAAAATGGGTTTATCCCAAAAACCGAAGCGGTTTCAAGACTTAATACGGCACTCAGTTTCTTAGAAAATGCCGACCGTTTTCACGGTGTCTGGCCGCATTGGATCAATGGTTCTAACGGCAAAGTGATTCCTTTCAGTAATTTAGATAATGGCGGAGACCTTGTGGAAACTGCGTTTTTGGTGCAAGGTTTAATTTGTGTCCGCGAATATTTTAAAACTTCAACCGACACCGCCGAACTTGCATTAGCTCAAAAAGCTGATAATCTTTGGAAAGGGGTGGAATGGAATTTTTATACACAAGGGCAGAATGTGCTTTACTGGCATTGGTCACCTGATTATGACTTCCAAATGAATCATAAATTGCAGGGTTACGATGAGACACTGATCACCTATGTTCTTGCTGCAGCATCTCCAAATTACTCAATTTCAAAAGAAGTTTATACGCAGGGCTGGGCCAGAAATGGCGCCATTAAAAATTCAGGATCTCAATATGCAATTCCGCTCGTGGTACAGCATAATGGCGGTGGTCAGACAGTAGGTCCGATGTTTTTTTCGCATTACAGTTTTATCGGTTTGGATCCGCGCGGTCTGACGGATGAATTTGTTAATTATGGCAATGCGACCACCAATCATGCAAAGATTATGCACCAGTACGCCATTGCAAATCCTAAAAACTGGAACGGCTATTCCGCAAAAAACTGGGGTCTTACTGCAAGTTATTCGCGCAACGGCGACGGTACCACAGGTTACTCCGCGCATCAGCCAAACAATGATTTAGGAATAATTTCACCTACTGCCGCAATTTCCAGCTTTCCTTACACACCCACCGAAAGCATGAATTATCTGCGCTTTCTGTACAACAAAAATTATATAAAGTACGTCGGTGTTGCCGGTCCGTATGATGCTTACTCGGTTCATTACAACTGGGTTACGCCGCGCTATCTCGCAATCAATCAGGGCCCGATGTCGCCGATGATCGAAAATAACAAAACATCTTTCCTCTGGAATTTATTTATGAATGCGCCCGATGTAAGGCAAGGCTTGCTGAAACTCGGTTTTCATTCTACCCAGCACGGATTTTAATGTAATTATATAAAAAGTATTTAAAAAATGTTTAAAGTTTTCACTTGTATCGCTTTTGTTTCCGCTGTTTTGCTGTCATGCAGCAGCGCACCCAAAGCGACTGCAACTTCCGATAACCAAAAACTCACTGATGAACAGCTGATGGATAAAGTTCAGCGTGAAACCCTGAAATATTTCTGGGATTTCGCCGAACCCAATTCCCTTATGGGTCGAGAACGCTATCACGAAGACTTTTATCCCAAAAATGATGCGAACGTAGTCACCACCGGCGGCTCCGGATTCGGACTGATGACAATCATCGTCGGCGTTGAGCGCGGTTTTGTTTCCCGAAAAGAAGCCGTAAAAAGACTCACGCACATCGCGGATTTTCTTGCAAAAGCAGACCGTCATCACGGTGCCTGGCCGCACTGGCTCGACGGCGAAACCGGAAAAACCGTTTCATTCGGCAAAAAAGATAATGGCGGCGACATTGTAGAGACCGCTTTTCTCGTCGAAGGCATTATCACGGTTCGAGAATATTTCAAGAATGGCAATGCCGAAGAAAAAGCTTTAGCCAAAAAAATGGATGACCTCTGGCAAGGTGTTGAATGGAACTGGTACACCAAAGGCGGCGAAAAAGTGCTCTATTGGCACTGGTCACCCATCAACGGCTGGGAAATGAACCACAAACTTCAGGGCTATGATGAAACGCTCGTGACTTATATTTTGGCAGCTTCGTCGCCAACGTATCCAATCGATGCCGAAACTTTTTACCAAGGCTGGACGCGCAACGGGACCTACACCACAGACCGCGAAAAGTACGGCTTGCCGCTCTACGTAAAGCATAACGGTGCCGAAGAATACGGCGGCCCGCTTTTTTGGTCGCAGTATTCTTATTTGGGCCTTGATCCTACAGGCCTTTCAGACCGCTTGGTGAAAAACTATTTTGACCTGAATCGAAACCACGCGCTCATTCAGTACAATTACAGCCTCGAAAATCCTAAAAATTTCAAAGGTTACGGCAGCAAATATTGGGGTTTCACCGCGAGTTACACCCGAAATGCGGATGGAACCGTCGGTTACCGCGCACACAACCCGAAAGAAGACAATGGCGTTGTAACGCCCACGGCTGCCCTGAGCAGTTTCCTGTACACGCCGAAAGAATCTATGAACGTACTGCGCTTTCTGTATGAAGAAAAGCCCCAGTTCATCGGTTCTGCGGGGCCTTACGATGCCACGTCGGTGCATTTTGACGACTGGTTTACGACGCGTTATCTGGCAATCGATCAGGGAACCATTTCGCCCATGATAGAGAATTACCGCACAGGTCTGATCTGGAATTTATTTATGAATGCGCCGGAAATCAAGGCCGGCCTGAAAAAATTAGATTTTAAATCGACGAAGTATAATTTTTAGGAGCTGTTTCCCGCTGTCCGCTATATCTTTGCTGCCGCTGTCGCGTCACCAAAGGATGCCGCTCCCATCGGGGCTATGAGTTCAGGCATGAACAGAAAACTACTCCATAGAACCTTTAAATTGAGTACGCCACAATCTGGCAGAAGCGATTAATTTTAAAAAAAATAAGATGCATAAAACATTCATTTTTCTGCTGCTTGTTATAGCCTCGGGTTTCCATGCGCAGGAAATCAAAAGTATGCTAAATAAGGAAATTACTAAAACCAAACAGATTTCGTACATTTTAGATTATCCGCAGGATGCAAAGGGAAAAGTGCCGCTGATGGTTTTCCTGCACGGCTCCGGTGAAAGAGGGAATGATTTGGAAAAAGTGAAAGTAAACGGTCCGTTTCAGTACAAAGATCTTATTTCGCAGCCGGTCGCAATTCTCGCTCCACAATGTCCTGCCGGAGAGTGGTGGGATACCGAAGCGATATATTACCTGATTAAAGATATCCAGCAGAAATACAAAATAGACGAATCGAAAATTATTCTGACAGGACTTTCAATGGGTGGCTGGGGAACACTGAAGCTGGCTATGGAGCATCCTGAGGTTTTTTCGGCAGTCGTGCCGGTTTGTCCGCCCGTAGATCGTCTGATGAAAGTGCGGGCAACACAGTATTCAGACTTACCGATGAAAATCTATCATGGCGGAAATGATGATATTGTTTCACCCATGAATTCTATTGAAATTTACCAGGAAATAAGAAAAACCAATAAGAATGTTGAACTCATTTTATTCCCAAATGATAATCACAACTCCTGGGATTCTACCTATTCAAACCCAAAACTTTACGAGTGGATGCTCGCTCAAAGCAAGAAAAAGTAAATTGAAATATTATGAAAAAATTAGTTTTATTCGCGGCACTGGCGCTTTCACACGTTGTCTCCGCGCAGGAAACCGTCACGAAACCGGTACAGTCTTACCAAACGCAGCAATATAAAACCAAAAAGACCGCTTTCGTCAATTCGCTTTTAGCCAAAATGACGTTGGATGAGAAGATTGGGCAACTCAATTTACCGAGCGCCGGCGACTTTACCACAGGTCAGGCACAGAACTCAAACATTGGTAAAAAGGTTGAACAGGGTTTGGTCGGAGGCCTTTTTAATATCAAAGGTGCCGAAAAAATCCGCGCTGTGCAGAAAGTAGCCGTCGAAAAAAGCCGTCTGAAAATTCCGTTGATCTTCGGAATGGACGTAATTCACGGTTATGAAACCACATTTCCGATTCCGTTGGGGCTTGCCGCTTCCTGGGACATCAATCTTATTCAACAAACCGCGCGCGTGGCCGCTAACGAGGCTTCTTCGGACGGAATTTCCTGGACATTCTCTCCCATGACTGACATTTCACGTGAACCACGATGGGGCCGTATTTCAGAAGGTTCAGGTGAAGATCCGTATTTGGGAAGTGAAATTGCTAAAGCCATGGTTTACGGTTACCAGGGCAAAGATTTATCGTTAAAAAATACCATCATGGCCTGTGTGAAACACTTCGCGCTTTACGGCGCTGGTGAAGCCGGTATGGATTACAACACAGTGGACATGAGTCACGTGCGTATGTTCAACGAATATTTTCCACCTTACAAGGCCGCTGTGGATGCCGGAGTAGGAACGGTAATGGCGTCGTTCAACGAAGTGGACGGAATTCCCGCCACCGGCAACCGCTGGTTACAGACTGAAGTTCTGAGAAATCAATGGGGTTTTAACGGTTTCGTGGTAAGTGATTACACGGGTATCAATGAGATGATCGATCACGGAATGGGTGATCTGCAGCAAGTTTCGGCATTGGCACTGAAGGCAGGTATCGATATGGATATGGTAGGTGAAGGTTTCCTGACGACTTTAAAAAAATCGTTGCAGGAAGGTAAAGTTTCGCAGGCAGACATTGATCTTGCGGCAAAACGCATTCTAGAAGCGAAATACGATTTAGGTCTTTTCGATGATCCATACCGATATGGTGATCCAAAAGCTGCCGAAAAGGAAGTGTACAGCCAGAAAAACCGCGAAATCGCGCGCAGTGCGGCCGCACAGTCGGTGGTTTTAATGAAGAATGAAAACAATATTTTACCGCTTAAACCCGGTGGTACAGTAGCAGTAATTGGACCTTTGGTGAATAATGCGTTGAATATGGCCGGAACCTGGAGCGTGGGTGCAAAACATTCCAATTCCGTCCCGCTGATGAAAGCTCTGCAGGAAAACTTTGGAAAGAATACTACGTTTATCTCCGCAAAAGGTGCGAATATTGACTACAGCGAAAAGCTCGAAAGTATCTATGCGGCTCACGGCAAACTCACCGACCGCGATAACAGGCCTGCAGACGCTATTTTGAAAGAAGCTGTAGAAGTCGCAAAAAAGGCGGATGTGATTGTACTTGCCATTGGCGAGTCAGCTGAAATGAGCGGTGAATCTTCCTCCAGAACCGAAATCGACATACCAAAATCGCAAGTGGATCTTTTGGTGGAACTTAAAAAAACCGGCAAACCCATTGTAATGGTACTGTTTACCGGGCGTCCTTTGGCTCTTACCAATGTGAAAGATCTTCCGGATGCTATCCTGAATGTTTGGTTTCCGGGAACCGAGGCGGGACATGCTATAACTGACGTTCTTTACGGTAAAGTGAATCCATCCGGTAAATTACCTGTCACTTTCCCCCGCAGTTTGGGCCAGGTTCCTATTTATTATAATCACAAAAATACCGGACGCCCGCTGAATAGTGATAAAGTCAATAAATGCGAATACGAACGCTTCCGCGCGAATTATATGGATGAGTGCAACACGCCGCTCTATCCGTTCGGGTACGGACTCAGCTACACAACCTTCAGCTATTCTGACATGAAGGTTTCAGACATGAAACCAAAAGGAAATGCGTCAGTCATAGCGAGCATAAACTTACGAAATACCGGTAATTATGATGGCTCCGAAGTGGTACAGCTTTACATCAGAGATTTGGTGGGAAGTAATACCAGACCCGTGAAAGAACTTAAAGGCTTTGAGAAGGTTTTTCTTAAAAAAGGCGAAAGCAAAACGGTGACATTCACCATCACGCCGGAGGACTTGAAGTTCTACAATCACGAACTGAAGTTCGATTGGGAACCGGGAGAATTTGAAATCATGATTGGAACCAACTCATCCGATGTGAGCAAAGCCACTATATACTGGAGTAGATAATAGCTTTTAGTAAAACCACTTTCAATATTGAAGGTGGTTTTTTTTGTCGGTTTATTATTGGTAAATTTGAGGTCATTTTTTAATTAATACAATAATGAGAGACAAGTTCATTAAATATGGTATAATCGTGCTTATTTTGGTGTGGGCAATCTCGCTTCTTATAAAGGCACATTACTGGATTCCGACGCTGCTCACGTGCATTTACGCACTCGGAATTTACAATTGCTTCCAGACCAAACATGCGATTCTGCGGAATTTTCCGGTTTTGGGTTATTTCCGCTATTTTTTCGAAAGCATCTCGCCCGAAATGCAACAGTATTTCATTGAGCGTGAGACGGACGGCAAACCTTTCCCAAGAAATGAAAGATCTGCAGTGTACCGCCGCGCTAAAAACATCAGCGACACAACACCGTTTGGTACTCAGCTCGAGGTGAATCACCGCAAATACGAAGGAATCAAGCATTCGATCTATGCAAAATCACCCAATGAAGAACTGCCCAAAGTTTGGGTGGGAGGCGAACAGTGTACACAGAAATACGAAGCTTCACTGTTCAATATTTCTGCGATGAGTTTTGGCTCGCTGAGTGACCGGGCACAAATTGCACTGAACAGAGGCGCAAAAAAAGGCCAGTTTTATCACAACACTGGCGAAGGCGGAATTTCTCCCTATCACCTCGAAGGTGGCGACCTCTGCTGGCAGATCGGTACCGGATACTTTGGCTGCCGCGACGATGACGGACGTTTTTCACCAGAAATTTTTACTAAAAATGCCTCATTGCCCAATGTGAAAATGATTGAAATCAAGATTTCACAAGGTGCCAAACCCGGCCATGGTGGAGTACTGCCCGGTTCTAAAAATACACCTGAAATTGCGGCAATCCGTCACGTGAGACCTGGCATGACCATTATTTCGCCACCTTCGCATTCGGCGTTTTCCGATGCAGCGGGGCTTCTGAAATTTGTGCAGCAACTGCGCGAGCTTTCGGGTGGCAAACCGATAGGTTTTAAGCTTTGCATTGGCGATACGAAAGAGTTTGAAGATATCTGTGTACAGATGAATGTGCTTAAAATTTATCCCGATTTCATCACGATCGACGGTGCTGAAGGCGGAACCGGTGCGGCGCCACCAGAGTTTTCAGATGGGGTAGGAATGCCGTTAGAGCCTGCACTGATTTTTGTGAACCGGACATTGAAAGATTTAAATCTGCGCGATAAAATACGCATCATCGCCAGCGGAAAAGTGCTGACCGCGCTCGATATTCTGCGCGCCGTGGCAATGGGGGCGGATATGTGTAACAATGCCCGTGGATTTATGTTCGCGCTTGGCTGTATTCAGGCGTTACGCTGCAATACGAACAACTGTCCGACCGGCGTTGCCACACAGGATAAAATGCTGATCAAAGGCCTTGACGTTACGGATAAGAGTGAGCGCGTATATCACTTCCACAAAAATACACTGCGGACGTGCAACGAACTTATTGCTGCTGCCGGACGCAGTTCGTACGATGAGGTGGATGCGTCAATGTTTATGCGCGGTGATGAATTTGAACATCTTTCAGACCTTTATTTCCCGGATATTTTAGGAAACATAAAAGAGAAACTGACCAAATATTAATACTAAATATTTGACTTTAAACAGAATCCGATAATTTATTGTCGGATTTTTTATTTTTAAATTTTTCTGTTTCACTCCGAAGTTCTTCGAGATACGTTGTTTTCAAAGAATCGTAAAGCGACTTGCGGCTGATCATTAAAGAAACAATTGATGAAACCATTCCTGCCAGCATCAGGTGGAATATGAGTGAATGACGGTCCGTCATTTCGAGCACAATAATCGCTGAGGTAAACGGAGCGCGGGTAATTCCGGTAAGAAAAGCCACCATTCCCGAAAGAATTACCACATTGGTTTCATTGGGCGTCAGATGGATCCAGCCTGAAATTACGGAACCGATGCTGGCACCAGCCGAAAGTGCCGGCGCAAAGATTCCGCCCGCGCCGCCCGAAGTAAACGAAACCGCCGGACCTATCATTCTGAAAAGCGGCATGTACCATTCTTCATGTTTGTCTTCGCTGAAAAGCGTTCTATCCATGATTTCTTTGCCGGAACCCAAGATCTCGCGATTAACAAAATAAGCGAGTGATGCGATGAAAAGTGCCGATATGACCAGAAAAATCACATGTGCTTTTTGTGTTTTTAAATTTTTCTTCCACGCATTTATTTTGAGCATCAATACTGAAAGCTGGCTCGCAAAAACCCCCGAGATACCGGAGACCAGCATCACAGGAAACATCACGGTCAACGATACGTCCGAGGTTTTAGGGTAGCCAAGATAAAGATAGGAGCCGGCCAGTGTTTGCGCTGTAAGTCCGGCGATGATAACGGCGGTAAAAAGTGCGGTTTTGAAATAATTGATATGCGTTTTTGAAAGTTCTTCCACAGCGAAAACAATTCCGCCCAGCGGTGTGTTGAAAGCGGCCGAAAGTCCTGCTGCTGCGCCTGTCATAATCATGTTTTTTTTGGAGATCTTTGGCCACCAATTGGGCAGATATTCATTTACTTTGCGAAAAACCGAACCGGCAATCTGTATTGTCGGTCCTTCACGGCCGACCGCGCCACCGCCGATGATGAGGGCCAAGCTAGAGAGGACTTTAAAAACAATTATTTTAAGACTTAAAAGGTTGCGGATCATTTTGTGTTCCCGCGGGTTCGCAAGATCCACCGCCGCCATTACCTGCGGAATTCCGCTTCCTTTTGCATACGCTGCAAATTCTTTCACGAGCCACCACGAAAGCACGAAACCGATGGGCGCAATGATGAAGATCATCCACGCGTTCCAGTCCAAAATAAAATTCATCAACTTCTCGCCCCAAGTGAATATTTTCGCATACATCACTGCAAAAACGCCGGTGATAAGCGAGCCGATCCAGAACGGAATGGCCTGCAGCAGGTTGTGTTTCAGCTTTTCATTGTGAAGATTGTCGAACGCTCTTTTTACACTGCGCCGTAAATAAACAAGGATCCGTAGCATAGGCAAAAATAGCCTTTTAATTAAAAAATCCGTGGCTTACAAGCCTAAAAAAGAATCCGACAAATTACTTTGCCGGATTGCCTTTTGATATTTTTTTGAAGAATTAAGCTTCTTCTGAATTTGTTTCTTCCTCAGTCTGCTTCTTTGCGGGAGCTGCTTTCGGAGCTGCCGGTGCAGGAGGAGCGTCAGATACGATTTCAAACTCGAATGTATGCTCTACATTTCTGTGAAGTCTGATGATAGCTTCCACTTTACCCGTTCTCTTAATAGTATTCCCTGGGATTTTGATGTATTTTTTGTCAACGTTTACACCTGCTTTCGAAAGTTCGTCTGAAAGATCAGCATTGTTGATAGATCCAAAAAGTTTGTCACCTGCACCTACTTTGGTAGCGATAGTGATGTTTGTTTTCTTCAGTTGCTCAACGATTGCGTTAGCGTTCGCTACCAATTTAGCTTCTTCATCCTTACGCGCTTCCAGAGTTGCTTCAAGATTCGCTTTGTTCTTTGGAGTAGCCAAAAGAGCCAGACCTTGGGGAAGAAGGTAGTTTCTAGCGTAACCAGGCTTTACGTTTACTGTGTCAAACTCAAGTCCTAAGTTTTCAACGTCTTTTTTTAAGATAATTTCCATTGTTGTTGTCCTTTTTTTAGATGTTAGAAGTGAGATGTTAGAAATAAGATTTGAGACGCTGTCCGCGATCCGAAAACTGCTACCTGAAATCTAAAATCAAGTTAGAATTAATTATTATTCAGCAACAAAAAGCCAAAAGCTAAACACTAATGGCTAATTGCAATTTTTTTTATTTAAGTAAGTCAGCTACATAAGGCATCATCGCAAGGTGTCTTGCTCTTTTGATAGCTGCAGATACTTTTCTTTGGTATTTCAAAGAAGTACCTGTGTATCTTCTTGGTAAAATTTTACCCTGCTCGTTAACGAACTGAAGAAGGAAGTTAGCGTCTTTATAATCTACATGCTTGATTCCGTATTTCTTGAATCGGCAGTATTTTTTATCAGTTTTGGTATTGATGTCAAGCGGAGTAAGAAATTTTACTTCAGATTCTCCACCGGCTGAGGCCTGTTTAGCCATATCGTCTATTGCCATTGTCGTAAATTTTTGTGTGGGTTAAAATTAAGCTTTCGCAGATTTGTTTTTAGATCTTCTTGTCACAGCGTAATCGATCGCGTGCTTATCTAATTTTGTTGTAAGGAAACGGATGACTCTTTCATCACGTTTGAAAGCAAGTTCCAAATCTGCAACCACAGTTCCTTCACCTTTAAACTCAATCAGCGTGTAGAAGCCATTCTTTTTAAGCTGAATTGGGTAAGCAAGTTTCTTAAGTCCCCAATTTTCTTTGGCAACGATCTCGCAATTGTGTGAAGTCAATAGATCTTCGAATTTTTGCACTGCTTCCTCCACCTGAGTATCAGACAGAACGGGAGTTAAAATGAAAACAGTTTCGTAATTGTTCATAATGTTAAATAAATTGTTAGATATTTCGAGGTGCAAAAGTAATCATATTTTGATAAACTACCAATGTTTCAATTAAATAAATCAAAAAAAGGCCTGCTAAATTGCAGGCCTTCCTATTGAGCAGATTAAACTATTTTTTAATCATTTTTACTGTCTGCACACCTTTGTCAGTTACAATATTCACTACATAAATTCCTGAAGCTAATGCTGAAAGATTAACCTGGGATTTTGATGCATTCAGAACATGTGTGGAAACTGATCTTCCGGTAGCGTCAAATACAGTTATTGATTTCACTTTATCCGGTGATTCAATGTTTAGTACATCCACTACAGGGTTGGGATAAACTTTCACCGCGTTTTTAGCCTGATCGCTTACTCCAAGAGCACCCACGGTAAGCGTATAATCTTCGATTTGGCCGAATGACGCTCCTGCGCAAGGGTCAAGATAATTGGTAGTTCCGAAGATCTTTTTCACTCTCATTCTGGTATCGCCCACTACTGCATCTGTAGGTACCACAATAGACTGTACAGCCTGCACACCGTCTGTTCCGGTAGAATTCACGATGGTTTGTGTGATCTGATATACTTCACCGGCATCATTCAGCACACCGTTTTGGTTCCAGTCAATAAATACAACGAATCTGTTGGTAAAGTTTCCGGCAGTGTTGCCTTTTAAAGTAATGGTGTGTGTACTTCCCTGATTTACGCTTCCTACTATAGTAGTAAAGTTCTCGTGATCAGGTGTTCCGTTTAGCGTTGCTGAGGTTGCATTGTCGATTCCCGCAAAATTTACGAGTGTAATAGGCTCCGTATCGGACGTAAAATTAATGGGTCCGCAATATGGCGCAAAAGGATTTGCCATGGTAGTGAACGAGAATTCAGTACATCCTGTTGCGTCTCCGGCTCCATTTTTAGCAATTACTTTCCAGTAGTAGGTAGTTGAAGGAGCAAGTCCCGTTGCTGCCGTACTTGTACCTGTTACATTTGCAAGAAGGGTGGTAGGGTTTGGAGCAGTGCCCAGATATACATCGTAACTTGACGGCGCAGCACCTGTGGTAGCGGCGGTCCAGGACAGTGTTACCGGAGCAGTATAATCTATTCCCGTAGCCGCGTTTGCCGGAGCCACCTGTGTTACACAGTCAGGTGCCGCAGTGGGCGCAAGGTTTACTGAAATGTTATCTATTAACAAAACAAACTTGTCAGTTGAATTATTAACAAATGCTACACGTACCGCCGTTCCCGAGTACGTTGCGAGATTTACGGTGCGTGTAATCCAGGCAGGGTTTTCACCGGACGTGCTGAATAACTCAACGGTAAAGTCACTCACGGTATTTCCTCCGTTCGGGGCGAGCATTACCTTGTAACCATCGGGATAAAGAGCGTCCTGAGCTTTGGCATCCCATTGAAGATAAGTGTTTGCAGCAGGAAGTGTAATTTGTGGAGAAACCAACCAATCGTTTGAGGTTCCGGCAGGGCTGTACCAGGAGGAACTCATGGCAGCGTAATCGTTATCCGGTCCGCCGTAATTCGGAATTGGTCCACCTCGGTCTTTTCTAATCCAGGCACCTGCGTCAAAGTCAGCCATGGTAGCCTCATGAGTAAGCCCGTCTACGTCAATCAGCGTCCACGCTGAAAAGCCGGGACCTGCTCCGTCAAAATTTTCCTGAAAAATTTGCGCGTTCCCTAAGAACGGAATTGCCATAAATGAGGCAAAAAGTAAAATTTTTTTCATAATAACGAATTTAATTTGGTTAAACTTACTCTCAAAGCTAAGTATAATAAATTAAATTACCAATGAAAATGACTGATTTTACTTAAATTAACACCGTTTTCTCCTAAAATCTGATAATTTGTTAATGCCTTTATGATTACAATCAAACCTATATTCGATGCTGTTAAATAATCGACTCTTTCGTTTTGGCGTATGATAGCGCTTTATAAGCAACATAATGAAGTGAAATCTTCAGTTTTAGCTTTGATCTCTCAGAAATTGTAATGCAAGTATAAACGGTTGATTTGTCCTTCACTTAAAAAAGTAGGTTCGAAGTAAAATCAGAAAGATTACTTGTCCAATTTTACTTTAAGATTTTTCAGCATGTCTTTAGTCATCGAAGTAATATCAAATTCGTAAGTCAAACCCCAGTCTTTTTTAGCTACCGAATCGTCGATCGAGGCGGGCCAGGAATCCGCAATTGCCTGTCGGAAATCGGGCTGGTAATCAATTTCAAATTCCGGCATTTCATTTTTTATTTCATTGGCCAGTTCTTTTGGCGTGAATGACATTCCCCCCAGATTATAAGAGCTGCGCACACTTAAGTCCTCTTTTGGAGCATGCATCAATTTCAAAGTTGCATTGATGGCATCGTCCATGTACAGCATCGGCATTGCTGTATCTTCTGAAATAAAACTTGTGTATTTTCCTTCTTCGATGGCTTCGTAGAAAATTTCAACGGCATAATCTGTCGTTCCGCCACCCGCCGGCGTTTTCCAGGAAATAAGTCCCGGATAACGGATGCTTCTCACATCGACGCCAAATTTTGTATTGTAATATTCGCACCATTTTTCGCCGGCCATTTTTGAAATTCCGTACACCGTAGTTGGGTTCAGCACCACGTCCTGTCCTACATTTTCTTTTGGGATTCCCGTGCCAAAGACCGCGATTGAACTTGGCCAAAATATTTTTTTCAGCAAACCTTCTTTAGCCATCTCGCAAAAATTCAGCAACGGCTCCACATTCAGTTTCCAAGCGAAAAGCGGCTGTTTTTCCGATGTTCCGGAAAGCAGCGAGGCAAGATGATAAACGGTGGTTATTTCGTAATCTTTCACTATTTGCCTCACCAGTTGTGTGTTTGAGACATCCATCCGCTCATAAAATCCCGCTGAAGTAAGATTTTTGTCCCAGCGGTCGAGGCCGGAAGCTATCACATTTTCAGCACCGTGAATTTCTACTAATCTGTTGGTAAGTTCGGTGCCGATTTGGCCAAGTGCACCGGTTATAAGTATTTTTTCCTTGGAGGAGTTCATGCGTCAAATTTGGTTTTAAGCAAATTTAAAAAAAATAAGTGCCTAAAACTAAATCTGCCGCTTTTAAAATGATTGAATTAGGCTTTATCAGTTACTTTAAATTAAATATTGCTCTGCAAACGCTTTCGTTTTTTATTACTTTTGATGGAAAATCAAATCCATGAAGAAATTTCGGTTCCTGTTTCTGTTTTTAAGTATTGTGGCGTATCCACAGTTCACAGATATTAATATTGTAAAGGAAATCCGCACGAAAAATAAAGGTCTGGTAGTTTCTGCACATCCGCTTGCCAGCGAAGCTGGTGCAAAAATCATGAAAGACGGCGGAAATGCTTATGATGCTGCGATCGCAACACAATTTGCCCTCGCGGTTGTTTATCCGCAAGCCGGAAATATTGGTGGCGGTGGATTTTTAGTCGGTGTAAAAC
>JAEZYN010000035.1 GCA_023419095.1 Bacteroidota bacterium | reverse complement strand
ATTCTGTGATCAGGTCTGAAAATTTCAGAGTCCCTTTATAAAAACTGTAAGGCAGTGTAAGTCCCTGAGAATCCTCAATGATACCATATTCACCGAAAAGTAAGATTTTAGCGTAAAATAGAGGATTTGTCATTAGCTCAAAGGATTGATTTTCAAATGCAAAGATACAAATTAGTTTGCTAAATAGTTGTTACCAAAAATGCAGCCAAAATATATTGGGACTTATTCTTTCGCCCTGAACAGTGAAACTTTTACAAATCTTATCAGAATCAGGCCTACACAGAAAAACAGCGACATAGACAGAGCTGAATAACGCATGTTATGATACTTTTCAATCATCGTGGCGAAAATAAACGTTCCGAGTATAATGGCAAGTTTTTCCAGCACATCATAAAAACTGAAAAAAGTGGTATTATCCATTGAATCTTCCGGCAACAGTTTTGAATACGTTGATCGTGACATCGCCTGCAAACCGCCCATTACCAGCCCGATTATAGACGCTATTCCATAAAATTTATATTCAACGTACGGGTTTTCTTTATTCAAGAAGTAGGCGGACAGACAGGCAACAATCCATAAAACGATCGCAATCGAGATTACATTTTTGTTGCCGATAACCCGTGAAAGCCTTGAAAAAATTATCGCACCGATGATGGCTTCGATCTGAATCACCAGTAACGTCATGATCAGTTTGTCCTGTGCCAGATTGATCTCGCTTTTGCCAAACAACGTCGCCATCAGGAAAATGGTCTGCATTCCGACGCTGTAAAAGAAGAAACTGGAGAGGAAGAATTTCAGGTTCCGGTCGGCAAAAAGTGTTCGCCCCACTTTGACAAGCTCGCGGAAACTTTCGTTCACAACATCTTTATAAAAACTGATATTATCTTTTAAAACCACCCAAATACCGCCTTGCTCCTCATGTTTTTTGAAAATATTCTTATAATTGAGCAGCACCAAATCCTTCGGCAATTCCGAATGTACCGCGCCAAACTGTGGCAAATGTTTAAATGTATATTGTGAAAAACCAAACCACCAGGCACCGGTCAGGAGGAAGGAAATCCGGGTATAAAGCTTGGCTTCTTCAGGAGTTTTAGCAAACACCTGGATCAGAACCAGACAGATTACCACCAGCAAAACCGAACCAATGTAACCGTAAACATAGCCTCTGGCCGAAAGTGCATCCTGCTTGTCCCTTGTCGCAATATCGGGCAGAAACGAGTTATAGAAAACCAAACTTCCCCAAAAACCCACGCTGGCCGTGATGCTGAAAAGCAGACCTAAAAACACGTTCTGCATTCCCGTAAACAACGCTAAACCCATACATGAGGTGGCGCCAAGATAACAGAAAAACTGCAAAAACGACTTCTTATTCCCAATCGTATCGGCGAGCGATGACAAAATCGGCGAAAGCAAAACCACGATCAGAAATGAGATCGTGAGTGAGTAGCCATAAATTGCATCCGGCTGATAATCTCTGCCGAAAATCGTGATCACGTGGCGTACCGGCACCTTGATCCACTGCCCTGTTTCCTGTACATATTCAGATTTTTCCGATGCAGTCGTCAGTATCGAATAATAAATCGGGAAAATAGTGGACGTTATAACCAGTGAGTACACCGAATTTGCCCAGTCATAATAAGCCCAGGCCCGCATGATCCTCGGGTTGTTTTTAATCTCAGACATCGGCAATTGGTCGTTTTCTGGCATAGTAAGAAAAATTAATAGAGCAAAAATAAAAAAACCATTAAGAATAAGCTGAAAACTTCATGCGTATTACTTAATGGTTTCGGCTTTATCAGCGGAGTTTTTATTAAATATTTTCAATCACGATTGCGGAAGCGCCGCCGCCGCCATTGCAAATCGCAGCTGCACCATATTTTCCGTTATTCTGTTTTAAAACATTGATTAATGTAACGATAATTCGCGAGCCTGAACTTCCGAGTGGATGACCAAGGGAAACCGCGCCGCCATTCACATTTACTTTTGCGGCATCCAGTCCCAAAATTTTGTTATTAGCAAGACCTACAACCGAAAAAGCCTCATTAAATTCAAAATAATCAATATCTGAAACCTCTAGATTGGCCTTTTTCAAAGCAATTGGTAATGCCTTTGCGGGCGCTGTTGTGAACCATTCCGGCTCGTGTGCAGCATCAGCGTAAGAAACGATTTTGGCTAATGGTGTCAAGCCAAGTTCTTCCATTTTCTCTTTAGACATTAAGACCAAAGCAGACGCACCGTCATTCAAGGTTGAAGCGTTTGCAGCGGTTACCGTACCATTTTCTTTCTGGAAAACCGTAGGTAAAGTCGGGAAACGGTCGAATTTGGCAGTCTTGTATTCTTCATCTTCTGAAAAAACAATTGCCTCACCTTTCCTTTGCGGAATTTCAACCGGCACTACTTCGTCTTTAAATTTACCATCGGTCCACGCCGAGGCCGAACGTTTGTATGATTCAATTGCAAAATTATCCTGATCTTCACGGGAAAACTGATGTTCTGCGGCACATTTTTCGGCACAAACGCCCATATGCACTTTGCCGTAAACGTCGGTCAATCCGTCGAGCAGCATGCCATCCTGCATTTTCACATCGCCGAGTTTGGTGGCATTTCGGGCATTGAAGTAATG
>JAEZYN010000004.1 GCA_023419095.1 Bacteroidota bacterium | reverse complement strand
GAACTGGTGTCTTCCTGTCGTTGTGCCTCTTCGTGGAAGAAGCCGAGTTTCAGTTTCTTTTCGGGAAAATTGATTCTCAGTGCGTGATTAATGACTTCAGTAACAATCATTTCAGGGATTCTTACTCCTGTTAAT
The DNA here is from genome assembly GCA_023419095.1 of Bacteroidota bacterium. Classification (GTDB taxonomy): domain Bacteria; phylum Bacteroidota; class Bacteroidia; order Flavobacteriales; family Weeksellaceae; genus Kaistella. The sequence continues at coordinate 72,286 of JAEZYN010000004.1, read as the reverse complement.
TTGTAAAGAAGATATGCGTAAAGCTGTTCGGAGCCAGAATCGGAAGCTCCTTCAGCCGAAATTCCCGCTAAAGCTTTGTGAATTCCGACCGCTGAGGAAACTGCGGAATCTGCTTTGTTTGAAATCTTGATCTGTGTTTCCACAAATTCCTTGATGTTCTGGTCGATTGGGGTAATCTTCCAGCCCTGTTCAACAAGGTTGGTTCCGTCTGGAGCAAAAATATTTTTGGTATGCCAAATCTTTCCGGAATTTCCTTCGCCTGAAAGCGTATCGATAATGCTTCGGAAAAGCAGTTTCTCATAATCCAGCAACATAGATTCCTCGTAAGGCTCGTTCCGTGCCTGGCAGTCAGCCTGCAGTTCCTCGCGTTTTTTATCCCAAAAAGCTGCAGGGGAAGTAACGTGATATTTTGCATTCATACTGAATTTAGAAAGGGCTTCTAAAATCAACGGAATTGCAGTAGAACGCTTAATCCATTGCAAAGCTCCGAAGAGGGTAGGGATCGCGTAGAAATCTGTAGCGAAGGTGTACTGTCTTGAATAATGTATGGAGCGGCCGTGTTTGTGCGGCTCCTTAGCGTCGAACAGATTGTAGAGCTGATAACCTTCGGTTGAAAATGCCAGCACCGAATCGGAGACAAAAGCATGGGTAGCTTTCGCGGAACCCTGGCTTCTGCCTAATCTCGTCCAAAGTGGATTTCTGTGTGCTAGTGAATGTATGCGCGGCTTGCCGAGCCGTCCGGATCTTGCGTTGATGATCTCGTGGAAACCGCCCTGCATGAAGGAATGATCTACCACCTGATTGAACAGGTAATTTTTGTAATCGAAAGAATCCAGCCACTCCTGAACTGTTGCATCATAGGTCCATTCTCTGCCGGGTTTACCATCTATGATTTTTTCGGTGTACAATTGCGGACCCTGGCCCCAGAGAAGCTGCTGCTTCTTTTCCATAATGCCCGGAATGTTCGGGTTGTTGTACACCGTATCCCTCAAAAGCTGCGGCATATTGTTGCGTACGCCGTAGGGAATCAGTTCTATATCGTCCATGTAAACCATCGACATTGCCCAGGTGAATGATTCCGGAGTATATTGCTGCTGTCCGGCAATTTCGCGCGGATCGATATCTTCCACCGAGAATGAAAAAACAGTAGAAGGCGTGGAAACAATGGCTCCGCCTTCGCGTTTATGGATGGTAATATCTTTGGTTTCTTCCGCAGTGGAGTTGGTTTTATAGCCTATCATGGTTTTATTTTTCTGCCGTTGATCTCGCAGAGCAGTGGCCAGTAGAACTGCCGGTTCTCTTCGGAACCCAGCCGCACGAAGCTTGCGAGAATATTGGATTTATCACTTTGGTTTCGACGGTAACCCGGTCTCAGCAGAATGTTTTTCTCTTCGACAATTCCTTTTGAGGATTTCTCTGATTCGTTCAGCGAAATGTATTTTATCGTACATGGAATGTTTTGCCGGGCGAGATCCCGAATAATTTCCATCGCTTTCAGAGGTGTTACCGTGCCGTTCATAGTGCGAAAATAAAATGCGCCACAACAAAACGTTGTGACGCATCCGGTATGAAAAATTTAAAAATGGCTTCTAAGTTCTCCAGCGTTCAATCAGCGCGATAGTGTTTGCGGTTCTGAATACTTCGAAGTTAATGGTCGAGCCGTCCAGCGCTTTCCAAGGTGTTCCGTTTTTCAACAGAATCAGGATCGGCGTTGTGGTGTCTTCCACGATCATTCCGGCTGTCGCAGGATCATTGCTCTGTCCGATGAATGTTACCTGAGGCACATCAATATTAGCCAGAGAAGTTACCGTAAGCGTTTCAGCCTCTTCGGTATTTGCCACTTTCTGAATTGCACTCAAGGCGGTAAGTCCGGCTGAGAAATCAACAGTTTCGTAAGCTGCCATGGCGGTGTTCAGCGGACCGTTGTACACCATGTAGATGTATTTGCTTCCGGTTTCCTGTTCGAAGGTGAATTCAAACTTACTACCGTCTTTAGACGATTTGTGGTTTGAACGGAAGATCAGCGGCGCGCATGGGCGGCCGAGAACTTTCACTGGATCACTTGACTGGCATCCCGGAATGAAGATGATGAATTCTTCGTCCAGATTGTTCTGTGCAAATTCCAGCGCTTCAATCTCTGTCCCAGGGTGAGCGCCTACAAATTTCACTTTGTGGCTGCGTGCATCCTGATCTCCTGCGGACTCATAAGAGTATTCGCGGGAAGATGTTGTAATGTAGACCGGAACCAGGCCTTTGCCTTCTTTGAAGACCGGCTGACCGGTGAGCAGCACATTATTGTCATCGGTATCAGGAAAAGATACCAAATCTTTTACCGCAGCAAGGTACGCGAAACGGCTTCCGGTATTCGGTGCGCCTGCGCCTGCTGAAGGTTTATCGAGTTTTTTAAATACATAACTCATAATGATTATTATTTTTTTAGGATTTGAAAATTATTTGAAAAAGAAATTAAAGGGTTCCGGATAACCCTTTAAAATGCTATCCTCTCGCGATGTCGTACCACACGCCACCAAACTGTTTCAAGGTTACAAACTTAGCGTCAGCATCAAGCACAGCGCTGGAAGTCATTACAATCTTACCGGCAACAGTAGCCACTGTTAATGCGGCTCCGGTGTTACCGTAAAGGGTAAGTTCCGCACCTTCGTTACCGCCAATGATATCGGTAAGTGTACCGGCTTCACCTTCATACTTCTGTACTGCTCCTTCACCGTAATCAGCTACAAGTTCATTGAACGTAGTTACTGCAGGAACACCAGACGGGAATGTAGCTGTTCTGCTAAGTTCCTTGTAGGTTCCGTTTGCCTGTACTGCCAAGATGAGTTTGTACATGGTTTTCGGGTTGAAGTCTGCGGTAAGATCGAGATTTCCACCGTTTTCCGTGGTTTTCTTTCTGATCAAAGAAGATGAAACCATCTGCGCGTTACCTGTAATCTCAACGATTGTTCCGGCAGGAAGGCCTTCAAGAACGGTAACATCAGCAACGAGTTCAGGGTGAACGTACAGTCTGTTGTAGTTCAATGTAACCGGTGCGGACATTGCTTTACCGAATAACGGCACGGCCACGGTAGCAGGGAAGATCGGTTCATCATTCACCCAGATGTACTGCGCTACACCTCTGAAAGAAGAGTTTGCAGGAAGATTGAAACCTGAGAACACAAATGCAACACCAAAACGGTAATCTGCATGAATGTAAGAATCACGCTTCAGCTCTTCGATTCTGTACTTTTCTTTTTCTGCTGGAAGGTATTCCAGGATTTCGATATTCTTTTCATCGGTGATGAACATCAGGTTAGAACCTTCCAACTGCTTTAATCCTACAAATTCGATATTCGGATACCCGTCGATGTAGTTGATCTTGTTTCCGCTGTAATCGTTATTCAAACGGTTGATTTCCTTGTAATTGTCCTGTACCTTGATGATGTTGGTCGGAGACATGTAGAACTTCATGTTCTGCTTGTTTCTGATGGCCAACGGTAAAGATTCAATCATTCCTTTTGCATACTCGTAAGCATTGGCAGCAGAGAACTTACCAAGCGGAGAAACATGTGGAGCAATCTTCTTCATTACATCGCGGAACATGTACAGCTGGTGACGGATCCCCGACTGTGCATTAAGGAAATGCCCTTTTGTTTTGATACCTGCTACGTTTGGCGCATAGATACCGTTAATACCACCTTCCGCATCTTCCTGTCTGGCTTTTTTGGAAACTTCCTGAAGTAACCATGCAATGAAGGAATGCTTGTAAGGCGAAGAACCATCAAAATTGAAAATCGAATTCAACCAAGAATTTTCCAATTCCTGCAGCTGATATCCGTCAAATTCCAAATCGATCTGGATTCTGTAGATTCTTCGCTTTTCAGCTTCGATCCACATTTCCAAACCTGGCGTCCAATCCGGTTTTCTTGCCTGAGTTACAGAACCCAATTCGAAAACAGCATCAGAGATCTGATCCAAAACGCCTAATCTCTTTGGCCAGAATGTTGGGAACCCGTAAGTTTCCATATAAAGGCTTCTGATATAATCAGGATTCTGTACGTGAAATTCGCGAAGGTCATCATTCAATCTCTTGATTGTTGACACATCGGTAAAATCAGTTTTTGCAGCTGATTTACCGGCTGCTCTCTGGTTCCAGTTACGACCTTCGAAAGCGAAAATTTTATTATTCGCCTGCGGATTTGAAGCAAAAAGGTGAGTGGAACTTGAAAGCGCTGCAGCCAATGCTACACCTGCGATGTTTCGCGCGATGCTGCGTCCTGCCTGCGGAGCTGCTTCGGGCTGACTCATCAAAGCATGAATCTGTGCCTGCTGATCCTGCACGAGGTTTACAACCTGTTGGGCTGTCTGTACCGGAGTAGCCGGCTCCGGAGTTGCTGCCTGTGCAGGTGCGCCACCATTACCGTCGTCTTCACCGCCCGCGTTACCTTTCAGCACAGAGGCCAAAAGCGCGTTGGCTTCGTCTTTCTCAGCCTGATCGGCCGCCATTAGTCCAGCCTCTTCGGCAAGGATTTCGTTCGCTACCTTTAAGAAGGCGTTGTATTTCTCACCGGTGTACACGTTTTTCAGGCTTGCTTCCTGATCAGCGCTTAATGCCAGCTTTCCGTCATCTCCCTTTGGGAGTTCTTTTAATGCCAATGTGCTCAGTGCAATTGCGATTACTGCTTTAAATTTCTGTCTTAGCATGGTTAAAAATTGTTTTTATTTTGAATTTAGTTGTCGTTGAGTTCTGCCAGGGCCCGCGCCATTTCAAAGGCTTTTTTCTCGTTGCCGATACTGTGGATCATACCCAGCTTTAAAGCTTCATTTGCATTGAAAGTATCGGCGGCAAAGATTCTGTCATCGTCGGAGATATTGGGCATCGCTGCTTTTACGTCAGCCACAAAAACATCGCGAATGGGTTTCAGTTCCGCTTCCAGGCGCGTGATGAATTCTTCATCTTTTCCTGCGTAGAAATCCTGCATGGCTTTGTTTTTCAGCTCGGAACCGGGAGCATTTATGATCATTACTTTGTAGCCTTCTTTCGCCATTGCTTCCCGGGCGTCCAATAAAATGCAGGTAGCACCGATGGAACCGATGCATGGCGAGATTGAACCTTTTGCCATTATATGATCTGCGATAAGGCAGCTCATCCAGTAGTGCAGTGAACAGAGATCGTTGCACAAAACCACGATGGGCTTTTTCTTTTCGAGCGCGAATTCCTTGAATGCGTTGATGGCGGGAACTGCGCCGCCCGGACCGTCTACATCGATGACGATCGCTGAGATATTGTCGCTGGTGTTCATGTAGCGGAGCGCCTGCAGATAATCGTCGGCTCCGTAGGTGCACATATCACCGTAAGTAGCCATAGGACCTACCATCTGCAGATAGCCGATGGCTTTCTTTTCGTCGGTCTGCATTTTCGAAGTTTCGCCGTCGTTCTCGTAGGAAGCCCGGAAAGCTTTGCGGTCGATGATCTCGCCTTTGTATTCACCGGAAAGGAAACGGTTTGCCAGTTTTTCATACTCCGAAAGGTTGGCGGTATTAATGAGCCACTTGCTGCGGAGGAGATCGTAAACGAGGGTATTGGTTTTCATGGACTATTTTCTTGATGCGAAAATAGAATGCGCCACAACGAAATGTTGTGACGCATTGAAAACTAGTTTCCAGTAGAGATATCAATAAGTTTGATAACTAATTCTAAAACCTTAATAATTCGGTCAAAATTCTGGTGGATAAATTTTTTGATTTGTGTCATTTCGCTAAAATACTATCGCAGCTCCCCGATTTCCGGTTTGCTTAATTGTAGCGAAACTAGGAGGGTGAAATATGAAACCGTGTTACATTAAAACGAAGGAAAAAAGTAAATCCGGCACAAATTGTCCTTAGTAAATGTGTGATTTTGTCGCACGCATCATAGAACTTTGCATTATGAAACTCCGTGCAACGATTAAAGAAGAAGTTCACCCTGATGACAAATCACTCATTGTTGAATTTGAAGGAGATCCGGCCAAACAACAGTTTGAGGTGCACTTAAAAGATGTACTACCGTATTCGCTTCGAATGCGAAAATGGGATACCTGGATTTTATCGGTAAAATGGGAAAGCGAAATCTTTGAGGACGCGAAGGGAAAGAAAAGTTACTTCACACATTTGTACGCGACGAAGTGGCAATATATCAGTGGTGTAACGGGTGACTAAAACGTGAAGTCACCGGCTGAACATTTTGCGTAGCTATATATCTTTGCAGTATGAATTTCTGGGATTTACTTATAACGCTTGCCGTATTGGTGGTTTCTCTAATCATAGGAGCAAAAGCGTTTGCGAATGCCTTTCCCATGCCTGATACGGATGAGGAGAGTGACGAGAGTCCGCCGTTTTGGTAGGAATAAAACACGAAACCAGATCGATTAGGATCTGGTTTCTTTTTCATAATAAAATACCAGTTTTAATATGAAAGGGTTGTGTAGAACTTCAAAGATAATAAAAAAAACCGCTCAGTTCTGGGCGGTTTAGATAAAGAAATTTCTTTTAGGCACATTTTGAAAACCTACGATTGTATTCTTCAAAAATTTCTTTCTTCAGATTCTTGTAATGGTTTAATCTACATCCTATTGAGTGCGTGCACCGACACAAATAGAAAGTGCTAGGACACTCGGCATAACCGTGAATCTGGATTAGGACAAAAATAAATTGTCCATTCTTCTTTGTAACGGTCACTGGATACTCCGTACCGTTGTGTTTAATTGTAAATGCCATAAAATATAATTTAATTAGATTGCAATTTACATTTGTAGCGAACGAAATCCCCGTTTGCTAAACTAATTAAAAAACCCGCCTTTCGACGGGTAGATAAAACATCTCATTTTCTTTAAGGTTAATAAATCAGGACGTTTTATTTTATTCGGATAACCTGTTTCCGGTTTCCTTTTGGCTTGTAGCTTACATGCACCCACGCCGGTTCCTTGTCTGTGCCGTACTCCCAGATTAACTGATCAAAATCCAAATTATTTTTGACGTAGTCATAAATCTGCTTATTGGTTACTCCGTTGGTTCCCTGAAGGTCCAGCGCTTCACCTTTTACATGCTGCGAAGTCTTGGAACCCCCGATGGCCGCATTCAGTTTTGGTGATCTGTATGCAGATGAAACCCGGATAGGTTTGCCAAAATGCTTCCGGATCGGTTGGAAAACCTTTTCCGCTACCAAACGCAAGCTGCAGATTACCGCAGCGTCTGGCGTGTTGTCAATTTTGTTTCTGGTTGCGGTTTGCGAGCTTACGCACTCCTGGAGCGAAAGGTTTTCGCTGATCATAATATTTTCCATCGTTTGTTATTTTAGAATTTCCTTTAAGGGCTTCTTCGGTACATAAATTTTCCACAACAGCTGTCCTGCGGCCAGCAGGAAAACTCCGAATAAAGTCCACACGTACCACGGAATTCCCGTCCTAAGAACCGCTTTTGCAAGTTGCTCATTCAGCACCTTTATTTTTTCGGAAAGCTTTTTTATTTCCTCTGTTCTTTCACTGATTTGTGTGTTTTTCTGGCGGATGGTATTGTTCTGAGATGAAACAGTTTTCGTTAAGTTCTCCGCGCGTTCTGTTTGCTTCGTGAGCGATTCTGTGACCTGGTTCAGTTTGCTGCTTAAAGTGGATTCGCTGGAGTTCGAGATCTTAGTTCCGACTCCGCCCTGGAATTCATATTGGTTGCCTTTTGAATCTGTAATTTTCACCGGTCCGTTTGGACTTTCCACGGAGAAGTCGGACCGCTCTTTCTTATCCAGTTGCTCCTGAAGCTGCGAGCGTTCTTTTTTTAGCGCGGAGATTTCAGATGTTTTTATTTCCAGATCTGTTTTGCTTTTCGCTTCGCGGGTTTCGGTTTCAGAAATCTTCACTGTAAGTTCCGAGATCCGTTTCTCATAGCTTTCTGTTTGCGATTTGTTCTCGTCTTTTAGGCGGGTGATTTCTTTTTTCAATCCACCGCATCCGGTGAGGATCAGCAGGCTAAAGCTCAGTAGCGTCAGTAGGTTTTTCATTTTTCTCTTTTTTAAATTGTTCTAATAGTTGTAAGAAGGCATCTTCTTTATTTTTCAGCAATTCGATGATCTCAATGGCCGAGGCTTCTGTCTTTCGCCGCACTTTGTCTTCCGCTTTTTCGCGGACAGATTTGAACTCTGTGAGAATTAAAGCAGTGGCCCCCAGGATTGACACAAATGGGATGGCCGACAGTGGAAATGAGAAGAAAAATGATATAGGCAGCAGGGCATCGAACAACAGCGCGAAGAACATCACAGCATAGTACCAGACGAACTTATTAATGCTCCGTCTGTACCCTTCACTGGAGCGGATCTCATTCAGGCTTCTGGCTTTCTGAATTCCAAAAAAAAGGTCGATAAGTATAGCGATGAGTACGCCGCCCCAGGCCATTGATACTACAATCAGTTTCTGCATAATGGCTGCGTAATCGTGATTTAAAAATTCTGTTATCATAATTCTAAAAAATGTCCCGGGTTTATCCGGTTTATTAAGTTGTACAGCTGCTTTCCTCGCTTCGTTAGGGTTCCCAGCTCGTAATTGCGCTGCAATGCTTCCGAGATTGTTTCGTTAAAATTTCCAAACTCATAGCCGTTCTCGGTTTTTAAAACTCTGTTGAAAAGCGAACGGTAATTGTAATTCCCATAAGAATCCAGACTGATAGCTTCGCTTTTCCAATAGCCAAAAAGTCTTTCCCATTTGAACTTCTGTTTAAAGAAAACCACATATACGAATGAGATCGGACGGATGATTTTAAATAAAATGCGCGCGGTGATGATGAGTAATAAGCTTGTCATTTCTTAGAAATTGTTTTTGCGTAATCTGCGTTTATTTCCCAGTTTTCGGGAAGCAAACCGTAAATGGTTTTTCCGTTTTCGTACAGATCTGTTTGGGTTACATAGAGCAAAGCACCCGCGATCAGCTTGATTAATTCACCGCTGTAACTTTCATTTGGGTAAATTGGATTTTGCATCATGCTGAACAGCCCATCAATCTGCTCATTGGTATAATGCACCTCCTTGCGGTTGCACATTTGTTTCGATTCACCTATCAGGGCGTAATCTTCCACCGTTGCTACATAACGTTCATATATGGGCTCATATCGCCAGTCTGTAATGGCTATTTCTATTATAGCTTCCTCCTTGCTTCGGAGGGTATATATTGCGGGTATTGTGCTGCGTATCATTTTATAAGTTGTTTATTTCTGTCTGCGTTAAAGGAAAATTGAATATTTTCAAATTTTTAATTTGGCCAACGAAGCCATTTGTACTGGCACCTCTTTGCCCAACGAAAAATATATGTGAACCGAAATTTCCGGTTACGTTGTTAGGTGTTCGCATGGTCCACGATTCCACACCATTTATGTAAATTTTACTCTGCGAACCCCCTAATGCTCTGTCTATTATAATTGTCACCTTCTTAAAAGCTCCATCATTAATATTTGGCGATGTAATTTGATTAAAAACTCCTGCCTTGTAGCTGCCCGCTAAGATTGCACCGGGCACAGTGTTAATGTTGGTCGAAAACATGTTGTCAGTAGCTGTATTGCTACCTAATTCGAGTGGAGTTGCTACAGCTATCTGCGTTGTTTTAATTTCAAAATAAATAGTCACCTTGTCGCTGTTTGAAATCGGTAAGTTTGCGCTTGTTTTTAAAGACTGTGACCCGTTGAAATTAGCAGCATAACCACCCGCTCCATCGCTAACAAATGTTGGTTGATTTGAAGTTCCGCCTGCAACCATCGTATTTAAACCTGTTAAATCTGTGAAGGAATTTTGTAATGGCATATCAAGGATTTTCAAAGCGACGTATGGAAGTCTTGCACAAGTCACCGTAAATCCTTTCGCTTGCAAACTTGCGACGTGAGAGTCACTGGCAGAGCTTCTATATCCATTGAGAATAGTAATAGATTTGCTGCCTTCTGCCGTAATTATAGAATTATCCATGTCAGCGAAAAGGCTGTCGGTTTCTAAAACCCCTAATGCCGCAGGTAAATACAGCGTATCAAACACGCTCGGCCAAGATTTGCCTGCGGTGTAAGTGATAGATGACCCTTCGCGGGTGCCTAATATTTTAAAAAACGAACACAACGGAGGGACTTTAAAATCCCCTGTAAGGCGCAATGCGTTGGATTCAAAATACTTAAGTTTAGATGCATTCTGATAGTTTGAAAAGTTTAAATAAAGGTTATAAACTGTTGAAACTACCGTATTACGAAGAAAAACCCGCTCTACAGAATTTGGCAAATTAGATAAGTCGCCACCTATATTGGAAGCATTATTAGGAATGCCAGGGGCCGGAATCTCATCCATCATAAAGCTAAATAGATTTGGGAATTGAGCTAATAAAACAGCGATATCAGCGATGTTGTATTTCTCAGTTTGCGCGGCTTTAAGGTCGTGCCCTAACTTTATTGAATAAACGTCTTTTAATCCATGTAAAAACTTCACGGAAATATTGCCCGTGAATGCGGTTGTGTACGTATAAGACAATAGATTGTTACTTACAGTTAAATCCGTTAATAACGGTACTGAATTGTTAATTCCGGCGCTACCATCTCCCTTATATACGACTGCATTGCCCGTGCGGGTCGAAATACTTACCAACATGTTGATGGTGTCATTAATTGGTATTAAAGCCGTTCCACTTCGCGCCCTGCCAAATATGTACCCTGCAAATCCCATTACATTAAAAGATATATAGCGTTAGTATTCCCCTCCTGCGCAACAAAAAAAGTAGTTAAAGGTGGTATTTGTGTTGGCGTTCCTGTTGCCCACGCTTTCGGCGGTATAATCGCCATTGTAACCGTGCATCCTGTTTTCGTTAATCCCTGAAAAGAGAAATCAGCGGGTAACGTAGCAGGAACCGTTAAAGTTCCAACCCCGCTAAAAAATATAATCCTGCCCATCCACGCAGTATCTACCGTTGCAGGCAATGGCACGGCTACCTGTATAGTGCGCTCAAAGGTGGTTTTGTCGGTTGTGCTTCCGTCTGCATTTACTACTTTAGTTGCGACGTTGTTGGGTGCAAGTGGTTTGTCCAGCTTCAGTGCATCCGCCATCGCGCGTTCTACAATCTCCGTATCAAGTTCGTTTTCAGCATCCGTTAAGCGAGAAGAAAAAACTTCACCATCGGCGGTCTTCACCAATACATCACCGGGGTTACCTTCGGGAAAGTCGGCACCTCCGCCCAATTCCACCACTTCAATAAAACTTGCCTTTTCTTTCAAAATATACCATCCGTCCGGCTTCGTTGTGAAGTCTTCCGCAAAGGAGTAATACTTCGCGTTCGTGGTCGGTTCCTGCGGCGCATGACGCAGGGTAACCGCTTTATCGGTCTTAAAATAAAATACACGCCCCGGCCACATAAACTTGCCCATCTTCGTGGTAAAGCCAGCAATATCTCCGGCTCCAGTGAGATGAAAGCTACCTGCCGGATCATTGCCCAGCACAATGCTGAGCGGCGCGGTATTGTTTATTGTACGCCAGCCGTCCTCCAGTCGGCTGTTTGGCGCGCTGGCGGTTTCCTCTTCCGTTGGATCTTCTGGTTCTGTGATGAGCTTCGCGCGCCAGGCTGCGATGTGGGGATCGATGTTGGAGGCGTCGATGCGTGCCCATTTTGTAGGATCGAAACCGGAATGTCCGGGATCGCTCGGCGGTCCGTCTGGCGAGGGTGGCAGACTGATCACGCCACCATAGGAAAAGTAAATAAATTCGGAGCCGATGCGCTGCTCAAAATTGAAGGTGAATTTATCACCGTCTCTTCCTGCTTTATGCGTGGATGTGAAGATCAGCGGGTTATCTAGCTGGCCCAGCAGCTTGCTCGGTGCGTTCTTTTCGCAGCCGGGGATGAGTACCAGGAAAGGATGCTCCAGCAGATTCTTTGAAAACTCAAGTGCTTCGAGCTCGGTTCCCGGATGGGTACCGGTGAATTTTACGAGGAAGGTTTTCTCATCATCGCCACCAGGCGTGTCATAAGAATATTCCTGCGACGGATTGGTGAGATAAACGGGGATCATGGTGCGGCCTTCGTGCAGAACTATGTCACCTTCCAACCGAACGCCTTTCTCATTGACGGGCGGGAAATAGTCGATATCCGGAAGATGTATGAGGTAGGCGTACCGGCTTCTTATAGAGGCGGCACCGGATCCTTTTCGTTTATCTAATCTCTTAAATTCCATTGGGGCAAAATTGCCCGATTCCACAACAAAATGTTGTGACGCACAAAAAAACCGTTCCGGCACTTCGGAACGGTTCACAAACTAAAAAAAATGGCTAACCGCGGTACAGTTTGCCCTGCAAACCGGCAAACTGTCCGTTTTTCTTTATGCGGTTGTAGAGCTGCCGCAGCTGGTCCTGGTTCATATCACATTCGAACAGGTTATACTTATCGATGAAGAGCAGAATGGCCTGCGTGACCCACAGATCATCTTCCGCGCGGGCTTCCACATAATTGTAAAAGGCACTGCGGAACTGCTCTTCAAAAAGCTGGTTCACTTCATCCACATAACGCTCCGGCAGATACACGAAGGTATCGCCGAGCTTTTCTCTTTTGTAGAAGGCTCCGGAGGCGCGGACCTCGCGATGGCTTCGGCTGCCGGCTTTGATCTCCGCAAAGAAATTGAACCGGCTGATGTTTTTTACCGGGTACTTTATTTTCTCCAGATGCTCGAGCAGGTATTTGCCGATGAAACTTTTGCGCGAGATCTCGCATACGGTGATGCGGGTACCGGCATAGCTGCTGGTTTCGCCTTTCATCTCCTTCATAAGGAAAGATACCAGATGCGGGCGCAGCGTGAGCGGCACAATGTTACTCATCTATTTCCAAAGGCTTTATGGTGGAGAGTGAAGCTTCAAAGTTTACGGACATCAGGTTGCTGCTGAATGTGCCGTCTATAGGTTTGTTCAGCGCGACGTCGTTGCGGTTGAGCCGGATGATGGCTCCGGTATTGAGCGTGAGGCGGATTTCGGACAGTTTTGAAAACCGCCATTGAAAGGCACCAATCCCGGGAAAGACCGGGAAACTGAATTTCAGTTGTGTGGAATATACGGTGCCGGAACTGGTGGTTTTGCTTTCCTGGGCAAGACCGGCACCTGAGAGTGTGAAATAAACTCCGTTGTATTCTACCGGAATATCTGCTTCCGTGAAACCGCGCGGCGGCGAGATCAGGAAAGAACCGGCATCGAGCGCAGACACGAGTTCGATCTTCACAATAAACCGATTGCGGAATTGTCTTAAATAGTTCATAATCACAAATATATACATATCTACAACAATTTGTTGTGATACACAACAATTTATTGTGCATTTTGAAAAGGTGTAATAATTTTTGTAAGAATGTAAGGCGGTATTTAAACCATTGATTTCAGGACATTTGCGCGAAAATCTTTTTGTAAGACTGCCGTTTTTGAATTGTAAGGATTTTGTAAGGGAGTATTTCCTTACATTTTTTTTGTAAGAATATCAGAATCCTAACAAAATAAAAAGAGTATTGTAAGGCCTTACAAATCGGGCAAAACGCTAATTCCTTACAATCTTACAAAAATTTTATAATTTTATTGGGGAGGAAGGGGAGAGGGAAGACCGAGCCGGCCGGCGTGCCTGCGGAGCGCTGAAAGTTTTGTGGATATTTTAATGATAAAAGCTAATCGCTGAGAATGGCATAAAAAAAACCGAACGGGCGAGCGTTCGGTTTGGGGGAGGATAATGAAATAGGATTTACTCAAATTCAAACTCTTCCAAGTCGTCATTAATGAATTCTTCAACTTTATTTAAAAACTCATCGTGAAAATCTTCTTGGAATGATTTTTTAATTTTTGATTGTGCGTAAATATAACCACCTCGCCAAGCTTCGTTAACATAATCCAAACTATCATATCCGTTCAGTTGTTTCACTTCATTTTCGGATAATTCCTGAAATTCTTTCTGATTCATTATTATAAACCACTTACTACAAGTGGGAAGTTTTAAAGGTTTTGTAGCCGATCTAACTCAGCAGCGATGAGAGCACCGGCTTTAATTAAATCTTTTGAGCGTTCATAGATACTTCCTTGATTTGTTTTCTTAAGATGCTTCAAATCAAATGGCCATAAAAGAAGATACATATCGTTTCCCCAAGTATCATCCATTGAATCCATCGCGTCCGGACTTAAGGCGTATACGGCAGCAGCATCAGCCAACTCTCCGTCTTCGTGTTTTTGATCATTCTCTATAGAATAACCTTCTACTTCAATTTGTCTTTGCCTTTCTTCGGCAATTAATTCGATTCCTGATTTCATTTTTTTTTATTTTTTAAGGTTAATAGGAGTGCAGCTGATCATTAGGAATCTTTGGCGGCACTTTTTTGTTGTCATTGTATCTCTGCCTGAAATCCTCCGTATGATCTTCCAGGTTCTGCAGGTTGTGTTCGAGCTGCCGGATTCTCCGGAGCGTCTTGCTGTGACTGCTCTGGAAGATGATAACCAAACCGGTTATGGCAGTGATAAGAAGAATAATGATTATTTCCATAGGTTTGATATGTTTATCCAGCGTTAATACCCTGCAGTTTATTGAACAGCTGCATGACTTCACCGTTGCCTACAATCTTGTGGACTTCAGTTTGAAGCTGGGATAATTCCTGTTGGGTGTAGGTTTGGGCCTTATAGGCTATGTTTTTACTTTCTTGTTTTTCATGCGTGTATTTTCCAGTTGAGTATAGCTCCTCTAAATCTACAAGAAGATCATTTAGAACATAGATATATACTGCGTCAACTGAAAGGTCCTTAATGGCACTCACGTGCTTTTTTGCTAATTCTAGCCGCTGCACTGGGTTAACCTTTAATCCTAAAGAATCAATTTGCTTTAGAATTTTTTTACGAATTTGTTTTGCTTCTTCTTTTATCATTTTATTAAACCACTTACTACAAGTGGGAAGTTTTAAAGGTTAAATTGTTTTGATCGTTAATACATATAATTCTCGCAAAACTCGATTGCTTCCAGCATCTTATCTTGCCTGTGCGCCGGGAAATATCCGGAGCCGGTTTTGTACCGGATTTTTATGTAACCTTTGTGCTCATGTGTGCTGATCACTACCGGGTGCTTCAATATCAGCTGCAGAAACTCTTCGGTACTCATGGCTACAACGCTTCCGGTGCTTCCGGTTTTTCTATCGGGATGTAGTGGCTTACGAGCTTCCATTCATAAAGCCCGTATTCGGCACGTACCTCGAAGTATTTTGATTGGTAAATCGCAAATAATACTTTGCCCTTAATTGTCACCCAGCAAAAGCAGGATCCCTTGATCTGCGGCAGGTCTCTTTCGGTTTTAATGGTAATCCAGCTCATATTGCAATTCGTGTTAAAAGTTCATATCCACAGGCCGGACATTCAGTTTTAACTGATTTCCGGAGATCGAATACTTCGCCACACTGCGGGCAGGTGCGCCACATCTCGTGGTTGTTCTGTCTGAAGAAAGAGGCCGCAAAGCTGTGGCGCTCTTTTATGGTTAGTTTCATCTCAGTACACTTCTTTATCGGGTTCTGCACTTGGCGTTGCCGCGTTGGGTTCGGTGGCTGCAGCTTTCAGTATTTCAAATTTAAAAGCATCCAGGTTGAAGGCGGCATCACGGCCGGAACCGTCGCGCTTCTCGAACCATCTGCCGTTCGGGAAGAAGGAGATCTTAACTACCGAACCTACGGCAATCTTATCGAGCTGCTCGATCTTGGCATTAGACACCTGAAACTTCAGGATATTCTCGCTCCATTCCTGCATCTGGTTTGTGGTTCCGCAATCTGCGATGAATTCCTGCACAGTGAAGGTGTCGCTGATTTTTCTTGTTTCGTTTTTCTGTAGAATTTTTCCTGTGATTTCCATTTTGGTAGTATTTATTGATTAAAAAAAATTATTTGCTTTCTATATCGCGCCCGATCAGGATGCGCGTCTGTATCTGTACTTCGGCTTTCAGGCGTGCCGTGATGGTGATGTCTCCCTGTGCTTCGAGCTCGCGGTAGAGGATGCAAAGATCTGTGAGGTCGAAGATGTCTTTTGTTTCCCAGACCAGGCGGCGGAGGAGTGCCTGCGGGTACTGGCGCTGGCTCATGGCAGAAAGTTTACCGGTTTTTCAATGCGTTCAAATTCGTAAACCCAAACCCAGGGGTTGGATTTCCATGGATGTTTTTTGCCGTTTATTTTTTGCCATAAAATCAAAAAGGAAAATTGATGATGCAGAAATGGGCGCGGAATTACCCAATCTAAATCCTTTGCAAACTTCATATCTGAAGCAGGAAACGCCGATGCGACTCCTTCCGCAATTGCATCTTCTTCCGAAATATCCTGCAGCCGCTCCACGCGAACATTGGTCACCTTCAGGAAAATGCGGGCGGCTTTTCTGGGCATGAAGATGGAGGGTTTCCATTTGATATTTCTATAAAAATCTGGTTCATAATCGGATTTGAAAATAAATTCACAATGGTACTCGAAAAACGTTTCCCGCACCCAAAGGATGTCGCCTTCTGTAAACTTTGATTGCACTTCAATCTCAACTCCGTTCAGATCGAACTTTGCAAAGTGACCCAATGGGTTTGGGCATTCTTCAACGGTGCTATCCCACAATCTTCTTTTTGTATAAAGACCAATGAGTTTTGCAAGCGGACTAATCTTACATATTCTTCTTGTTTGATTTTTCCTGTTTTCTAAAAGTGCCTGAACCATCGGTGTCGAATAAAGGATCGGCTTGGAATTGTTTATTGTCATAGGTTTGGTTTTAAAGATTATCGTATTCAGAACCGGTGATTTCTATACAATCTCCTGGCATTTTGTGATTCCAGCCTTTATCAACGGTGATTCCGAAATAATCAGAGTCACATAATTTTAACCCCGGCATTCTGAAAAAGTCATTCAAGCCGATAGCTTCACTTATTTCGTCTCTCCCAACTTTATCGAAAGAATTAATTTTTTCAGCTAATAATTTCCCTTCTTTTGATGACATTCGCGGTGAGTAATAATTTGGAAACCCTTTAAATTCCTTCCAAATTTTCATGTCGGGTTGTGTTTCAAATTTTAAACCTGCTATTCCGGTTCCAAGGATGTAGCGTTCATTAATCAGATATCGTCTATCAGATTTTAATTCATCCACGAATTCATTTATTTCGTTATTCGCTTTTTTTGCGCGGTCGACAAGATTTTGAATTTTTTCTCCAGTCGATGAAGTTTTTTTTGTTTTAAAATAGATTGTCATAGGTTTGATTTTTTATTGTTCAATTTTTATTGTGCGGTCTGCCCGCACGCAGTAGTAGTTGTATTTCCTGCGCCAATCCCGCCAGGCTTTTGCGTCGCCCATCTGCGCGATGGCATCTTTACGGCGTTCAGCGAAGGTCCATCCTAAAAGTTTCGGTGGCCCGGTGAACTTTACGGCCGGCGAGTAGATTACCCAGCCTGCTGTGTTTTCCTTCATGATGGGATTACTTTTGTGGTTTCAGCAGATTCACGATATTAAATCTCACGCCTGCAGAAATATGCGGGTATCCGGCCACGCTTTCAAAGAGAAGTTCACCGGTCATGGTGTCATCAAAAGCCTGCACGCCCACGCCCCACGACAGGTTGGTGCGGTAAGTGCCGGCAAAGGCCTTCATGATATCGTTTTCCCAGGTATTTGCGTAACCGAGGTAGGTAGTAGCAGTGAACCATTCAGCGAAAGGTTTTGCCGCCTGCATCTTGATGACATAGAAATCGTTTTCATTTCCTTTTTTCTCCGGGAAAAAATCATTGAAGTAATTGAATGAAGCTCCCATGTGCAATGCAGTGGCTTTTTTAGGTAAGTAATTGAGACCGATGCCGGCGCCGAAAACCTCGTGTTCCATTTTATAATTCAGTCCGCCGAGCATATGGATGCCGGTAGTTACGTTCAGTTTTTGCGCGCCCAGGGCGGCAGGGATCAGCAGTAAGAATAGTTTTTTCATTGTGTTGGTTTTGTTTTTTTATTTAATGTGTTGCCTGTTCCAGTGCTTTACGGCCGTCCGTGATGGCGGCTTTCCATTCTTTCATGGTGATGGTCTCGTCTCCGGCTTCTTCCCGGTCGTGTAGTTCCACGAACTTGCTGAGCGCCATGGTGACGGTGATGTGATCTGCATGCAGCTGCGCGACTTTGAATTTCGCCGCATCTGCGGTGTGGTGTTCCGGGCGGTACTCGGCGCCTTCGGTGTAGGAGTGTGCGGAATTTTCCATTTTTTTATTTTGATTTTGGTTTGTGTTCTTTTACTTCTCTGTCGTTTACGAAAACATAATTATGTTTTGGCGGATCAAGCACTTCCACTTTATCGCCCAGGCGTTCCTCGTATTCTGCGAGCAGGTTGCGGTCTTCCGGAACATCCTGGTAAACCCGAAATACCTGCTCGGCCGTAAGGTTGCCGCCTTCGTAGATAAAACCGGTCTTTCGGTTTTTGAAGAAGGTGATGACCACCATTTCAAAAGACTTCAGGATACGGATTCCGATGACATCTACATTCGCCAGGATCAGCTGAAAACTGATGTACCCGAAGTCTTTCATAATCTCCGCTTTGTGCAGCGGGAATAGTTCTGATTTAGTCATAAGGGCTGTCGGTTTTCTTGGTTGAAATGATGTCTTCGTCGGTCGTGGTTTCTGCAGTTTGCAGATATAGCATTTCCACCGTTGCGGCATTGTGCCATTCCATGATGCGACCGTCTTTTTTCTGGAATTCTTTTGGGTTAAATGTGTAGCCGTTCAGTTCGCAGAACTGCTTCACTCTGGCCTTGAAAAGAGTGCCAGATATACCGCTCAAATGTTTTATGCTGTACGCTTTCATGTTCTCGTAAGCTTCGAGTTTCGGTACAAAAACATTGAGTCTGTCGCGGAAGTATTCCTCTGCCCAATCTTTGAAAGTTGCGCCCATCTCCGCGATCAGGTTTCGCTTCTTGATCTCACCTGCCGGCGCGCCGATTTTTTCTTTTGCGCCGAGATAAAACTGGAGACACTGGATTGAAAAATTCAAAAACAGATTCCACTGCTCATCATCCCACTCCGTGAAGAACCTTTTGCCGAAATCGTCAATCGGTTCCCGCTTCGGATAATCGTCGCTTTCACCATGATACCAGTCGCTGAACGCGCAGAACAGGATTCGCGCACTGGTGGAAGTATCGAGCCCGAAAGGCGCATAATTCGTGGTGATGCAGAATTTAGGCGATTGATAAAACGGTATCAGATAGGCGTTCTGGTTTTTCGGGTTCACGTTCAGATCTCCCGTAATATCCGTGAACAACTGCTGGAAAGGGAAACGCTTGTCGGCATCATCGAACAGAACGTAATCGGTCTGTTCTGTCACTACATCGTAAAGGAAATCGGATTCCAGCAGTCCTTTTTTCCGGGCTCCCAAATATTTAGAGTTCATGAAAAGCCGCAGGGCATTATTGCTGAACAAAGATTTCCCGGTACGGCCGTGGGATTCGTTGTCATCCACCACCTCATTATCCATAATGTAGAGCGCCCAGGCTTTTGACGGATCTTTGTACCGGTGCAGCATGTAGCCGTAGGCGTACACTTTGTTGATGAAGTGCAATTCCTGCTCGTACACCTGATCATCATTAAGTCCGGTATTGCTGCCGTCTTTCTTATAATTATCAATGATGAATTTATTTTCCGCCAGATACTCTTCACGCTGCGTTTTGCCGAGTTCTTTGGTTTCTTCCTTCCAGAAAACGCGGCTGGCGTTGATCAGGTAATTCATGAAGTCGCAGTCTTTCCGGTGAATGGTGAGATCGAAATTATTGTTGTCGTCTTTTTTAATGGTGAAAAACGGCTCTTCGATTTTAATTTTCGATGATTCCAGATCGAAGCGAGTTTGGCGCTTGATGATGTTGTTCAGTATATCATTCTCCATCACGTAGCGGGAATAGCCTTTGTTGATTTCCTCGACCTTATCCTTGGTGACTTCCCAGATAAATTTGTCGAAAAAGAAATACTGCGAGCTCGAGGTGTAATCAGTAAAATCGAAATCCCGTGTGGGCAGGTTCACCAGCTTTTTATCTGAAACCGCTTCGGAACCGATGAGCATGTTCAGGAGTTCATCCGGGAAGAAACGCAGGCCTTTCTCCTGCTGCTTCTCATCGAGGAACTGATTGAAGAAATCTTTAATTTCCTGTGCCGAAACTTCGCGCAGAATGTGTTTATCCTGCTTCACGAAGTAATAGCCGTCTTTTCGGTTTTCGTCTTTAATCCTTGAAAATCCGTTCAGCTTGAGGAAATTGAAGGCGTTTTTGTAGTTGACTTTATAGTCGAAGGAATTTGTCCTTTTATTATATGATTCCGTCCAAAATTTACCAGGTCTAGCGAGTTCGAGGAAACGGTCTACTTTCTTTTTTAAGTCCGCTTGAACTTCGTCATCAAACTTGGCGTTGATCTTCATAAAATCGGTGAAATCTTTCAGCGGGCTGCCCCGGAAATCTTTTCGTTTGGAAAGGCTTTCTGGAAGCCATGCCGTCTTTACCTCAAGGTGTTCGAGCGCCAGTCTTTTCCCCGCATCGAACCCCGTAGGGTCAAGATCAGGAACATTAATTACATTTTGGGCGTATGTAAATAACATCCCGATTTGGCTTTCGGTAATTGCAGCTGTTTCCGAATTAAACCATACAACCACTTCGCCAGTTGATGCCATGTTCAGCGCGTCGCGGTCGCCTGAACAGATGATTACCCGGTTCACCTTATTTGGTTTTGAAGTCTGTACCGTAGTTTTCAGATCAGGATCGTAATGATCCTCGATGAGCGGCGCACCTTTTTCTTTCAGGTTTTCCAAACCGAAAATATGCTGCTTTGGTTTTTTGCCGAGATAGGAAAAACGGTATTTTTTATCGTGCGATTTCGGCTGGTAAATTTTCACCCATGTTCTGGGTGCTTTCGGCTGTTGAACCTGAACGTTTTTATCTGCACCAACGAGGGAAAGCTTCGGTTTGCCGCCGCCTTCGGTTACGATAAACGCGAATATAGGGTAGGTGTCTGTGGATTCTACGGTAAATACATCGCAGAACTCCTTTTGCTGCAGTTCGTCTGATTTTAACCAGGAATATGATTTCAGTGAATAAAGCCCGTACTTCTGGCAGACTTCCTGCGTCACCAAAGGCCCGAGAACTTCCAGTTCATAAGGTGTGAAATCTTTGGTTTCATAGCAGAAATTATCTTCGTTCAGTTCACCCTGGAACTGATGGAATTTCTGTTTGGTGATGTTCTTGATGGCCGCGCGCTTCTCGTCTACTAAACCGAGTTCTTTCCCGAGCTCGAGCAACGCCTCGAAGTAAGTGCGACCGGTGTGATGTGCGTAGATATGAATGGCATGGCGGGAATCTTTGTAAAATCCCGAAGCATCGCCCCAGTCTTTCACGAACCACACGCCGTCTTTCTGCGAAATAAATGCGCTTTCGGTCCCTTCTTTACGGATTTTAAAGTGTTTTTTTACATCCTTGAAATCAAGGAATCTGCGTATAATATCCAAACCACCGTTTGTAGCGGCAAAGATTTGGTTTTGATCTATTGGGAAGTTGGCCATGAGTTACCAGTGGGTTTTTATGATTCTGTTTTTGGAGAAGATTAAGCGAAGTTTTTGGAGGTGATTCATGGCGCTTTTGAATTTGATTTTAAAGATTCGATGTGTGCTCTATAATGTTCTGGGTAATATTTCCGTTGGAACGATGTTCCGTTGTAAAGCCCAGTTTCCTGTAGGTGTCGGTAGCGGGTTCCGAATCCTTTTGCCTCGCCTTTCCAAACACCATCCGCAGCATTCATATAGGCATCGTCGCGCTCTTTATTATACTTTGTTTCTTCGGCTTGTGTCATGACTATTTATTTTCGATTTGTAAAAGGTTCTTGATTGGTTCAGGGATAATTCCTTTTTCAAAGTCCATATTTCCAACTGCTTCCAATGCCATTACCGTTACTTTCTTGTCCTCTATTTTTTTATCTGCAATCTGGCAGAGCGCCTTGCTTCTTTTCAACTCCAGTTCTAGCTGATCTGGGGTTAAGTTTTCATCCATCAGACGCTGCATCATATCATCCAGGTGATCATTAAAATTTACCTTAGCCATTTTGTTTGTTTTTGATGATTTTTTTTAATCTGCTTACTCTGTGTATCGAACCAATCAGTTCGCCCGGGTATCTCGCAATCGTGTTGCGTTCCATTAATTCGGTATTTGATATGCACTCAAGGTTTTCAAGAACACAGTTTTTAGGATTGCCATCTTTGAAAACTATATTATGTCCAGAAGGAATGCTTTTATGTTTCTGTATCCACAACCACCGATGATATAGCTCCCAATGATTTTCTGACATTCTTATGAAGTGATATCCTAAACCCTCGCGCCATCTAACATCGCCATCTTTTGCTGTATTAAGCGGCTTTTGCCCTTTCTTCCACCGGTTTGCAGCGCTTTTCTTTTCGGCTTCAGCAGATTTAAAATTCATTTTCTTACCCTTGCGCGCTGAGACCATTCCTTTTTGAAAGCGGGTTTCCGGAGAAAGAGACTGTCCTTTGGCAATTCTTCCGGAATCAGGTCCTGCTAAAAACTCCGGGCTTTTCTTTATTCCGCATCTTTTTGCCGTTGCATAAATTTTACTTACCGGAACGCCGTGTTTTTCAGCAAGTACAGAAGCTTTGGTATTTGGATATGCTTCCAATATTTCCTGTACTTCTTTTGATTTTAAGAACTTGTATTTCATTACCTAGATTTTAAAAATTCGAACGACACATGCGATCCATGCAGGGAAATTTTACCACTACCTACCAGATGTCGGTAGAAAGTAAGTTTGCGAGGTTTGCAGCGTTTGTTTTTTGTGCAAAGTTTTTTGTAATCTTCCTCGATATCTTTTAAGAAGGCATCGATTTGATCATTATCAATCAGGGTTCTGTCTATTGAGTCCAGATACTTTTCAAAATCTTTATCCAGTGCGTTTTTCGCTTGGGTGCTGTATGTTTTGTTTGCGAGGTACATATGTTAAAGGTTTTAGAATTTAATCCCCAGCGGGTAAAGTACTTTCGCATAAAAAGACACTGCGATCACGGCTGCGAGCGCTATTCCTATCGTATATGCGAAGCCGACCATTGTCAGCCTGAGGCATTCTTTAAGTACTGGGTTCATCTTACTAGATTTTGGAGGTTAAAAAGTGGTGCGCCGTTTATAATAACCCGACGCACCGGGATATATAGAGAATTTGTGTTCGTTTAAAAGTGGCGCGCCGTCTCAAACTCGACGCGCCGGGTTAAGAAAGAAAGAATCACAACAGCCCTTCAAGGAACAGTGCCTTAGCTGCTTGTTGTTTGGTAATGAATCTGCATCGTTTGTACAGCGATGTCTTCAGCACTTTGAAAGTACCGACCGCAAACCCCATATTGCTGGCAATAGTGGTGTTCTTGTCGTTTCCGCAGATTTCCTTTAAAATTTCAATTTCCTGGTTGGTGACGGTTTCACCATTGATCACCGGCTTTTGGCAGACGATGAACTCACCCCTGCATTTCCCGCGGTGCGGGCAGTGTGCGTGATCACTCACGATAGTTTCTCCGTGGATATCGGCCATAAAGTTGAGCCCACCGAAACGGCAGCGCGCCAATGTCTTTTGCTTCATCTGCTCGTTGTCATCAAACCAATCGGTAAGCAGGCTGCGCAGATCATCATCGGTGGCGATGATTTGTGCGAGTTCCGGGTGTTCCGGAACATCTTCGAATTTTTTAACAACACCGTTGTGAATCATCATCACATCTGCTCCGTTGTTAAAATACTCTTTGGAATGGTCGAGCATTCCAGGGTAAGTACGTGTCATAGGTTTTACATTTATTTTGTTAAAGGTTGCTTCTGGAGTTTGTGAAACTGCGCTACGCGGTAGAGTGCTGTGATGATAGGCGCGTTTTTTATGCGGTCTTTCTTCACTTTTCGGATGTAATCGAGCTCGATGTACTTTTTATTCTCCGGCAGGATTTTCCACACTTCTCGCGAATACTTCTGCGGAAGATTCTCATCAATGAAGTTGAAAGTCTTTTCAATATCCGAATGGATATCATTTGGCATTTCCATATTGCGTAAATTTGTCACCGTGTTACTTTTGGTACGACAAACCTACAACAAAATGTTGTTAATAACAACAAAATGTTGTTAAAAAATTCGTGTGAAGTCAGTTCAAATAATGTAAAGCCATGACAATCAAGGAGAAAATCAATAAATTTTTAATAGAAAAGAAATTAAGTCACGCGGACGTGGGCCGCAGATATAACACTTCACAACAAAATGTTTCGCGTTTTCTGGGCCCAAAAGGAAAGGTTCCTTTAGATTTTGTTGTCTGGCTGAAGACAGAGTATCCGGAAATCGATCTAGAACGGCTGATGCTGAACAAAACCAGCAAAACAATAGTGCGCGAGGACAATGCAACCTATGAAAAGGCAAGAAATGCCAAGGAAACAATACTGGAAGAAATAGGTGAGATCTTGGACAGACATCTGTAATCTGACACAATTCTGACACAACAAAATAGTAACTAATTGAAAACCAGTCGAATTTTAGTGTGAAAATATTTCGGCACTGGGTACAAAACCTCAGCTTCTTCAGAAGTTGGGGTTTTTTGTTTCCTGAGTTTTAGACTTCCAGAATTTCTTTGCGGACTCTTTATAATATACCCTTATTTTTTAAAATTTCTTATCAAAACATATGATTTTCGTCAATGTTTAAACGGTAATGTCGCTGATCCTCTTTTAATTCTACATCTACATGAAGATTATTTTAATATTAATTCAAAGCACTTGTTTTAAAAATACTGTATTGGTAAAAAAACGCTTAATTTATTATTGATAAGTAATTTCAAATCGGAAATAAGATATATATCATAAGGTTGTTTTGCTGAAATATTAGCAGATAAATAAAATACGGTTTACCTTTGTGCTATCAAAAAGCAATAAAGAATATTAAAATTAGATACAATGAAAAATTTAGCAAACTTCAAGATTCTCGTGTTGGCATTCGGACTTTTTTCTGGCCTTGTTGCCGGTCAAAAAATCAGCAGCAAGAACGTAAAAACAACAGTTAGCGGAACATCTACCATGCACGACTGGACAATGACTTCAAACACCGGTACTTTCAGTGCGAATGTTTCAGGGAATACCCTTACAGACATTACCTATACATTAGGAGCCAAAACCTTAAAATCCGGTAAAGGTGCGATGGATAACAACGCATACAAAGCAATGCAGGCTGACAAATTCCCGAACATCACCTTCACTGCCACATCAGTAAACGTAGGAAAAGGAACAATCACCGGAAAACTGAAAGTGACCAACGTAACCAAAACCGTCAGCTTCCCGGTTACTGTAACGAAAAGCGGAAACGGATACACCATCACCGGTACAGAGACCATCAAGATGAGTGACTACGGGGTGACACCTCCTTCATTCATGATGAACACGGTAAAAACCGGAAATGATATCAAAATTATAGTAAACGTAAGTGCAAATTAAACAAAGAGAAATCAATTAAAATTAAAATTATGAAAACGATGTTGATGAGAGCTTCAATGCTTGCAGTAATCTTCTCAGGAGCCGGCCTCTTACAGGCGCAGGATACCACCTCTACAATGCGCGACTATTTAGCGCCTGAAAAAGCTTCCCGAAATGTTTTTGAAGATCCAAAAGTTGCTTCACCAGAATATGATGGTGTGAGAGTGTCTGTAGGTGGTGATTTTGCACTGCAGTTCCAGGCAATCGACCATGAAACCAAAGCGCCTTCACTGGGCGTGGTTACCGGCAGTAATCCTGCAACGCCAAACACATTGGTAGTGATGGGTTCCGATTTTAACCTTCCTACCGCTAACTTAGACGTGAATGCTTACCTCGCAAAAGGTTTGAAAATGCACCTTAGAACATATCTTTCTGCACGTCACCACAACGAAGCCTGGGTAAAAGGCGGTTATATTCAGGTAGATGACCTTGATTTCATCTCTGAAGGTTTTGCCTCAAACATCATGAAGCACGCGAGAGTGAAAATAGGTATGGATGAGATCAACTACGGTGATGCACACTTCAGGAGAACGGACAATGCCGAAGCGATCAACAACCCATTCGTAGGCAATTACATCATGGACAGTTTTACTACTGAAGCTTTCGGTGAGGTTTACGGTTTCTATAATAACTTTTCAGCAATGCTTGGGGTTTCAAACGGTAAACTGAACCAAACACCGGTGAAAGGAACGAACTACAACTCTCCGTCAGTATATGCAAAACTGGGCTGGGACAAGCAGATCAACGAAGACCTGAGAGTAAGACTGACGGGATCTTTTATCCAGACAAACGGTTTGTCAACTGGTGGTAACCTTTACAGCGCGGACAGAGCGGGTTCACGATACTATTATGTACTGCTTACTCAGAATGATGCGATGGGAACATCAAACTATGCTACTGGTCGTTTCAACCCAGGTTTCAAAAAAATGAAAGCTGTACAGGTAAATCCATTCATCAAATATAACGGACTTGAGTTCTTTGGATTGTATGAACATGTATCAGGCAACAAAGCAGCAGGACTTACAGAAAGACCTACAGATGGAGATTACACCCAGCTTGGAGCAGAATTGCTTTACAGATTCGGTAACAAAGAGCAGTTTTACTTCGGTGGTAGATACAACACCGTAAATGGTAAAGATGACGAAGTTTCTGACGAAAGAAAAATTGAAAGATTCAACCTTGGCGTTGGCTGGTTCATGACGAAAAACGTACTTGCGAAAGTAGAATACGTATCTCAGAACTATAATGACAGCGCCGTGTGGGGAGCAACCAGCGCACTTCGTGGCGGTAAATTCAACGGTCTTATGCTTGAAGCGACCATCGGTTTCTAATTTTTAATATTTTTTTTGGAAGGGGTTTTTGCGAACCCCTTTTTTAATCTTAGTGTCATGAAAATTTACAGATTTTTTTTCCTTCTCATTTTGCTGCCGCTGTCTTTCTTTGCACAAAAGAATGCTGTGGTGATCAATGGTTGGACGAATATTGGAACTTTTAAATGCGCAAATGATAACTTCCAGAACTCACGGACGATCTATTCTTTCAGCGGAAATCAACTCCCAAACATATCCTTGAAAGTGGTGGATTTCGACTGCCGTAACAAGGTGATGACCGCCGATTTCCGCAAAACCCTGAACGCACAGGCTTACCCGACGCTAACCATCAGATTCCTTCATTTCGAAAAAGTCCGCACAAACTTTTTTGCTGCGACGGTGGAAGTGAAGATGATGAACGTTAGCAGAAAGTATAATATCGAGTTCAGTGAGGCAGACGGCAGTTTGGTCGGAAATAAGCGACTTAAATTTTCAGATTTCAATATCGTTCCGCCAAAGAAGATGGGCGGAATGGTTTACGTAAAAGATGAAATCGACCTTTTTTTCAGTCTGGCGCTGCGGTGATCAGTTTACATTATCAACAGTATATCAAATTAAATTTTTCATAATAATTGAGTGTTGATTGTGGGCTTCCAAATTCTGGAAGTCCATTTTTTTTTGTCAAAATTTAGCCGAGTACACTATTTGTATTCCGATTATTATTAAATTTAAAAAGAAAAACTAAGAATATGAAGAAAAAATCTACTCCGAAAAACAAGCTTAAAATCCGTGTGAAAGTGGCACCGAAGCGCTCTCAGGGTAAACGCTAACTACTTCTCGTTCAGAAGAAAATCGATATTACGCTTTAGGCCCGCAAATTTAGTCCTTTTCACAGGCGATTTTCGGAAGATTTCCGAAAACATTTCCTGCGAAAGTTCGCGCCATTCATCTTTACTCTTATTGAAAATGCCCTTTGGATGGAATTTCGGTTGCGTGTGGGGTGAGGCAAAGCGGTTCCACGGGCACACATCCTGACAGATATCGCAGCCAAACATCCAGTCCTGCATATTGTCACGAAAACTCTCGGGAATTTCGTTTTTCAACTCGATGGTGGCGTACGAGATGCATTTGCTGCCATCCACAATCTTCTCATTTACGATGGCATCAGTAGGGCAGGCCTCGATGCACCGTCTGCAGCTACCGCAATGGTCGGTCGTCGGTGTGTCTGCTTCAAGTTCGAGATCGCAGATGATTTCGGCCAGAAAATAAAACGAACCGTGCTGTTTGGTTATCAGATTAGCATTTTTTCCGACCCACCCGATGCCGGATTTGCGTGCCCAGCTTCGCTCGAGAATAGGAGCGGAATCCGTAAACACACGACAGTCGAAATCACCGATCTCTTCTTTAAGCTCAGCGACCATCTCACGCAGGATTTCTTTGATCACTTCGTGATAATCTTCTCCGTAAGCATATTTCGAAATCTTCATTTCCGAAAATTTTCCCGCATCCGTCTCTGGATAATAATTGTAGGAAAGTGAAATGACAGATTTAGAACCTTCCACCAGCTTTGTTGGGTCCAGTCTTTTGTCAAAATGATTTTCCATGTACGCCATTTCGCCGTGATGCCCGTTCGTGAGCCACGTTTCAAATGGTGTGACTTCTTCTTCAAGAAAGCCTGCTTTTGAAATGCCACAGCTTTGAAAACCGAATTTTTTCGCTTTCGCTTTTATGATTTCTGTGTATTTGTAGGCGTTTGCATTCATTTATATGCTGCAAAATTAATCTTATTTCCTAACTTTGTTAATGTAATTTCAGGTCTAAGATCTGAAACAATACATTACTGAATTATTCATATAAATAAAACAAATATTATGTCATTAGTTGAAGTACTGCAAACCGGAAACTACCATTTGATCGACGTTCGCGAACCTATGGAACTTGAAATGGACGGCCACATTGAAGAGGCGCAAAATATTCCTCTCGGAGAACTGGAGCAGCGCAAGCAGGAAGTTGTCAATTTAAGTGGCACTAAAATCTTCTTCTGCAGAAGTGGAAACCGGAGCGGAAAAGCTGTAGATTACTTTAAAGCTGAGGGCATGACCGACGTTTATAATGGTGGCGGCTACAACGATTTGAAAGAACTTTTGTCCAATATTTAATGGCAATACAGGCAAATTTACCTTTTGTCTTTTGAAAATGTAAATGCTTGTTTAATTTTTTTCTATTTATAATTGATTGATTCATAATATTTTAGTATTTAAATTTTAATTTTAGCAGGTGCGCACCCATTTTTTTGGCACGATTTTGCCAAGTAAGCTAAGTGTAAAACTAAAATTTAAAGTTATGAAATCAATGAAGAAAACAATCCTTGCATTAGGATTAATGACGGCAGGTTTAATAAGTGCTCAAAGTGCAGATATGCGTAACATGCTGAAGGTAGGTATAAACGGCGGTATCGCTGTTCCTGCTGAGAACGCAGGCGGAAATCTTGGTTTGGATCTTTCATACCAGAATCTTGTGACACCAGGTTTCGGTTTAGGTATAGCAACCGGATACAGCCACTTTTTTGGAAGAGAAAATGATGGGATTGATAACAACGATTTTGGAGTAATCCCTGTAGCAGCTCTGATCCGTGTATATCCAAAACAGACCGGTTTTTATCTGGGAACTGACCTGGGTTACGGTTTCATCGTAGGTGATGACCAGGTGGCTTCAAACAGTATAGTAGCAAGACCAGACGGCGGTTTCTACATCAAACCTGAAATTGGTTACCACAACCGGGACTGGAACTTCGCACTGCAATACCAAAAAACTTTTACAGGTGATAAAGGCGAAATCGGCAGCCAAAACTACAATGCCGGCGCCATAGGTGTGGGTGTAGGATATAACATTCCTTTAGGTAAATAATACCTCAATAATTTTCATAAACCTTCTTAAACAAACCATTTAAGAAGGTTTTTTATTTTTCACGCTACTTTTCAAAACTATTATTATCTTTGGTTTCTAACATTAAAAAGATGGACTCTAATAATAAATTCAAACTTTATCTTCCGGCTATTGATGACGAAAGCAACAATAATATTTCGCTGATAGCCGCAGACGTACGCAAGGAAAAGACCTGTTTTGCACATTACATAACGCAGGACCAAACCTTGGTTGTGCGTGTTGAAAAAGAGTATAAAACCAGTGATTTTGCTTCTTTTACCGATATTGCTGCACGGTTCATCCAGGAATTTACGCTCTCTAATATTTCAAAACTCGCTGTCGCTGTTCCGGGACCTGTGATTTCGCGCACTTCTGCGCCACAAAGGCTTTCATGGGCACTCAATGCTGAGGTAATTCGGGAGCAGCTGAACATTCCGCAGGTTTATTTAATCAACGATTTGGAAGCTTCCGCTTACGGACTCGGAAAAGATGACGAGCAATGCTTCCAGACAATCCACCAGAGTGATGATGTCGTTCCGGGAAATATAGCAGTCTTGGCGCCTGGCGCTGGTTTAGGTGAAGCGGGACTGTTTTGGGACGGCCAATATATGCGGCCCTTCGCTACTGAAGGCGGACATTGTGAATTCTCGCCGCGCACCAATGATGAGGTGGAGTTTTACCAGTTCTTGCAGAAAATATACGGTATCGTAACCTGGGAATCAGTATTGTCACATGATGGTTTATTTAATATTTACCGTTTCCTGCGCGATGTCAAACAGCAAAAACAGCCGGATTGGCTCACCGCAGAGATCGAAGCCGGCAATTTCTCCAAAGCCATCATCGAAGGTGCGCTGCAAAGCCGGGACCGCATCTGTAACATGACCATTGATACTTTCATGATATTTTTAGCCCGCGAGGCGAACAGTCTTGTATTAAAACTGAAAGCCACAGGCGGTCTGTTCATCAGCGGCGATATTCCCGTGATGCTGCAAAGCTATCTGAACAATGACAAATTCTACCGGAACTTCATCGTGAGTGATAAAATGGACGACCTTCTGCGCGATGTGCCGATTTATTTGGTGAGAGACCAGAAAACAATCATTCAAGGCGCTTCGCTGTATGCGGCGTTTTCAGGCGAGTAGATGTTAAATTTATTTTTTTTCAGTTACACATTTAATTTATAAAAGAGCCGTCGTGCTCTTTTTTGTTTTTTTTAAACTTTAATTTAATGAAATTATACGTTGTGAGCGGTCTCGGAGCCGATTTTAAGGTGCTTGAAAAGTTGCATTTTCCTCAAAATTTTGAAGTCGTATTTCTGAACTGGCTGATTCCCGTTCGGAATGAAAGTTTTGCAGAATATGTCAACAGAATGGCAGCGCGCATCGACGAATGCGAGCCATTTTATTTGTTAGGGTATTCATTCGGCGGAATTGTGGTTCAGGAGATCAATAAAATAAAACCTGCAAAAAAAACCGTCATTCTGGCTAGCATAAAATCGCACCGCGAAAAATCGAGGTTTCTGAAAATCGGTGAGCGCACAGGACTGCCGAAATATTTTCCCGAAAGGATCTTCACCACAAAATCTGCTCTCACGTATTCATTTGTAAGAAAATTTTTCGATCCGAAAAATCCGCGTCTGATGGAGTATTTTAATGTTCGTGATCCATACTACTTAAAATGGTGCATTGAAAAAATTTCAGGCTGGAAATCGGAACAGGACGAGTCTGTGATTCAGATCATGGGTGACCGCGATATTGTTTTCCCTATCAAATATTCTAAACCGGACTATATTATAAAAAACGGCACCCATCTTTTTCCGGCCACGAAACCGCGCGAAACCTCGGAAATATTGGCGCAAATTTTCCAAGATGAAACCGACACAAATGCCTGAATTAATTTGGCTTTGAAGTAAACATTTTATTTCCTATTCGATCTTAAATCTTCATCACTCAGAATCATTTTTAAGACCAGCCAAATTCCGAATATTGCAGCTGCACAAAAGAAAATCATCGCCAAGCCAGGATACCCAAAGATCACAAAAGTAGTCGGGACGCGCATCAGAAGAGCAGCGCCGACAATCAATGACGCGATAACAAGCCCGATGGAAATACGGTTGGCCACCTTCTGAAAACCGTCTGTGAGTCGTTTCTCATTTATGGCGTCAATCCTGATTTCAAAATCATTATTCGCGAGTCTTTCCGTAATTGTATTGATGCGTTCAGGTAATTTTTCGGCCAGTTTTTTGGCCTCGATAATTTGTGCCAGAAAATTTTCCGGTTTAAGGTCATGCAGCATTTTTTTCTGCATCATCTTCTCCACATTTTTTTCAATCGCATTTTGCAGATCATATTCCGGCGCCAGCACAGCCACAATCTGATCAAGCTGCATCAGAATTTTTCCAAAAATGTTCATTTCCACTGCAAGCTTGATGCCGTGCTCGGTGGCGACACGGTTCATTTGGATGAGCAGTGGTGCGGTTTTGATGTTTTCTGCGGATTTATTTTGAGCTTCGAGAACCAAACGGTTAATTTCCTTCTCAAATTTTTTCTGGTCTGTTTCTTTCCCAAATTCGCTCATTTGAAGCAAAGCATTTGCAGTTTCTGCACCATCGTATTTACTGATGGCAATGACGAGCTTCAGAATATGGTCGCGCATTTCCGGACCGAATTTCGCTACCATACCCAGATCCATCAGCGCTATTCTACCGTCTTTGGTAATGTGTATATTTCCCGGATGCGGGTCGGCGTGAGCAAATCCATCGATGATGATCTGTTTCATATAAGCCTCTACAAGCTCATCTACCAACTTACTGTAATCATTTTCTGTCCTGCTGAGCGGCGAAACGGAGGTGATTTTCTGACCTTCCACAAACTCCATTGTCAGCATCTTTGAGGTCGAGTAACCGTCAACAGGCTGTGGCACAAAGATCTGTTTGAAATTTTGCAGATTATTCGCGAGCACGCGCAGGTTTTCTGCTTCTTTCACATAGTCGAGCTCGTTAAGAAGTATAAACCGGAATTCATCCAAAACCTCGTCGACAGCATATTTCTTTGCCGAATCGCTGTGTTTTACGGCAAAATCAGTCATTTCTTTCAGCGTATCGAGGTCATCGAGGAACTGTTTGCGTATGCCGGGCCGTTGAATTTTTACAGCCACCGTCCTGCCGGAGCGAAGTGTTGCACGGTGAACCTGCCCGATAGATGCGCTTGCGAGCGGTTCGGTGTCAAAGTTTTCAAAAGCTTTTGAGATCCGTTGCCCGGTTTCTTCTTCTACGATTTCCTGCACAGTGCTGTACGGGATTTGCCCGACGTCGTCCTGCAATGTTTCGAGTGCTGCTAGATAATCCGGAGGCAGCAAATCAGGTCGGGTACTCAACAATTGCCCGAGTTTCACATAAGTTGGACCCATTTTTTTCAGGTCTTCTACCAATTCCTCAGGCCCATGATAATCTTCAGAATCCGGTTTTTTGCTTTCTTCCGTTTCAATATTCAGTGCGTTTTCGCTGGCTGCACGGAAAATATCGCTGTTCCAGTATTTGTAGATGAATGTGATAAATTTCGAATAATTACTGAACTTTTCCTG
Organism: Bacteroidota bacterium; assembly: GCA_023419095.1. Lineage (GTDB taxonomy): Bacteria > Bacteroidota > Bacteroidia > Flavobacteriales > Weeksellaceae > Kaistella. The sequence continues at coordinate 38,936 of JAEZYN010000004.1, read as the reverse complement.
TATGCTCGGCATCTTTTTTATTTTTGGGAAGTTTACTTACAAAAAGCGTGCATTCTGCAGCACAGATTATTGAATGAGGTTTTAATTCGCTAAATTTGGAAGCTTAACGGTTCGTTTTAATATGGAGTCAATCAGTGTTTTTCAGATCATCAAGGTGGGCATTGGTCCCTCAAGTTCACATACCATGGGTCCCTGGAATGCCGCATCCAATTTTCTGCAGCGCATCACAGATATTCAGCCGCTCAGTGAGGTGAAAGAAGTTTTCGTTGAATTTTTCGGTTCGTTAGCTAAAACCGGCATTGGCCATGGCACTGATATCGCGGGTATGCTGGGTCTTTCGGGTGAAAATTTTAAACTGATTGATACGTCCAAAATCGATGAAAAGATAGCGCAGATCAAATCCTCCGCTAAGCTGAATCTGGGCGGTCAACACATCGTGCCGTTCATTTACGGCGAACATTTAATTTTAAACAAGAAAAAATCACTTGATTTTCATCCAAATGGGATGATTTTCCGCGCTGTTTTTACAAACGGTGATGAGTTTGAACAAGATTATTATTCAGTTGGCGGTGGTTTTATCGCGACCAAAGAAGAAAGTTCGTACGAAAAGCACTGCATCCGGACACTTTATCCCTGTCACCGGGGACGCGATGTGATTGCCAACACTACGAAGCTTGGTCTTTCGAAGATTTCAGACCTTATTTATCTGAATGAAGAAAGTTGGCGCACGCGCGAAGAAACAGATGCTGAAGCGCTCTATATTTGGCAGCAGATCAAAGAATGTATTTACAAAGGTGTTAATAAAGAAGGAATTCTGCCTGGTGACCTGAATGTATCGCGTCGCGCCGCGGGATTAAACAGGAAACTTTTGGGAGACAAGATTTACCGCAATATCGATGAGTGGTTTCGGCTCGTCATAGATACTGAAGAAACATTTACGAACATAAATAAGTGGGTTTCGTGTTTCGCGCTGGCGGTAAATGAAGAAAACGCGAGTTTTGGTCGGATTATCACGGCGCCAACCAACGGCGCAAGCGGTGTGATTCCGGCTGTGTTGATGTATGCGCAGGCCTTTACTGAATTTACTTCTGACGATGATATCATTCGATTCTTATTGGTAGCGGGTGAAATCGGGACTTTATTTAAGAAAAATGCCACCATTTCCGCCGCAATGGGTGGTTGCCAGGCCGAAGTGGGCGTATCCAGCGCGATGGCTGCCGCCGGACTTACCGAAATAATGGGTGGAACACCGGGACAGGTGCTGATGGCGGCGGAAATCGCGATGGAACATCATCTTGGCATGACGTGCGACCCAATTGCAGGTTTGGTTCAGATCCCGTGCATTGAGCGGAATTCAATGGGCGCGATCAAGGCCATCACCGCGGCAAATATCGCCATAGAATCGGATCCGGCAAAAGCAAGGGTTACGCTGGACGAAGTAATACAATCGATGTGGGAAACGGCTCAAAGCATGAGCGACCGGTTTAAGGAAACGTCTGAAGGTGGTCTCGCCATCGCGGTGAATGTGGCGGAATGCTAACATACCGGATTGCAAAAAAATCAGTTAATCCTTACTTTTCAAGGATTCCGCGGATTTTATTGGCATTTATAATCAGTTCGCCGAGCATTTCAAAGTCTTTATTTTCAAGTGCTTCCCGGAATTTGTTCAGTTGCGTAATATGTTCATTCAAAACATCGAGCACGTTTTCACGGTTTTGTTTAAATATTGGCACCCACATTTCAGGATGAGATTTTGCGAGTCTTACTGTACTTGAAAAACCTGTACTCGCGAGCTGAAAAATCGTTTCTTCTTCCTGCTCTTTTTCTAAAACTGTGTTGGCAAGCGCATAGGATGTAATATGCGATATATGGGAAATATATGCGGTATGGAGATCATGGTCTCTGGCACTCATGTAGATCAAGTGCATTCCCAGTGATCGGGCCACGTTTTCTGCTGTTTTTATTGCATCTTCCGCAGAATTCTCACGGTCGCAGATCACAGCGGCGCGACCCGAAAAGCTATCGGAAACGGCCGCTTCCGGCCCGGAATTCTCGGTTCCCCACATCGGATGAAATGCTACGAAACGGTTTCTGTTCGGATGGTTTTTTACGGCTTCTACAATTCCAGATTTTGTGGAGCCGGCATCCATTACGGTTTGGTTGGGCTTAATTAAATTTAAAATTTTTCCAATAAGCACTTTCGCTGCATCAACCGGAATAGCGAGAATAATCAAATCTGAATTTCTGACGGCGTTTTCCAGCGAAGAAATCTCGTCAATAATTTCTAATTCCTTCGCAGTCTGTAAATGAGCATTGTTTAGATCAACTCCATAAATATACGAAGCCGTGCGGTTAGCTTTCAGTTTCAAAGCCATCGAACCACCGATCAGACCAACGCCAATCAACGTAATCTTCATTAAAAATTAAATTTTATAAACTAATGGATATTTTTAAATGTCTGGTAAGTCGTCGTCTCACTGCACTTTTGGAAACTGATTTCAAAGCGCGGATTTTTCTTCGGATATTGAAGGACATATGTGGGGCAAGGCTGTTTTTGAGCCTCGCTTTGCCCAAAATCTATATTGCCGTTGACCATTATGCTGTCCTTTACGAAGTCTTCAGTGATGTTGCTCTCGCGCATTGATGTTAAAAAATCTGCGCTATAAACCGGTTTCTTTGAAAGAGATTCCGCGATCACCCGCGAGTTTGGCAGATAGCCGCTGCAGCTGGCGCCTTTTTTATTGAGTATAAAAAATACCAGAAGAAGACCGGGAATCATACCGATCATGAAAAACTTCAGTTTTCTCATTTAGAAGATTAGAAGGTTGATATCGTGATAATTGAGGTTGAAACGGTCGCAGATCAGTTTTTTTGTGTGCCGGCCTTTATACATGTACAGCGACTGCTTAATTTCGTTCGTGCGCACGAGCATATTTTCGAAACCGCCCTCTTCATCATAGTTCAGCAGATAGCTTAAGAAAAAATTAGAGATAGCTTTTGTCGTTGTACGCGGCATTTTGGAAGTAAGATTTGGCAGTCCGCAGTGAATCACGCCATGTTTGATGATGAAGGGATTTTCCATATCGGTAAGCTCCGAAGTTTCGATCACTTTGCCGTTATCTATGGTCACATCAATGATCACGCTGCCTTTCTTCATCTGTGCGACCATATCTTCCGTGATGATAGGTGACAGACTGATTTTTGACAGCGCTCCGATCACCACATCGGCGCGTTTCAGACTTTTCGAGAGTTCTTTAGGATCAATAATTGACGTTGGTACGCGCCCGTCGACCATCATATGCAGACGGCGCAGTTTGGAAAGTGAATTGTCAAAAACCTTAACGCTCGCACCCAAGCCCAGAGCTGCCTTCGTAGCAAATTCACCTACGATTCCGGCACCGATGATGACCACTTCCGTAGGCCGAACGCCAGTGATGCCGCCAAGCATAAGTCCGTTTGAAAGAGCAAGAAGTTCTGCAGCATAAAGAATCGAGATGTTTCCTGCAATTTCACCGATCAACCTCACGAGAGAAAGCTGTTTGTATTCATCTATGATAAACTCAAAAGCTATCGCATTGACTTTTTTCTCAGCAAGTTGTTTGAAATAATCCTTATCACGCAGATTAATCTGCAACGCGGAAATCAGATATGCGCCGTTTTTTAGGTATTCGATTTCTTCTGAAGTGGGCGGATTTATTTTTAAAACCAAATCCTGTGAAAAAGCTTCCTTCGCATCCGGCGAAATGCGCGCACCAGCTTCGGAATACTGCATATCGGTGAAAAAAGAACCGTCGCCAGCACCGCTTTCCACCACGATCTCGTGGCCGCTCTGCACCAATACCTGCACAGCATCGGGCGTGATGCAGGTCCGGCGTTCGTTCAGGCAGGTCTCTTTCGGAATCCCGATTCCGAACTGTTTACCTTTTTTTACAACTTCCAGTTTTTCTTCGTGCGGCATGAGTTCCTGCTCCGAAAATGGCGTGAAAACGTGTGTACTGCTCATATTTAAAAGGTTGCGACAGCAACTTTAATACTTAATTTTAAGGATGAATGCAACGCCGCAAATATACGATGATTTCGGTAGAAAAGAATTGTTATCGGAATGTAATGCGGCGCTCGCCCCCGTGTGTTTCGATCTTTAATTCGTGATGCGGCGTTTCCTGCAACTCATCCTCAAAGATTTCAGGCCATTCGATAATACACAGGTACGCACTGTCCAGATATTCTTCGATGCCGATATCATATACTTCCGCAATATTTTTCATACGATAAAGATCAAAATGGTAAACGTTACCCTTCGGTGTATCGTATTCATTTACAATAGCATACGTAGGAGACGAAACTTCGTCGGAACTTCCCAGATTTTTAAGCAGAATTTTGGTAAAAGTGGTTTTGCCTGCGCCCAGATTACCTTTTAGTAATAGCACATGATGTTTTAAGTGTGGCAAAATCTCATCCACTACATTCTGCCAGTCTTCGAGCTTATCTATCGTAAATTTCATTTTATTTAAATATCTCAACGTTTATTTCGCCGCTTTCTGTAACAGTGCCGCGGTACATCCCGGAAGTATTGAAAGGCATGGCTACATTTCCGTCTTTATCCAACGCGATCAGTCCGCCGTCGCCGCCCATTTTTCCTATTTCGTCGATGGTTTCCTGTGTTGAAGAGTGGATGTTCCTATTCTGATATTCCATCTTGGCCGCGACGGTTCTGGCAGCGGTAGCGCGGATGAAATATTCACCCCAGCCCGTAGCTGAAATTCCGACCTGGCCATTGGCATACGTTCCGGCGCCGATAACGGGCGCATCGCCGATCCGGTTCCATTTTTTATTCGTCATTCCACCGGTTGAAGTACCGGCTGCGATATTTCCGTTTTTATCTAATGCGACCGCGCCGACTGTTCCAAATTTCTGGTCAATATCAAACGCGTTTTTGGTACTGTTGTACGAGGTTTTTTTTGAATTTTCATTCTGTTTGGCTTTCTGCAAACCTTCCCAGCGGTCTTTTGTCCAGAAATAAGAGGGAGGAACGATGTCGAGTCCCTGCGTCTGCGCAAAAAATTCAGCGCCGCGACCGCTCAGCATCACATGCTCCGATTTTTGCATCACCGCAATTGCCGCCTTAATCGGGTTTTTAATGGTGTGCACGCCGGCTACTGCGCCGGCAGATTTGTCTTTGCCGAACATTATCGCTGCGTCCATCTCGTTTTTGCCTTCGCTGGTGAACACCGATCCTTTGCCTGCATTGAAAAGCGGCGAGTCTTCCAATATTACAATTGCGGCCGCGACGGCTTCTACCGCGGATTTTCCTTTTTGAATTTCGGTATAGCCGGCTTGCAAAGATTCCGTTAATTTTTGGCGGTAAGCTGCTTCTTTTTCGGGCGTCATTGCTTCGCGGGTGATGGTTCCTGCGCCGCCATGAATTACCATCACGTACTTGGTTTGTGCGAATGTGAATGCAGAAACAATGAGTAGAAGAGCAGCGGCGAATTTTTTCATGCGGGAATTTTCGTCAAAATTAGGGAAAATTTGGGGCGCGAGCGAAGCGAGCGCCGATAAGTCTTTTTGTCACGAAGCCATGTCTGTCTTAAACTGCATCAAAATCGTAAATCATGAATGCTTTCGCGTAAGGGATCGCAACGGAAAGCCCGGAGCCGCAACAGCGGCGAGGACTTGCAGTGGAGAGCCCGACCCGGGCGGCTGGAAAATATGCGCCCCAAATGTAAGCGCTGGCGAGGGATACGCCCAAAAAATTGTACTTTAAAGCGAACAAAATCGCTATTTTTACCAAATGATTTCGAAAGCCACAATCGACAAAATATTTTCTACGATCCGCGTGGAGGAAATCATCGGCGAATACGTACAGCTGAAACGCGCAGGCTCCAATTTTAAAGGTCTGAGCCCGTTCCACGACGAGAAAACGCCAAGTTTCGTGGTGTCGCCAAGCAAACAAATCTGGAAGGATTTTTCGAGCGGAAAAGGCGGAACTGCCATTTCTTTCCTCATGGAAATCGAGAGTTTCACGTATCCTGAAGCGCTGCGCCACGCTGCCAAAAAGTACGGAATCGAGATTGAGGAAGACAGGCGTGAGCTTTCTGTGGAGGAAAAACAATCGCAGACGGACAAGGAACTGCTTTACAAGATTCACGAGATTGCTAACGGTTTTTTTCAGGAGCAGCTCGAAACTGAGGAGGGCAGGGCAATTGGCTATTCTTATTTCAAAGAGCGGACACTGCGCGACGACATTATTTCAAAATTTCAGTTGGGTTACGCGCCCGAAAAAAAGGATGCATTTACAGCGTTCGCGATTGAAAAAGGGTACTCGAAAGAAATTCTGGAAAAATCCGGACTTTCAATTTTTCCGGAAAACGCGCCAAACGGCATCGACCGTTTCCGCGAACGTGTGATTTTTCCGATTCACAGTTTCTCCGGCCGTGTGCTGGGTTTTGGCGGCAGAATTCTGCGGAATAACGTAAAAACGGCTAAATATCTGAACTCGCCGGAAACCGAAATTTATCATAAATCTCAGGTTCTTTACGGCCTCAACCAAAGTAAACAAGCTATTTCCAAGAACAATCTTTGCCTTTTGGTGGAAGGTTATATGGACGTGATCGCGCTTCATCAGGCAGGAATTGAAAATGTGGTTTCGAGTTCGGGAACCGCGCTGACGGTGGAACAGATCAAACTGATTAAACGTCTGACGGAGAATGTGACTATTCTCTTTGACGGTGATACAGCTGGAATAAAGGCCAGTTTCCGCAGTATTGACATGCTGCTTTCGGAAGCGATGAACATCCGCATTCTGCTTTTTCCCGACGGTGATGATCCGGATTCGTTTGCGCGAAAACATCCACAGGAATACGTTGAGGATTTCATTAAAACTGAAGCTAAGGATTTTATCGATTTTAAGGCTGAAATTTTATTAAAGGAAGCTGCCAGTGATCCGATAAAGAAAGCGGAAGCGATCCGTGATATTGTAAAGTCGGTGGCATTTGTACAAAATGCGCTGAAGCAGGAAGTTTATCTGAAAGAAGTTGCGACGAAATTCGGACTGTCTGAGCAATCGCTTTTTAATGAACTCGATGTTCAGAAACAAATCCAAAAACAGCAGATTTCGCCACAGCAAAGGCAGGAAATGCAGGCCGGACCGAAACTTGAAAAAGTTCCGGAACCTGAGGTGACTGTAAATCCGCTATTTGTATTAGAGGAAAAACTGGTCGAATTAATGCTGAAATATGGCGATATGGTTTTGCGGCGTAAAGATGAGGATCAAAATGAATATCAGATTACGGTTATTGAAGAAATAATCGGGCATCTGGAGGAAGATAATTGCGAAATACAGTCGGAAAGTAACCGTAGAATCATTGATGAGATAAAGCAGGGCATCGCTGAAAATGAGCTTCGCGCAGGCAATTTTTTCATGACCTTGCTGGACGAGAATGTTTCAGGTAAAGTGGCAGACGCATTGGTAGAGCCGTACGAAACAAGTGATTGGGGCAAATATCAAATTTTCTTCAGCTCTGAAGAAGAAGTAGTGCCGAAAATCGTACAGGATGTCATTTTCCGCCACAAAAGGGAATATATTCTCAAGATTATCAACGATTTGAAAAAGACGCTTTCTGCCGAAGATGACAACATGGAAACTTATAAGAAAATCATTACTCTTAATGCTTTACGCAAAGACATTGATGAAAAACTCTTCAGAATTTTATGACAGTTTGTCGGTGTTTTGTTTTGGAATGCCGTTTGCGTAATCTGTTGAATTAAAAATTAAGCAAAAAATATTAAAATGGATATAAAAAAAGATTTCAGGGATTTCTCTGTGAAGCATTTAGGTAACAGCGGTCTTGCGACCGACCAATATATGGGAATGTATGGACCGACCAATCTCACGCCTTACATCATGGAGGAACGCCGTCTGAACGTTGCGCAAATGGACGTTTTTTCGCGACTGATGATGGACAGAATTATCTTTCTCGGAACTGGGATTGACGATCAGGTAGCGAACATCGTGACGGCTCAGCTGCTGTTCCTCGAAAGTTCGGACGCGTCAAAAGACATTCAGATTTACATCAACTCGCCTGGTGGAAGCGTTTACGCCGGTCTGGGAATTTACGATACAATGCAAATCATTAAGCCTGATGTTTCCACGATTTGTACGGGAATGGCCGCATCTATGGGTGCCGTTCTTTTGGTTGCAGGTGAAAAAGGAAAGCGTTCTGCGCTGAAACATTCGCGTGTGATGATTCATCAGCCTTCTGGTGGCGCTCAAGGCGTAGCTTCAGATATGGAAATCAATCTGCGTGAGATGCTCAAACTTAAAAAAGAACTGTACGACATTATTTCGATTCATTCCGGTCAGACCTATGAATGGGTTGAAAAAGCATCTGACAGAGATTACTGGATGACTTCCACCGAAGCGAAAGATTTCGGGATGGTAGATGAAGTTTTGGAAAGAAAAACTGATAAATAAGAATATTTTAAAACTAAAAAAGAGAACTCACAGGGTGGGTTCTCTTTTTACTTAAATGAACTTTTAATGTTCCTATGTATTGAAACCTTCGATAATTTTTGCAAAATCATCTATTTTCAGGGCTGCGCCACCGATCAATCCACCGTCAATATCCGGTTGTGAAAAGATTTCTTTGGCGTTATCGGGTTTTACGGAACCGCCATATAAAATCGAAATCTCGTTAGCCACATCCCAACCGTATTTGTTTGCAATCAAAGACCGGATGTGTGCGTGAATTTCCTGCGCCTGTTCCGGACTTGCCGTTTCGCCTGTTCCGATGGCCCAAACTGGTTCGTACGCGATGACTACTTTTTTAATTTCTTCCGCAGAAAGCGTAAATAAAGCAGTTTCAGTCTGATTTTTAACGACTTCCAGATGCTGTCCGGATTTTCGCTGTTCCAAAGTTTCGCCATTACAGTAGATTGGGATCAAACCTTTGTCTAAAGCCAGTTTAACCTTTGTGTTGCAGTGAGAATCGGTTTCGCCATGATACTGCCGCCTTTCCGAATGTCCGACGATTACGCCCGTAGCCTCGATCGAATCTAACATGTCAGCCGAAATCTCGCCCGTGTAGGCACCACTTTCATGTTCGCTCATATCCTGCGCGAAAACCCCGATTTCGTCCTGTTCATAAAGATCTTTTGCCATCATCAGATAGAGCGATGGCGGCGCGATCCAGACGTCACAGTTTGTGTTGTTGTTTTTCCTGTACTCAAGTAGCTGAAACATCAGTTGTTGCGCTTCGATCACATTCTTGTTCATCTTCCAGTTGCCGGCAACGATATTCTTTCTCATAGCGATAATTATTTTTTTTGAATATTTAAATTTTAATTTTTAATGCCTTCCAGTTTTAATAAAAACGCGTATATCAGCGCCACATCTTTCAGATAATCAAATCTTCCTGACGCGCCACCGTGCCCAAATGCCATATCGGTTTTCAGCAGTATTACATTTTTACCTGTTTTCAAATCGCGAAGTTTCGCTGCCCATTTTGCAGGCTCGAAATATTGAACCTGAGAATCATGTAAACCCGTTGTTATCAAAAGGTTCGGGTAGTTCTTTTTCGAAACATTTTCATATGGAGAATACGACCTAATGTAACGGTAAGCTGCCGGATCGTTGGGGTTTCCCCATTCGTCATATTCATTTGTCGTAAGCGGGATACTTTCATCCAACATGGTATTCACCACGTCCACGAACGGAACCTGCGCAATAATACCGTTAAAAAGTTCGGGCTTCATGTTCATCACCGCGCCTACCAGAAGACCGCCCGCGGAACCGCCCTGCGCATACAGATGCTGCGGTGAGGTGTACTTTTCTTTCACCAGATATTCCCCTGCATCGATGAAATCCGTAAAAGTGTTGATCTTTTTCATCATTTTACCGTCCTCATACCACTGTCTTCCCATCTCCTGGCCGCCACGGATGTGAGCCGTCACGTAAGCAAAACCGCGGTTTAGCAGACTGAGACGGGTAGAACTGAACGTAGCTTCCATCGAATTTCCGTACGATCCGTAACCATAAAGCAGCACCGGTTTCTGCCCGTTCTTTTCAAATCCTTTTTTGTAAACTACTGAAAGTGGGATTTTGGTTCCGTCTTTAGCTGTCGCAAAAAGTCTTTCAGTAACGTACTGTGATTTGTCATAACCGCCCACAACCTCCTGCTGCTTCAGCAATGTTCTGGCGCCTGTACGCAGGTTTTGCTCGTACTGCGAAGTCGGTGTAATCATTGACGCGTAAATGAACCTGAAATTATCGGTATTGTACTCCGGATTGTCCATCGTACGCACAACATAGGTGGGTTCGTCAAATTTTAAAAATTCCTGTTTCTGGGTTTTTCTATCCTGAATTACAAGCTGGGACAAACCGTTCTGCCTTTCATTAAAGACAAGAAAATTTTTAAATTCATCAATTCCGGAAATCAAAACGACAGGCCTGTGCGGAACAACCTCTTTCCAGTTCTCCAAACCGGTTTTATTCAGAGATGTTTCCATCACTTTGAAATTCAGTGCGTCTTTGTTAGTTAAGATTAAAAACTTGTCCTCAAGAGGAATTACTTCATACAGAACATCTTTCATCCTGGGCTGAAATACCGTGAACGCGGCATTCGGCTGATCGGTTGGCAGGTAGCGAACTTCGCTGCTTGTCGTAGCAGCTGAGTAAATGAAAATATATTTTTCATTCTTCGATTTCGCTATGCCGAGATAGTTACTTTTGTCTTTTTCTTCGTACACCACCGCGTCTTTAGCCGGATCTGTGCCCAAAGTGTGACGTTTGATCTTTTCGGAAAGCAGCGTGACATCGTTTTTCGCCGTGTAAAAAAGCGTCTTGTTGTCAGCTGCCCAAATGGCATCACCCTCGGTGTTTTTTATTCCTAAATCAGTGATTTTGCCGCTACGCAAATCTTTAAGGAAAATTCTGTACTGTCGGCGCGAAACATCGTCCACACCGAATGTCATCATCGTATTATCCGGCGAAACATTAAAGTTTGAAGCCGCGAAATACGGTTTTCCTTCCGCCATTTGGTCTACATCAAGGAGGATTTCTTCAGGCGCGGAAAGGCTGCCTTTTTTGCGGCAGAATTTAAAATACTGCTTTCCGGTTTCCGTTCGGGAATAGTAATAATAGCCGTTTTTGAAGACCGGGACGCTTTCGTCTTTTTCCTTGATCCGCGCTTTCATTTCGTTGAAAAGCTGCGTCTGCAAAGGCTTCGTGTCCGCCATCATGGTCTCAACGTAGGCGTTTTCGGCACTTAAATAATCGACGACTTTGCTGGAATCTTTGCCTTTTTTAAAGTAATCGATCATCCAGTAATAAGGATCCGCGACTTTTTCGCCATGGATATCGCGCACATGGTCTTGCTTTTCGGCAATTGGCGCTTTGGTATCTGGCCAGTTTTGTGCATTCATCAGACAGGTAAATGTAAGAAGGGAAGCGGCGATTGTTTTTTTCATGGTATTGGTTTTTCGTTTTTTGTGGCTTTATTCCAGTTTCCAGATCTTTTTCAGCTGAAGATAGTAATCGTGCTCTTTTTCGGTTACATCTTCGTCCGCTTTGATAAGCGATTTCGCGAACTCAGCAAAAGATTTTCTTTCTTCTTCAGTGGAATCATCGTAGAAACATTGTGCATGAAACTCGAAATGTTCCTGCCATTTGTCTGGGTGAAGTGTCGCGATGATATCCAGTTCATCGTCAAGATCGATTTTGAATGGAAACTCGTCGGCTAAAAATTCTTGGAATTTCAATCCTTCTTCAGGCGCGAATTCGCCGTCAACAGACGATAAAATCATTAAAATGTGGTAACCTGCGATAGACTTATTAGATTTTTGCATTGTATTTATTTTATTTAAAAGTTTAATGTTTATGTTGTTCAAATTGTTCCAAGTTGTTCACTTGTTTGGCACTTGCAGTGTTAAGAAATTACCCAAACTCGCCATTCTGCTTTACTGTTTCAGAAAATCTTTCGCGGGTTTTTTATCGACTATTTTGCCATTCTCTAAAACCAAAACAAACGGATTGCTGCGTGCAATGGTTTTTATTGCGGTGCCGTCCATCAGTGCGTTTCTGATTGTTTTAAAGCTGTTAGGATTTGTTGAAATACCTAAAATATACGTGTTTTTTTGGCTTGAAAGATTATACTCCGTTTCCCCGATAAGCTGCGCATCGGCGTTTTTCGGATCGTATGAAAAGACCAAAATTGCCTTTGGTGCATTGATGATTTCATTGGTTAAATCAATCCCTTCCGGTGTTTCAGGTTTGAATTTTGCAATCTCGGAACTGTAACCCTCCTTCACAATTTTCGACGACGTTTTTCCCTCTTCGATCTTCCAGGGCGAGCTTTCTTCCCAGTATTTTTTATCGTTCACATATTCATCCTGGTTGATTTCAATAATTTCCGAAGTCGCAGAATTTTTCAGTGAATAGAAAGTTTTATACTCTGAGGGATTTTTTTCGATTTTCTCTTTTTCGGCTTTTAAGTCAGTTCCGATTTTATAATCTCGGAAATCGATTAACGGTTCGTGTAAAATTCCGTGAAGCGTAATAAGAAACATTAAAACCACCAAAACTGACAGCGCAATGTATTTTCCGGGCTTTTTTGTCTGCAGAAGTCCGAATGAATTTCTGTACATAAACCAAAGCGCAACGAGTGCGAGCAGCAAAATAATGTCTTTTACAAAACTCTGCCACGGCGTGAACTTAATTGCGTCTCCGAAACATCCGCAGTCGGTCACCTTATTGAAATACGCCGAGTAAAACGTGAGAAACGCAAAGAATACGCACAATAAAATGAGCGCGGCAAGTGAAAATCTCAGCCGGATTTTTAGCAACACCAGAAAGCCCAGTATCAATTCCAGCGCAACAACGAGAATCGCGATGGGTAAAGCAATGCTTTCGAAAAACGGCATATTAAAGACTGTCGGCGAAAAGTATTCTTCAAGCTTAAATGAAAATCCGACTACATCCACAGCCTTCACAAAACCCGAGGCAATGAAAATAAGTGCGACAACAATCCGTAAAATTGATTTCATAATCTGTTAATTTTCAATGGTTTTTGCTGTTGGGAAGCTTTTTTCACGGAGTCGGATGAGGCAGAACACCGCATAATTGAGCATATCAAAATAATTGGCATCTATTCCTTCAGAAACCATTGTCCGACCTGAATTGTCTTCTATCTGCTTCGTTCTCAATACTTTTTGATAAATTAGATCGGTGATTGAAGAGATCCTCATTTCGCGCCAGGCTTCGCCATAATCATGATTTTTGCGTATCATCAAAGCTTTTGCTTCATCCGCAAAATGATCGTACAGTTGCAACATCTCTTCTTTACTTTCAAGGTAGTCATCAGCAACTCCTTTTTCCAGCTGAATGAGGCCAATTATGGCGTAATTGGCAATTGCAATGAAGTTTTCTTCCTCAGATTCGCCAACTTTGGACGTGCCGGTTGTCTGGAAAGTCCTGAGACTTTTTACCTTGATGAAAATCTGGTCAGTAAGGGAAGGCGCGCGCAAAACGCGGAAAGACGGGCCGTAATCGGACAGCTTTTTAGTGAAAAGATCACGGCAAACCGTGATTACATCGTCAAATTGTGCGGACGTTTTTTGCATGTTTAGTTCAAATCTTTCCAAAGATAAGGATTTTAAGACATGCTTAAAGGCATTTTTGTAATGAATTAATTTGAGCTTTTAGCTAATTTTGCGTTATGGATAAGGCTTTCAACACATTCCGTACCTCCGGTTTTTCAGTTAATTTCCGCGGCCGGCTCGTGGATTTTTCCACCCCGAAAATTATGGGTATCCTGAATATTACACCTGATTCTTTTTCCGACGGTGGAAAGTTTAGAAATCATGTCAGCGCATTGAAACATACTGAAAAAATGATTGCTGAAGGCGCTGAGATTATCGATATCGGTGCGCAGTCAACGCGTCCGAGTGCGCAGTTTCTTTCAGCAGAGGAAGAAATCGGAAGGCTTGGAAAACTTATTTCAACCGTTAAATCGGAGTTTCCCGACGTGCTGATTTCACTCGATACTTTTCATTCCGCCGTTGTTGCTTTTGGGTATAATGAAGGAATCGATTTGGTGAACGACATCTCCGGCGGAATGTTTGATGCTGAAATGTTCAAAACTGTCGCGGAAAGCGGCTTGCCTTACGTGTTGATGAACGTAAATCCGTCTTACGGCGAGATGCACCGACGAATGATCAAAGGTGATATTTTAACGGAAATGAACCGCTATTTTTCCGAGAAAATCCTGGAATTGCGAAAACTAGGGGTAAAAGATATTATAATCGATCCCGGATTTGGTTTCGGCAAAACAGTGGAGCAACAGCATCAATTGTTCGGGCAGCTGCAGCATTTGGATTTTGGCAGAAGTGCAATGTTGATCGGTATTTCACGCAAATCATTTATTTACAAACCACTTGGAAAATCCCCACTTGACATAACTGAAGAGACGCAGAAACTTCATCTGAAAGCCCTGCAAAAAGGCGCAAAGATTCTGCGGGTTCACGACGTGGCATCGGCTGCGGAAACAGTGCGGAGATTTTCAGCAACTAATTAAGTCCCGAAAGTTTCGCCGAATACTCGGCTGCAAATTTCGCACGGTCAGCGTTGAGCGCTTCTAAATTCTTGGGCAAAATATAGTTGAAAAGCACATGTTTTTCGTCATCTAAAAAAATCAGTTCTTTTTCCTCACCGTCAATCATCTGTGCAAATATTTCCCACATTGATGCATCTTTCATTTTTAAAAGCTCAAAAAACTGCGTGGCTTTAATCTGAATAATTTTCATAATTTAAAATCCTAATACATTTAATTTCAGCTGAACAGCAAAGTTTTCTTTAAATGAATCCGTTGCGTAATAGCCGACACGGTAGAAAAAGCCCAGATTGAACGGTGTTCCAAGGAAATGATTGACCTCAAAACCGACTTCCTGGTAAAGGTGATCGAGTTTACTGAAATCAAAATTATGCTGTTCCGGATTCTTCATATCGCCACTTAGACATTTGTAAATCACGTCAAAACTGGAGGTTGTCTTTCCAAAAGTCCTGAAATACCACGGGATGCGGTGCGTCAGATAAAAACCGGCGAATTTATCATTAAAATATTTTCCGCTTTCCATGGTCGCGAAACCCAGGAAAGAGGTCAGGTTATAATTAAATCCGCTGCCGTCTGCGGCGCCCAGACCATTCATTGTAAAGTGATGCCAGATCGGAGTTTCGCCCGTCACCAAACCGCCATAAAGTCGCAATCCCGTGACACCGGCTTTCGTTTTGAAGCTGTGTTGTGCCAGCGCGTCAAATCTGCTGTATTGCAGGTCTCCACCCAGTGCATTCAAGCCCTGCTCATAATTAAAGAAAAATTCGGGATAGTTTTGTTCGTAAGTGAATTTTCCGGCCGGCGTCATGATGTTTTTTGAACGCGGCGAATACTTAAATGTAAGCTGTGTCGCAAAATTCTGAAAACGCGCGCCGCGCTGCATGAAATCGTAATCAAACGTAGATTCTTCGCTGTCTTTTTTTACCGAAGCACGTACGGTTAGATCATTGCTTAGATCGTGTTCAAATGAAACCTTGAAACCATCGTACCTGTAAAAGCGGTCATTCCTGAAATCGATGCCTGCGTTCATGATCTTCATCCGGAAATTCCACAGATTCTCGCTGAAACGTCCCGCAGCTACCACATCGTGGTAATATTCTGCACGAAAATAAGAGTTTTTGCGAAGTGTAGTTTTCACGTCGAGGCCGGCTCCGTATTTCCAGTTGTGGTCTTTGAAACCATAAGCGAAATAGGCATCAGGTGAAATATACGGATGAAAACGCTCATTCAGTTTTGCAGCAATTCCAAGCCGCGCACCTTCGTAAAGATTGTATTTTATGACTTGCGAAAGGTCAAAATCAACCTGGCCAGCCCGGAAATTTCCGCGGAGAAGTCCGGTAAAACCGCTGATTTTCTGGTCGAGTTTGTATTTTTTGCCCACACTGTCAATTTTTTCGTATGAAAGTTTTTCCCGCGCCGAAAGAGAATCGGTGCGGAAGGCATCGAGCGATTTACCGTCGGAGGCCAGCACAGACATCGTGTAACCGCTGAAATCTTTGCTTTGCACGTCAATCGGCGATTTAAAATCAAAATAGTCCGCCATCATGTAGACGTAATTGCCGAATTTCTGTTTTTTACCTTTCTCTGCATCTTCGGCTTTCGCGTTGGCGAATACGGTAGAGCCCATTTTTATTTTTAAATTTTCCCTGCTCAAAAACCATTTTCCGTCGATCGGTTTCCAAATGCTAGTGATGCTGCCCTCAGATTTTTTCTTGCTGTTGCTTTCAAGTTTTTTCAGGCCGTAAGTCTGCGCGTCCACATACAGATAACCGTTAAATTTTCGCTTATTCACCGGTTGCTTATAATCAACCTGCCGAAAGCGGATGACATAGTTTTTGCGCCCTTCTATATCGATGGAATCGGTGAGGAAAAAACGGTAGAGCAAACGGTTTTCTTCGCGGATCTCGCGCGGGATTCTGTTCCGGTTAGATCGCAGCGTCATCATTTCGTAGAGCGGATCTTTGAGGCCTGCTACGCGGTTATCGAGTATATTTATTTTTTCGCCGTATTTTTTTGAGTATAAGAATTCCGACGCACGTTCCCAAAGGAAAAGTTTACTGTCGGACATCATTTTTAAGACATTTACACTTTCGGCAGAATCTTTCTTCTTTTCCGCGCTCACTTGCGGAGTTGGCAGAGCGCTGAGTGAATCGAGCCGCTGCTGCAGATAGGCTTCGTAATATTTTATACTGTCTTCATCTAGATCCAGCGAAATTTTTTCATAAGATTTAAAGCTGTAAGAATCAAGGCTTTGTGGTGAATTGTCTTTATACTTTTCATTCACTTTTTTTAAAATTGCCAGTGCGAGCGGATCACTATTGTCGTTTATCAGTACTGTTTCAATCGACTGGACTTTCGGGTCTTCTTTAGCCAAAACAGCTTCCATTACATGGTCTACCACCACTTCATCCTCATAGAATCCGGCAGATTTTACGTCCACTTTACTGCACTTTGTTTTAAAATTTAAAATGCCTTCGTAATTTGTTTTACCGATTAATTTATTGTTGCAAAAAACGGAAGCGCCGCGCACTGGATTTCCATTGCCAGCTTCGCTGACTCTTAATCGGTTTTGTGCAAACGCAATATTTGAAAAAATAATAATGAGAAAATATAGCAGTTTTTTCATATAAAAAGTGGTGAAAGTTATCGTTTAAATGGCTGACTTTATACTAAAAATTGTGCCGCAATGCAATGCTGCAAACATCTAAGAAATTCGTCCCCATTTGTTTTTTCCGCGATATTGCTCAATGTAATAATTTTTTAAAGTCTGATGTTGGGCTTTTTCAAGTTTTGGGTCCTGAGAAAGCAGATGATCTACCGCGTCTTTGGCAACTTTGATTATTTTTCCGTCCGCAACCAAATCGAGTCTCTTAAAATCTACCACGCCGCTTTGCTGCGTCCCCAAAATATCGCCGGGACCACGAAGCTGCATATCGACCTCTGAAATTTTGAATCCGTCGTTAGTTTCCGTCATCGTTTTTATACGGGTTCTGCTTTCGTTGCTAAGTTTGTCTGATGTCATCAGGATGCAAAAGCTCTGCTCGGCACCACGGCCCACACGTCCCCGAAGCTGATGAAGTTGCGAAAGGCCAAATCTTTCCGCACTTTCTATCACCATTACCGATGCGTTCGGTACATTTACTCCCACTTCAATCACGGTTGTTGCCACCATTATTTCGGCTTTGCCTGAGGCAAAATACTGCATCGCGGCATCTTTTTCGGCAGGCTTCATTCGGCCGTGCAGCATTGTGACATTTTTATCATTAAAAAATTCAACAATATGCCCGAAATTTTCCATCAGGTTTTTATAGTCTAAAGTTTCGGATTCCTCGATCAGCGGATAGACGAAATAAATCTGCCGGCCTTTCCCGATTTCGTCTTTTGCAAACCGGAAAACCGAAAGCCGATCTTTTTCGCGTCGGTGAGCGGTAATAATCGGTTTCCTTCCCACCGGCATTTCATCGATAACCGAAACGTCGAGATCGCTGTAGAAGCTCATTGCCAACGTCCTCGGAATAGGAGTGGCCGTCATTACCAAAATATGCGGCGGAATTTTATTTTTAGCCCAAAGTCGCGCGCGCTGAGCTACGCCAAAACGATGCTGCTCGTCGATGACGGCCAGACCAAGATTCCGGAATTTAACAATGTCTTCCAGCACTGCGTGTGTGCCGACTAAAATCGGCAATTCGCCGCTTAAAAGCTCTTCGTGTATGATTCGCCGCTCTGCCGCTCTTGTGCTCCCTGTGAGTAATTTTACTTTAATATCCGTGCCTTCCAGAAGTTGCTGCACAGAATAAAAATGTTGCTGTGCAAGAATTTCGGTTGGCGCCATCATGCAGCTCTGGAAACCGTTGTCGAGCGCGATCAGCATTGCCAACAAAGCGACCATGGTTTTGCCGGAGCCCACGTCACCTTGCAGCAGACGGTTCATCTGCACTTGTCTTTTCATGTCCAGCCGGATTTCCTTCAAAACCCTTTTCTGTGCATTTGTAAGTTCAAATGGTAGCTTTTCAGCATAAAAGTGCTTAAAATTGGCACCCACATGTCTGAAAGGATTTCCAACCGCAGTGGCTTTGTGGTGACGTTTTTTTAAAGCATACCCCAGCTGGAACATTAAGGCTTCTTCAAATTTCAAACGGCGGTTAGCGTGTTCGAATGAATTCTTATTTTTGGGAAAATGAATATGGTAGAATGCGTGCTGGCGGCCGATCAGTTTAAATTTTTCCATCACAGCAGAAGGCAAATTCTCCTGAATGAGTTGCGGTAGATTCCAAAGGATGTCTGTGAGGACCTGCTGAAAGAATTTGTTATTTAAGCCACGTTTATTAAGTTTTTCGCTGCCGGGATAAATCGGCAGAAGTGAACCTGAAACGGCTTTTTTTTCGTCTGTTTCTATTTCGGGATGCGCGATAGAGAAAAATCCGTTGAATACATTCAGCTTACCAAAAACGATGATTTCGGTGTGGATAGGGATTTGTTCTTTCATCCATTTTGAGTAGCGGAACCACACCAGTTCTATGGTGCCGGTCTCGTCACGGAATTTTGCTGAAAGCCTTTTTTTTCCGTTTCCGTAAGCCAGTTCCTGTAAATCTGTAATCTTTCCTTTGAGCTGTATTTCTGTATCTATGCTTTCGGACAGGTCTGCAATTTTATAGATTCTGCTTTTGTCGACGTACCGGAGCGGGTAAAAAGTAAGGAAATCTTCGACCACCGAAAAACCTAAAACATTTTTAATGAATTTGGCTCGTTCCGGACCGACACCTTTCAGAAATTCTATGGGCGTATCTAAATTCAAATACATGGCGCGAAGCATGAATTTTCGCGGAAGGCGAATTTCGTAAAAATAAAAAGGACTTGCAAATATGGAATCTGCAGGTCCTTCTAATAATTTTTGTTATTCGATAATGCTGGATTTAAATTTTCGCTGATAATTTTCCCACTGTTCGCGAGTGGTGATTTTTTTGTAGCCGTCGCTTGCCATGAAGGGTAGGTAAGGTTCAAGTTCCGGTGCTGTGAGCGCACCCTGCAGAATGGTAATCGGCATGCTGTGTTCATCCAGAAATACGATAGTCGGTACGGCGGAGACGTTCATATACCGTGTGAATTCGTGCAGTGAATTTCGGCGTTTTCCGGGCTCGAAACCGGGGTTTCCAAAAACGCGGTTGGCATAGACTACGTTTTCGCGGGATTCCGCGTCAAATTTTACAGCGTAATAATTTTCATTTAAATATTTTGCTATCACCGGATGCCCGTACGTGCTTTTCTCCATAATCTTGCACGGGCCGCACCAATCTGCGTAGAAGTCGATGATAATTTTCCGCGGAGAAATTTTCTGCGCTTTCAATGCTTCGTCCAGTGTCATCCATTTGACTTGTGCTGAAACAGACAACATTAAAAATAAAAGAACAATGCTGAAAATGTTTTTCATAGCAGGTTAGATGACTTTACGCCAGTTTTGTTAAAAAATAATTAGCGAACCTCCTGCATAAGTTTTTTCACAAACGGAGAGATGGCAATAAGAACCACACCCGCCACAACGGCATACAACCCGAGTTGGCGGTAACCCTCGGTATAGGCGAGCAATGCGTCCATATTGGAAGAACCTTCTTTCGCGGTGGCCATACCGGCACCGATGATACCTGCAACATATTGTCCGTATGCCGATGCCAGAAACCAAAGGCCCATCATCATGCCCTGAAGTTTTTCGGTAGAAAGTTTGGTCATGATCGAAAGTCCGATTGGTGAAAGACACAATTCACCAAAAGTAATGACAAGTAACGCAATCGTGAATATATTTAATGAGGTCACACCCTGTAAATCGGCGAAAAAGCGTGTGGCAAACAGTACATAATAACCCAGACCAAGAAAGATAAACCCGAGGCCAAATTTTATGATTGTGTTGGGTTCAAGCCTTCTTTTGCTGAGCCAGATCCACAGCAGACCAATTATTGGTGCTAAAAAGATAATGAAAAATGCGCCTCCCGAATTATTGACGCCGTTTGGATCGAGACCAAGCAGGTCTTTGTTCAGGTTATTCGCGGCAAAAATGCTTAGCGAACCTCCTGATTGCTCATAAATTCCCCAAAACAGAATTGAAAATATGATAAATACGAGCGCAGCCCAAAGTTTGTTTCGTTCAGGTGTGGTCACTTTAGACATTTCAAAGAAAAGATAGATCAAAGTAAGAGGTCCGACAGTCCACATGAAATAATCGGTGTATTGCGGGACAGAAACCATAATCATAATTAATGGTACGAATAGGAGAGTAAGTCCGTAGACGCCGTAAATCTTCCACTTTGGAGTAGGAATCACCGTACCTTCGGCAGTTACTTTCTGCGGCATCAGTCCGATGGGTCCCATTCTTCGCTGGGTAAACACAAAATTGATGAGACTTATTACCATTACGATAGCAGCAAGACCGAACGCGACGTTCCATCTTTTATCTTCAGGTATCAGACCCGTCAGCATTTCACCTTTTCCGATCGCAATACACAGATAACCGCCCAAAAGCGCACCCAAGTTGATACCTGCGTAAAAAAGCGAGAAACCGGCGTCCCGCCGTGCATCATCACCTCGATAAAGTTTACCTACCATCGTTGAAATGTTAGGTTTAAAGAAGCCTGTTCCCACCACAGTGAATGATATTCCGAGGAAGAAAAAATCATGAGGGTTTGTGGCCAGAATTAAACTGCCCACAATCATCAGCAGACCGCCCCAAAACAGTGATTTCCGAAATCCCAGAATTTTGTCGGCAAAAAGACCGCCTACGAAAGTGAAGGCATAAACGAAGGCCTGCGTGGCACCGTATTGTAAATTGGCTTTTTCGTCATCGAATTTCAGTTCAGAAATCATGAAGAACACCAGCATTCCGCGCATTCCGTAGAAGCAGAAGCGTTCCCACATTTCGGAGAAGAAGAGAGACCAGATTTGTCTTGGGTATTTTCCCTTAAAATCCTGAATTTGGTCGAGCGTAAGATTCATTTAAATAAAATTTTAACGAAAATAGAAAAAACCACCGGATAAAAGGTGGTTTTAAGTTGTTTAAAAATGGACGGGTCTTAATTCACGCCGTGCATCATTTTCTTCAAAATAGGTGATATCAGTGCAAGAATAGCTCCTGCAATTCCGCACAGTATGACAAAAACCATGAAAAACTCAAATAAATTCTGAATTTCAAATCCGGCGAAAGTATTATAGTTAGGTGAAATTTGTTCTTTAGTAAGGGCTGCTAATTGATTTTCGTTTAATGTTACTTTTTTATCTAAGACATCCTGAAGGTTTATCCCTAATTCATTGGCTTTTTGAAATTTATCGCCTGTTGCAGGTAAGATTGATCCTAACGTGCCTGATAAGGCATATCCTGCTGCGTTAGCAATAAAAAATACGCCAAACAGAAGGGACGAGAATCGCTTAGGAGCTAGTTTGCCGACCAATGACAAGCCGATCGGCGACAAGCACAATTCGCCCATTGTCTGGATTAAATATAATAAAATCAACCATTTAACAGCTAGTAGACCGGTGTTTCCCAAGTCTTTCACATTGTAAGCAATAATTAAATAACTCAGCGCGATTAAACCAAGACCCATTGCCTGCTTTAATGGCGAAACCGGTTCTTTTTTATTTGCACGCAATTTATCCCACAGCATACTGAACGGAACGGCCAAGATGACTATGAATAGACCATTGAAAATTTGTACCATTGATGGTGGCATGTTCCACCCAAAAATATTTCTGTCGGTTTGATTATCAGCGATAAACGTCAATGATGAACCAGCCTGTTCAAAAGCCGCCCAAAAGAAAATTATAAAGAATGAAACAATATAAATTACCCAAATGCGGTCTCTCTCAACTTTATTTTCGGTGGCAGACATAATTAAATAAGCCAACGCAATTCCCATAGAATATATAAATGGATAGATAACCCCTTTTACGAATTCACCCATTCCAACTGAACCAAAACCTATTTTATCAACAAACAAAAATTGAAATCCGATGAATGTCAATACGAAAATTGCTACGGCTATACCAATAGATTTACCCGAAAATTTTGCGCTTTGAGCTTCACCCACCTCATAATCTTCCGCTGTATTTTGACTGGGTAGTCCACCAATTGGTCGTCCTGCCGGCGTTACGACGTATCTGTTCTTAAGTAAAATGAAGGTAAGTGTACCGATCACCATCGCGATAGAGGCTGCTAAGAAGCCCCATTTGAATGCGTGAATATCACGTATTCCACCAGCATCTTTTACATCTCCTAAATATGGGCAAATGAACTGGCCCAGAAATGCGCCTAAGTTAATTCCCATGTAAAAAATGGTAAAAGCCGAGTCTAATTTGGATTTTTCTTGCTTTGGATATAGGCTTCCTACCATTGATGAGATATTAGGTTTGAAGAATCCATTGCCAAAAATGATAATTCCTAATGCAAGCCACATCAGCATTTGTGCAGATGCCAAATTAGAGTCGAATACAGAAGCACTCATAAACATTAAAAATTGTCCGAGTGCCATCAAACTTCCTCCGATGATAATACAATAGCGATTGCCTAAGAACCGATCAGCAATAAAACCTCCTAGCATAGGTGTTAAATAACAAAGTGCCAGGAAACCTCCGTAAATTATGGTGACATCGCTTTCCTTCATCATCAAAGAATTTACCATGAAAAGCGTTAGTAGCGCCCTCATTCCGTAAAAGTTAAAACGCTCCCACATCTCTGTACTAAATAATACCCATAAACCTTTAGGATGTTTCGTTTTTGGTTCGGTTGGAAGCCCGCTCGTAGGGTTCGCTACTTCTAATTCAGCCATTTTATATCTGTTAATTGTTTGTTAAGGATAGCAAATATAGTTTTTTTTCCATTTGATTAAAGTTAATTTTAAAATAATGGAAAAATAAAAGCACCACAACATTGCGGCGCTTTTATTAAATTATTAAAGACGAAATTACTTTACTCCCTTTTCTTTCATAATGATATTCAGCTTTTTCAAAATAGAAAGTCCGAGCAATGTCGCCAACAGCAGCAATCCGAAATTTACTATAAAGAAGTTGGCTTTATTCTCATAATCATACCAAAAGCTTGCAAGAACGCCCGAAAGTTTGTTTCCGATCGATGTTGAAAGGAAGAATCCTCCCATCATTAAAGCCGTGATTCTCGGTGGTGAAAGTTTCGAAACTAATGAAAGTCCCATCGGTGAGAGACACAGTTCCCCGATTGTAATCACGCCGTACGCAGCCACAAGCCAAAGTGCAGAAACCTTGACCAAACCGTTCTGACCGGCATATACAGCGCCTACCATCACCAGACAGGAAAGTGCTGATATAAACAGACCAAGGACAATCTTGGTAGGCGTTGTCGGTTCTTTGCCTTTTCGCCGCAAATACATGAAGAAGCCTACCACAACCGGCGTGAGAACGATCACCCAAAACGGATTCACCGACTGGAAAAGTTCAGTATTGTAGAGATAGACTTTCGCTTCCGGATTTGCTTCCATCGCGGCCTTTTTTTCGGGTGTTTCGTTGCGGAAATAGATGTCTTTTCCATTTTCTTTTACAGCGTTTCCTGCTTCATCTTTCTGCGCCTGGTACTGGTCGTCGTAAACATTTACTTCACGAGTTACATAATCCTTGGCATCAACAAGATATATTGCTTCCAATGGTTTTTCAATAGATGCCGGAACACTTCGGTCCGTGTAATAATTGGCCCAGCGTGTAAGTGCCGTTCCGTTTTGTTTAAATACAGCCCAGAACATCAGGCTTACCGCAAAAATAGCGAGTAAGGCGCCAATCGGTCTTTTATCCGCTGCATTTGCTTTTACATAAAGCATTACATAAAAATAAATTACGGGAAGACAGGCGAAAATAAATGCGTCTGTAGAATCGCTTCCGAAAACATTGCCAGGAATCACCCATCCTACAACACCTGCAATAATCGCCGGAAGGAAAACTTTCACCAAAACATCTGAAATCTTGGTATCGCCTTCCTGAGCAGGCTTAATGATATTTGCTTTTAAAATATGCCTGCGGCCCATTGAAAATATAAGAAGACCTAAAAACATCCCGATACCTGCGGTCATAAATGCTTCGCCCCAGCCAAATTTATTCCGCATGAAGGCAGCGATAATGTTGCAGACAAACGCACCGATATTGATTCCCATGTAGAAAATGTTATAGCCCGCGTCTTTGTTTGAGGTATACGGTTCTTCTTCGTAAAGGTTTCCTAAAAGCGTTGAAATGCTGGGTTTAAAAAAGCCGTTTCCTAGAATGATAAGACCCATGGAAGCATAAAACATCGGTAAATCTTTAAAAATTCCCAGACCCAGGTAGCCTAAACCCATCAGCACGCCACCGATATAAATGGCTTTGATATAGCCTAGGACACGATCGGCAAGGAAGCCACCGAGGAAAGGTGTCAGGTACGTCAACGCGATGAAAGTTCCGAAAATATCATCCGCATTTTTGTCATTTAATGCCAGGCCGTCCGTTTCGGTGGGATCGATCATATAGAGAACAAAAATCCCGAGGATGAGATAGTAGCCGAAACGTTCCCACATTTCCGTGAAAAAGAGATAGGGAAGGCCTTTGGGATGTTTACTGGTGTTTGATGCCATTTTTTATTTTTAAATATTATTAAAGGTTTTCAAGCAGGAAGTCGGTCATTTTCTGATATAGCTGAGGTCTTGTCTGGCCGCCATAAATCCCGTGGTTTTTATCAGGGTAGGCCATAAATTCAAACTGTTTTTTATTCTGAATCAAAGCCTCGGCAAACTCCATAGAATTTTGGAAATGCACGTTGTCATCAGCGGTGCCGTGAATCAAAAGGAATTTACCTTTCAAAAGATTCGCATATTCAGTCGGCGAATTTTCGTCATACCCTTTTGGATTTTCCTGTGGCGTACGAAGGAATCTTTCCGTATATACAGTGTCGTAATATCTCCAATTGGTTACAGGCGCCACTGCGATGCCTGTTTTAAAGACATCAGCACCTTTCGTCAACGCGAGACTCGCCATGTAACCGCCATAACTCCAACCGAAAATCCCGATTCTGGCAGCATCCACATAGCTCTGCTTGCCGAGCCATTTCGCGGCGGCGATTTGGTCTTCAATCTCATATTTGCCCAGATTCAGGTAGGTGGATTTTTTATACTTAGTGCCTTTAAAACCGGTTCCGCGGCCGTCAACACAAACCACGATGTATCCTTTCTGCACCAAATGATTGAACCAGAGTCCGTTGCCCGCATCCCAGGAATTTGAAACGCTTTGTGAGCCCGGACCCGAGTACTGATACATAAAAACCGGGTATTTTTTGTTTTTATCGAAATTCTTCGGCTTCAGAATCCACGCATTCATCTGGTCGCCGGCTTCATTCGGAATAGTGAAAAACTCTTTGGTAACCAGATTATCCGCCTGAAGTTTTCTTAAAAGTTCGTCATTATTCTGTAGTTCTTTCACCGTTTTACCATTGCTGTCTTTCAGGACGAAAGTGTAAGGTTTGCTGGCAGACGACGAGGTTTCAATAAAATAACTGAAGTTACCGCTGAAACTCGCGCTGTTGTTACCTTCAGCATTTGAAAGCAGCGTCGATTTTCCCGAATTGATGTTAATTTTTGAAACCACTTTATTGATGCTTCCTTTTTCAGTGGTCTGCACAAAAACTTCATTGGTTTTCGGGTTGTAGCCGTAATAATCGGTCACTTCCCAGTTGCCTTTGGTAATTTGTTTTTTTAATTTTCCGTTTTCGTCATACAGGTACAGATGGCGGTTTCCGTCGCGTTCTGAACCCCAGATAAACGAGTTGTCGGGCAGAAATTCCATCGTCACATTATCTGTGTCAACCCATTTTTCATCTGTTTCCGTGAATAATTTCTGAATGTTTCCGGTTTTCGTGTTTACTTTCAGCACATCGGACGCATTTTGGGTACGTGCAGAGGTGATCAGAATTATTTCATCCGGCTTGGATGTCTTAATGACATTTGGAATGTAATAATTTTTAAAATCTGAAAGATTAAGTGCTACAGTTTTTCCCGAATCCAACCTGAAAAGCTGCGCTGAAACAATTGAGTTTTTTTCGCCGGCTTTTGGATACTTAAAACGCATTTCAGAAGGGTAGAGCTGTTTGCCGTAGATCGGGATATACATCTCCGGAACTTCCGTTTCATCGGATTTTACAAATACTATCGCATCGGAATTCTGTGTCCATTCATAAAGTTTAGCATGGCCAAATTCTTCTTCATAAACCCAATCTGCAAGTCCGTTCAGTATTGAATTTTTCTTACCGTCAGTCGTAATCTGCGTTATTTTCCCCGAATTCAAGTCCTGATAGAAGAGATTATTATCAGCGATAAAGGCTATCTTGGTTCCATCGGGCGAAAAAGCGGGTTCCTGCACGGCGTTTCCGTTGTTCAGGCTGATCATTTTGCCGGTGCGCAGATCTTTTACATCAAATTTACCTAAATATGAATGGCGATAGATCGGCTCACTTTCTTTTAAAAGCAAAATTTTCGATTCGTCGCTGCTGAAAATATAAGATTCAAATTTTCCATCAACGATATTTCCCTCTTTTTGTGAGGTCTTGTATGAATATTTAGCAATTCCGGCAGGCTCTATAACCACATAGCTGTCACCGCCTTTCAGCGATGCGATTCCCGAAATGCTCTTTCCGCGATAATAGCCCGAGTAAATCTTATCGAGCGTTATTTCCTGCGAAAACAGCGCTACCGTAGCTACTAATGAGACTGATAAAAATATTTTCTTCATATAGATAAAATTGATAAAGGTCTCAAAGATAACAATTTTATTAAAACGCCCGTAGATTAGCGCCCAATGGCAGCATTATTGAATTCAAACCATCTATCAATTACCTTATTAATAATAAAATCTGAATTATGGCAAACAAGAAGTATTCGGATAAAGCATCCGATAAAATTGGAGAAGTGATGCACGAGTTCAAGGAAGGAAAACTAAAATCTTCCAATGGTGACAAAGTTACAGACCGCAAGCAGGCGGTTGCGATCGGAATTTCAGAGGCCAAAGAAAAAGGCCTGAAAGTACCGAAAGAAAAGAAATAGGATGAAAATTCAAAAGCCATCAATTAAAGATGGCTTTCGTTTTATTTTGCATCAGAGTTATGCGTAAAACCGATAGCCTGGCGTGGCTTTTCAACGATTCTGTAGTGCTGAAGTTCCTGCTTTAGGTTCTCAATTCTTTTTGGAAAATCGTCATAATTATTGACTGAAATGTCGGTGATAAACTGTGAAATCTGTTCAAAATATTCATCTGTGAGTTTCGCAGATGCGTCTCTCAAAGCGGGTTGGAGGAATTGCTTAATATCGATATTCACAGAATTATCTTTTAAATAGGTGGAACGGATACGTTTTTTCAAACTCTGCGTGAAATCTATAAGCATGGTGTTTGAAAAGACTTTCATTCGGGTTGAAATCTCCGTCCAAAAAGGAAGATGATCGGCGTTATTTATCTTTAAAATCTGCATCAGCAAAGCATCGCCGGACAAATCTTTAGTCATATAATAGAGTATGATCTCCGCACGTTCCTGAACATTGGGCGGAAAGACAGGAATTACGACGTCAAAACGGCCAGGTGCCAGAACTTCGCGGTCTATCCCGGCTAAAGTATTTGCGGAGGCTACCATCAATAATTTTTCTTCCTCAAATTTGCTTATATAATGAAGGATTATTTCTTTTGTTTCCTCATCGCACGACGAAACTGAGGTTGTCGCGGTTCGTCCGCTCATTACAGTGTCAAAATCATCCATGAAAAGCACTATTTCTTTCTCCTTCATGATGCCGAGAAGAAAATCATTAAAGCTCGTTTCGCTGCCATCTACAAACGATGTTCCGAGATAATATTTCTTGATTTCTTTAAATTGGTAATTAATTATTTGCGCGATTTTCTGTGCCCAAAATATTTTTCCGCTACCTGGCGGGCCGTAAAGAATAATGCCTGCAGGTCTGTGTATACCCCAATCTGTAAGCGAAGTGTGGCTGACAAACGGGTCGAGGGTTTTTGAAATATAAAAGAACAGGTCGCGATAACCGATAAAATCTCGCTTTGCCAATGGCGTCTTTTTTCCGAAATAGTCGTAAACAAAATTATAATTGCCGCCTAACTTCTGGTCGACACCGAAACTTGAAACCGAGGATCTGTACACACCATTTTCATAAATCGCAGGTTTTTCCTGCCGTATTATTTCCGCTACTTTTTCGGCGGGCTGACTTATATTTCCGGCGATATCTTCTACGGTTTTGGGCTGCTGAAGATCTTTTTGATAGTTTTTTAAAAAAGAAATATTTTCGCGCGCAAATTTTGCGAAATCATCTTTTACCTCGAAATCTGTACTGATGCATTCAGAAAGTTCAAGGTCGAAATCCTGAATGAATTTGATAAAGCTGTCGGTTGAGATATGAAGTTCTTTTGCAAGTTCGGCAAGTTTCATAAAAATGATTTTGCTCTGAAATACAAAAAGCGTGCATACGATGTATTTATAAATCCGGCTCTAAAAATTTAAACTTAATTTTAAATATTACGGCTCAAAACTTTCAAATTTGCCGTTATCGTAGAACCAAACAATCCTTTTTACCGCAACTTCCTGCTTTTCAGATTGTTGAATATTCACTGGAGAATTTATAGCTGCTAATCGCTGAGAATCGGTTATTTTTTGTTGAGCAGAACTTTGTACAGGAATATCGGATTCTAAAGCCATTGATTTATCTACACTATCTTCGGATTCGGTATAGCCGAAATTCTCATCATTTATTATCGAGAATAAATCGGGGACAGACGTTGGTTTCGGAACCTTCGGCAATTCTTCCTGCGGTTTCACCATTTCACCGTCACCGGTGATGATCCAGTCCCATTCGAGCTCGGGGAATCTGCTTTTAATCTTAATAAGGAAATCGAGGGAAGGTTTGTTCCTGCCCGATGTGATGTGAGAAATGTTGCTGCGCTGCACATCGATTTCGTCTGCAAATTCAGAGGCAGTCAGTTTCGAATATTCGATAATTTGCGAAATGCGGTCATTCAAACTCATATACAAATGTAAAAATAAATTTCAATTATGTAAATACATTTGTAAATTAAACTTAATTACAAAAGTAAACCAGCCTGTAAAAAGCTGGTTTATATAGTGTAACGAATTTGGTGACTTGTTTAGTGACGTATATGTTCGTCTTTTTCAGGATCGAATTTTAGCTTTCTGTCCTTAGTGCGGACTGGGAACATCAGTGAGAATAATATGCTTAAACCTAGAATTCCCACGATCACAATGAGTGAGTGGCTCGTCGTGAAACCCCAATTTTCAAGGTACGAATGCAGTAGCATCTTAAGACCGATAAATGTAAGCAGTACAGACAGACCCACCTTCAGAAAACGGAATTTATCAATAATTCCAGCCAACAAAAAGAACATCGAACGGAGACCAATGATCGCAAAAATGTTCGAGAAAAATACGATATAAGGATCTTTCGTCACGGAGAAAATCGCCGGAATACTGTCCACAGCAAAAATAAGATCTGTCGCTTCTATGATTAAAAGCACTAGAAACAGCGGAGTGATTTTCTTCACTCCATCGATGGTGACGAAGAATTTGTTGCCTACGAAATGATTGTGAACCTTAAAAAAACGGTTTGCGAACTTAACGACTGGGTGGTTCTGCGTGTCAATTTTATCATCTTCTGCTTTCTCGAAGAACATCTTAATACCTGTAAACACCAGGAAAGCGCCAAACACATACATGATCCAGCTGAACTTTTCGATAAGAGCTGCACCAACGAATATAAAGATGAAGCGCATCACGATAGCACCCAGAATCCCCCAAAACAGCACGCGGTGATAGTTTTTCGGAGCTACACCAAAGGCGGTGAAGACCAGTACCATTACAAATATATTATCGACGGATAATGCGTATTCCACAACATATCCGGTAAGATATTCGAGCCCGAGGTTTTGATTATAGAGCTGGATACTGTTTTCCAGATCGCCCGGAACTATTTTCACAGGATGGTGGTGCGAGGAAATTACTTCCTGTAATTTTTCCATGCTGTCTATGCCGTGGAGTAGGTGACCGTAGGTAAGCAACACAAAATAAAAACACATCGAGAGCGCAACCACAAAAAAACTCATTAGGCCTGCCTGTTTCATCGACACAGTGTCTGATTTTTTCTTCAGCAGACCTAAATCTAGCGCCAGGATAAATACGATGAAAACCAAGAAGGATAGTAAGAAGACCGTTTCGCTGCTCATATAGAATTTTATGCGCAAATATAATGCAAATAAACTTTTTTTAACATCGTTACAAATGTAACAATTCTAAGAAATCAATTCCTAAATTTTAAAAAATTGTTTAGCGAAACAACCTACAATTGGGGAAAACTGTAAATAATATAACTTAAAGTAAAGTTATAAAATACTCGAATTAATAATTTTAATTAATTGATTTCTAGTTTTATATAAATTAGAATTATAAATAGTTCAATCCACAAAATTACCAACAGACAAACTGTCAAAGTAATGTGTTTAGAGATTTTACAAATGTAACAATGTGAAATTTGTTAAAATTTAAAGTAAATTTGAAAGGTGTAAACTTGATTTATGAACAGTATCTTGCCTTATTTTCCAAATCCTGATTTTGCTGAACGCTATATCTCGCCCAAAAAATTATTTAATTATCTACAGACGAAATACAGCGGTTGTATTTCAGAAATTGGTAAGTCGTTTCTGGGAAAGCCTATTTATATGATGTCATTAGGCAGTGGTTCAACGAAAGTGGTTGCGTGGTCACAAATGCATGGTAACGAATCCACCGGAACTCTGGCGATGTTGGATCTGCTTGAAATTCGAAATCGCGAAGATGGATTATTCAAAAACCTCTTATCGGAAATTACACTCGATTTTATTTTTATGCTGAATCCGGACGGTTCTGAGAAATGGACCCGCAGAAACGCGCTGGACATTGACCTGAACAGAGACTTTTTAAAAAAATCAAGTAAAGAGTTCCAGTTGCTCCGCGATATAGTTGAAACCGGAAAATACCATTACGCACTGAATCTGCACGATCAGCGTACAATATTTACAACCAATGGAAAAGATCCTGCCACTCTATCATTTTTGGCGCCGTCTGTGAACTTTGAACGTGAGGTGACGCAGGTCCGAAAGCAGGCAATGGCTGTAATTTCGCAGGTTTTTAATCAGTTGGACAGTCATCTGCCAGATCAGATTGCAAGGTATTCTGATGAATTTTATCCCACTTCCACGGGTGATAATTTCACGAAAATGGGTCTGCCAACAATTTTATTTGAAGGTGGGCATTACCGGGATGATTACAAAAGAGTTCAAACACGAAAATTTTATACGCTCGCACTTTATGAAAGTCTGTGCGCTATCATGAACTTGAAGGGAGATATTCAGGGTTGGGAAAGCTATTCGAAGATTCCCGTAAATAAGGAAACGCATTGCGATGTGATTTACAGAAACGTGACCTTAAATCTGGATTATGAATGCACACTCGATATTGCTGTGCAGTTTCGCGAAGAGTATATTCCGGGAAATACTGAGATTTCCTTTTTACCGATTGTCATCGAAGTAGGCGATGTGGGCGCAAAGAAAGGATGGAAAGAAATTGACTGTACTGGTAAAAAATTTATCTCGACGCGCAAATTTCCCAAGCTCGACGAACCGGTAGATTTTACTTTCAGGTAAAAGAAAATGCGAAGCAAAATGCTTCGCAATATTTTTTTAAAATTCAGATTGTATTTATTTTAACACTTTGATGCCGTTTGCCACAAATCTGATTTCCTCCTGAGGTTTCGTGATGGCATCTATTTCAGCCTGCGGCTTCTTCGCGTCTTCGGCGTAATGTTTCTGTTCATCTACCGAGATTACTTTCGTCTCAGCGGAGCCTTCCAGCAGCACTTCCTTGCCTTTCAGCGCGGTCGGGACGAAGAACGCATAATCTTTCATTTTGACGAAGAATTTTTCGTTATTATCGGTTTCCACCGTTAGCCAGCACCCTTTTTTCTCGCAAACATCGGTTACTTTGCCCTTCACGGCTACGTTATCGAGTTTTTTTGCGGTTTTAAGTTTCTTGTCGAGTTTGGCGGTTGTCAGCGCGTTCTGTTCTGCTTTTGCTGAGACCTGTGCGCCATATGTCTCGCCAGCCAAAGCTTTGCCTTCGGGTGGACCTGCTTTTTTAGCAGATTCCTGCGCAAATAGTGTCGCGGATAAAATTATCGATAGAGTTACGGCAAATTTTTTCATTACGTTGTTTTACTTTGAACAAAATTAATAAAATTTTCGCAGGCAGATCTCTTTTTTGTACCTGATATTGTGTCGGATGCATTTTACATACTTAGTTCCTGATTCGTATGGTTTCCGATTTTTATAATTAAAATTTTGCATTACAGCGCGCGACGCACTGATTGTTTTTAGCTAACATTATCAACAAAACAATATTAAAAGTTTAAAATAAATTAAAAACCTTTGCCTAAATTTTTATATTTACGGCTTTATTTAAATAGTACAGAAATAATCGCGTGCGCAAATTGCGTTGACAAACAGCTAAAAACTTTATGCAGAAAAAACTCAAACTTTGGGATGCCACAATGCTTGTAATGGGATCCATGATCGGCAGCGGAATATTTATCGTAAGTTCGGACATGATGCGGAATCTCGGCTCCGGCTACTGGCTGATCGCCGTTTGGGTGATCACCGGCGTGATGACCGTTGCTGCCGCGATTTCTTACGGCGAGCTGTCTGCTATGTTTCCGAAAGCTGGCGGACAATATACGTACATCACTGAAATTTTCGGGAAAATGACCGGATTTCTGTACGGCTGGGGACTTTTTTCGGTGATACAAACCGGTACAATCGCCGCCGTAGCCATGGCTTTCGGAAAGTTTACGGCCTACCTCATTCCGGCTCTTAATGATTCCGCGCCCATTTTCCAAAGTGGAACGTTCCGCATCACCTGGGTACAGATTCTCGCGATTGTCGTGATTCTGCTGCTTACATTCATCAATACACGGGGCGTGAAAAATGGCAAACTTCTTCAAAATCTGTTCACGACCTCAAAAATTCTGGCTTTACTCGGAATTATTTTATTTGGATTCTTGCTGATCAAAGATTCGCACTGGGCGGAAAATATGAACATCGGGTGGAACGGTTTTCAAAACTTTGGCCGTGAAGTAGGAAATGATCTTATATCCACAGGCTGGCAACCCATTTCGGGAGTCACTTTGCTCGGCGGCATCGCCGCGGCGATGGTAGGTTCAGTATTCAGTTCTGTGGCTTGGGAAAATGTCACTTTTGTATCCGGCGAAATAGAAAATCCGAAAAAAAACGTCGTGAAATCAATGGTGCTCGGCACTTGCGTGGTGATGGTACTTTACATACTCGTAAATTTTGTGTATCTCAACGCGCTCGATCGCGACGGAATCGCGTTTGCTGACAAAAACCGGCCCGCTGTGGCTGCTTCCGAAGTTATTTTCGGTAACGTGGGAACCATCATTATGGCGGTTCTGGTCATGATTTCTACTTTTGGATGCATAAACGGGCTCGTTTTGGCAGGTGCGCGCGTCTTTCAGACAATGGCAAAAGACGGTCTGTTTTTCAGGTCAGCCACCGAAAATAATCGCTTTGATGTTCCCGAAAAATCGCTTTGGATGCAGGGCATCTGGGCCTGTGTGCTCGCGTTGAGCGGGCAGTATGGAGATTTGCTCGATATGATCTCCTTTGTAATCGTACTGTTTTATATGATCACGGTTTTCGGCGTCATCTATTTGAGGATCAAACGTCCCGAACTTGAAAGGTCTTATAAAACGTGGCTTTACCCACTCACGCCGGTCTTATATTTAGTCATTGGGACCGCTTTCTGCGTACTGCTTATTTGGTTTAAACCGCAGTACACCTGGCCGGGTTTCATCCTTATTTTGCTCGGATTACCGGTCTATTGGTTTATCAATCGCAGGAAAATGGGTTAGAGTATAAGAAGCAACACAGGTTTCGCACCTTTCGAAGACCCGTCCTGCTTTCCGCTATATCCCCGTCGTCGCTGGCGCGCCGCCGGGGGATGCCGCTGCAATCAGGGCTATGAACCCATGCATTTCACTTTCAAAAAGCCCGTGCGGCCGCATTTTTGCTGGAATCAGGGTTAATTTAAAACAAAAAATATGTCAGAATTACTTCCTGTATTCCAGTCTTCATATTTATACGAAATCGAGTTAGCCAAATCCAAGCTGGCCTCGCGCGAAATCCCGAGCTATATTAAAAACGAATACGTAAACAACATCGCCGTTTTCCCGATCTCGCAGAACTACTTTCTGCTCGTCAGCGAGCACGATATTGACGAGGCAGAAAAGGTTCTCGCGGAAACAGCCGGCGATCTGCCGGACGAAGATTAGGGAGGTTGTGCCTGCAAATTACTTTTTAATAAATTTTTGAAGGTAGGAGCGGTCGGCTGAGCGAATTTCCATGAAGTAGGTGCCGGTTTTTAAACTGGAAACATCCATTCTATTGCCCACTGGTTTACTACTAATTACCAGTTTTCCGTCGGTGGAGTAGACTTTTACCCCGTCTGGCTTTACAGAAAATGTTATTTGATCAGAGGCGGGATTTGGCGAAAATGGCAAGCGGGTAGCTTCCTGTGGTTCAGAAGTTCCAAGTAGGCAGTCAGTCGTGACATTGCGGACATTTTTACTGATAAAAAATGCTTTTTCCGCCTCGTCACAACACACGTATGTTAGTTTCGGGCAGTTTCTATAGCTTTCCACAAAATTCTGTGTTCTGCCGTTTTTCGTTATCAGCTTCTCAAGATTTGCCAGCTGGTCAAACCAAAGATAATCCAGTTTGGTTTGGCGGCTAAAGTCTAATGTTTTTATTTTCGTCTCATTCAATACATGCACATCTTCCAGATTCCCGTTCTGGTCGACGTTAAGACTGTCCAGCTGGTTGCCGGTCAGCTTTAAGGATGTAAGCGCTGTCTGTTTTGAAACATCGATTTTTTGGACCTGCGAACCATTTAACTTTAAAGACTTCAGTGCTGAATTGTCCGGCAGTTTAAGGTTAGCCAGCGCAATACCATAAATTTCCACTTCGTTTAAAGCAGAGTTTAAGGACAAATCCAAAAGCGTAATTGCCGTATTTTGCAGATAAAGATTTTCCAGTGCAGGATTATTTGCAAAGTTAAGCTGTGCAAGTTTATCCTGATAGACTCTCAAAAACTTGAACTTTGGATTTGATGAGAAGTCAAGTTGCACTAGATTCGGGGAGCTAAGTAATGCTTCCTCCAGATTTGAATTGCCGGAAAAGTCCGTGCTGGTGAACAATCCCGTCCAACTAACCTGTTTTAGTAATGTATTGCTCTTTAAATCTATGACGTTTAGCTTGTCGACATTAGATATATAAAGCTGCTCGAGAGCAGGTAGTCCGGTCAAATTTAAGCTTGAAAGCACATAACAATCTGATACGCCAACTTTTTTCAGAGTGGGAAGTGGTGTCAGATCAAGTGCCAGCATCACGTCTGAACTGAACATGAGTTCAGTAAGATTCGAAAATTTTTCCAGCCCACCTATTTTTTTTACCCAAGCCTTGATGGTGAGTCTACTTATATTTTGTGCTTCAGACAATTGAATCTCGCCGTCCGAATTGGTATCTACCTTGCACCAGAGACCGGCCATATCCGTTGCCCGGTAATTTGTTGGTGTTGCGTCCAGTAGATAGGTTTTTAGCTCAATATCATCAAATTCGACATTCTGGGCGCTGAAGAACATGGATGTAACTAAGACAAGTACAGAGGTAAATTTTTTAATCATTCAATTTTTATCGTTGCGCGTAAAGATAAAACCTTTTAGCGCACAACAAACATCCCCTGTTAATTTAAATTTTCGCTATATTATATTACCTTTACATCTCAAAAAATTGCTGTAAAATGACCGACTGGAAAACTGTAAATGAATACGAAGATATTACGTACAAAAAATGTGGCGCCGTTGCGCGCATTGCTATCAACAGACCTGAAGTGCGAAACGCTTTTCGTCCAAAAACCACCTCTGAACTTTACGATGCTTTCTACCACGTTTCGGAAGACTCTTCAGTAGGTGTGGTATTGCTTACCGGCGAAGGCCCAAGCCCAAAAGACGGCGGTCACGCATTCTGCAGCGGTGGCGATCAGAAAGCACGCGGCGAACAGGGTTATGTGGGCGACGACGGGCGTCACCGTCTGAATATTCTCGAAGTTCAGCGCCTCATCCGTTTTATGCCAAAAGTGGTAATAGCGGTAGTAAATGGCTGGGCAGTAGGTGGCGGACATTCGCTTCACGTGGTATGCGACCTTACGCTGGCGAGTAAAGAACACGCAATCTTTAAACAAACTGATGCCGACGTTACCAGTTTTGATGGTGGCTACGGTTCAGCTTATCTGGCTAAAATGGTCGGGCAGAAAAAGGCACGTGAAATCTTTTTCCTGGGCAGGAATTATTCTGCGCAGGAAGCGGCAGATATGGGCATGGTAAACGCTGTGATTCCACACGCCGAACTTGAAGAAAAAGCCTACGAATGGGCGCAGGAAATCCTTGGAAAGTCGCCGATGTCTATCCGTATGCTGAAATTTGCAATGAACCTTACCGACGACGGAATGGTAGGGCAGCAGGTATTTGCGGGCGAAGCTACGCGACTTGCCTATATGACCGAAGAGGCCAAAGAGGGCCGCAACGCCTTCCTCGAAAAGAGAAAGCCAAACTTCGGTGAAAACAAATGGATTTCTTAGTAATTCTCATTAATTATTGCTGATCGCCCAAAACCATGACAGATTGGATACAAGCCGCCCGGCTACGCACTTTACCGTTATCGATGAGCGGAATAATCGTCGGTTCTTTTATAGCCAAATGGCGCGTTGAAAACGCCGGCGGCACCTGGGACTGGATTGTTTTTGCACTGGCACTCCTGGTCACTCTGCTCTACCAGGTTCTTTCAAACTTTGCGAACGACTATGGTGACGGCATCAAAGGTACCGACAAACTCAGAGTGAACGAAGCAGAGCAGCGCGCCGTTGCCTCGGGACGGATTTCCGCCGGTCAAATGAAAAACGCCGTTGTTCTGTTTGCAGTTTTGTCTTTGCTCGCTACTGTCGCACTTTTGTATCAGGCGTTCTTCAAGCATGGTTATCTAAACGAATTTTATACCTTCACGGCGCTTGGGGTTGCCTGTATTCTGGCCGCCGTAGGTTACACCGTGGGTAAAAAACCTTACGGCTATTTGGGTTTGGGTGATTTGATGGTGTTTATCTTTTTTGGTCTGGTTTCGGTTTGCGGCAGCTATTTTCTCTTTACAAAAACGTTTGATGCCGATATTTTACTGCCGGCGACGGCGATCGGTATGCTGAGCGCGGCGGTTTTAAACCTGAACAATATGCGCGATATCGAAAGTGACCGCGTTTCGGGTAAAAAAACATTTGCACTGAGGCTCGGTTTCCGTAATGCGATGATCTACGAAATGGTTCTGCTGCAGCTGCCGATTATTTTGATTCTTGTTTTCTTAATGATGAACGGACTGCATACCGAAAAAAAATATTACGCCTTTATTGTAATGATCATGCTGTTCCCGACTGCTGCACTCCGGCGCAGAATCCTGCAGACCAAAGAACCGCGTGAACTTGATCCGTTTTTAAAGCAAATTGGGATAATCACGATGACCACTGCAATTTTATTAGCAATTGGTTTAAATTATTTTTAAGCTAAAATTAAATATAAAAATTACCACAATGACCATACAATTCCTCGGACAAAACTGCTTTTTGTTCACGTACAACGGCAAGAATATACTCAGCGATCCTTTTTACAACTTCCAGAAAGAGAAATCCGGTTTTGATATCGCTGCGCAAAAAATCGATTACATTTTGATCACACATGCGCATGGCGATCACACAGCGGATGTAAAGGAAGTTCTGCAGAATCATCCGGAAGCCCAAATCATCGGCCAACCGGAAATCTGTGGCTATTTTAATCATCCAAATTCTATTGACATCAATTTCGGCGGTTCCGCAAAAATTGACGACTTAAAAATATCGATGGTTCCGGCGAGTCACACCAGTTCTTTTCCCGACGGAAGCTACGGCGGCGAACCTGCGGGATATATTTTCAGGCTACCAGGCAAAAACATTTATTTTGCCGGCGACACAGGCGTGATGGCTGATATGGCGCTGTTCCCACAACTTTTCGGAAAAATTGATCTGGCCATTTTGCCGGTTGGTTCGCATTACACGATGTGTGCGCGCAAAGCCAGTTTCGCGGCGGCTGAACTTTTAAAAACGCCTAAGGTGATTGGATG